>NZ_JBXWSR010000019.1:0-419779 GCF_059613525.1 Ruegeria sp. SATB045 | reverse complement strand
CCCATGATCGACTGATCCAAAGCACACGAAACACAAAAAGGCGCCCAAACGGGCGCCTTTCCGCGTTTCGCGGTAGGTTGAAAAGCAGGAGGTACCCTATGGAGACTGTAAACGGAATTGGCGGTGTGTTTTTTCGTGCCGAAAACCCCAAAGCTTTGGCCGCATGGTACGAAAAGCATCTGGGCGTAAACCAGCTTAACCCTCTGCCGTGGAAACAGCGTGAAGGCTTTACTGTTTTTGCGCCATTCGCGCAGGAAACCGAGTATTTTGGCAGGCTTGAGCAACAGTGGATGATCAACTTTAGGGTCGATGACCTGGCCGCAATGACGGCCCAGTTGGAGGGCGCGGGAATCGCGGTTGAGACCAACCCGGAATGGAACAGTGAGGTGGGGCTTTTTGCCCGGATCCACGATCCTGAAGGCAATCCCATTGAGCTGTGGCAACCAAATCAATGAGATAGGTCCAGTGTATACCATTGCATTCAC
The DNA here is from genome assembly GCF_059613525.1 of Ruegeria sp. SATB045. Classification (NCBI taxonomy): domain Bacteria; kingdom Pseudomonadati; phylum Pseudomonadota; class Alphaproteobacteria; order Rhodobacterales; family Roseobacteraceae; genus Ruegeria; species Ruegeria sp. SATB045. The sequence continues at coordinate 419,294 of NZ_JBXWSR010000019.1, read as the reverse complement.
GTAAGTATATGAAATAAAAAGATAATTGATGTTGGAAAATTGTGTCGTATAGTGCGTCGGATGAGACGGAGCCCTAAATGACACCGATTGACGACCATCCACTGCGATACGCATTGGCCAATGAGCTGCACGCCCGACCATTTCCTGTGGCGAACAGTCCGTGCACGGTCGCGTTTCTGGCGATCAAGAAATCGGAAGTCGCTGTCGGGCGGGATCGCCAAGAGGATATGGCGCATCTTGTGAATTTGCTGGACCGCCACGGTGCACAGCACCCGCAGCCCGCTGCTACGCATTTTGCCGGGCAAATCGGCCGTCATTGGCTGAAGTGGGAGCAGCACACGGAATTTGTCACCTATACTGCGATCACGCAGAATGTCAGTGACCGCCCGTTTAACCCCGCTGATTTTGAAGTATTCCCGCAGGACTGGCTGGCCGCCAGCCCCGGTCAGCGTGTGACGTCGGCGATGATCCGTGTGATTGACCGTGCGGATGATGGTACGGTGAAATCTGCTTTGGCGGATTGGTTCGAGCCCGAGAGCCTTGCGGTATCTCGTATGCTGGACAATACCGCCATTTGCGCCAGCGATTTTCGCATCGATCCAGCCGGGCATATGAGATTCGCGTTGTTTATCTCGAAAGGTACGGGTCAACGCAGGATAGGGCGCATCATTCAGCGTATGTGTGAGATCGAGACCTACAAGGCAATGTCGATGTTGGGATTTGCCCGGGTCAAGGAACTGACGCCTCGCATTGGCGAACTGGACGGGAAACTGACAAGGTTGATGCGGCAAATGACAGACAACTCAGCCCATCCGGATGAGTTGTTGCCCGATCTGCTGCACACCTCGACCCAGCTTGAAACTCTTTCGGCGCAATGTTCGTTTCGGTTTGGTGCGACTGGGGCATATGAAGCCATTGTAAACCAGCGGATCGAGGTTTTGCGCGAGGAACGGTTCGAGGGCCGCCAGAGCTTTGCCGATTTCATGATGCGTCGCTACGATCCCGCAATGCGTACTGTGAAGTCCACCGAACGTCGTCTGCAAGCTCTGTCCGATCGGGCCATTCGTGCAGGGGAGTTGTTGCGAACCCGTGTGGATGTCGAACGAAGCGCGCAGAATCAGGCGTTGCTGGAAAGCATGGACCGCCGCGCCGATCTGGCCCTGCGGTTACAACACACGGTCGAGGGCTTGTCGGTTGTTGCCATCAGTTATTACGCCGTGTCGCTGGCCAGCTATCTTTTGTACCCATTGACCAAGGCCGGGATCAGCAAGGGGATGCTGACAGCTGCAGTGACCGTTCCAGTTGTTCTGGCAGTCTGGGTGGCTGTGCGAAGGATCCGCAAGCGGTTGGAATAGTCGCCGATTGCCAATCCGTCCCACGCCTGTAGTACTGGCGGGGTTGAACTGCGGAAAGGGGATTGCGTGATTGGCATCGTAACCGCTTGGCGGGCCGTTGCCGCCATGTTCATTCTGAACGGTGCTTTGTTTGGCATCTGGGCCTCTCGTATTCCTGCCGTGCGGGACCGGCTGGACCTCACGCATGAGGCATTGGGGCTTGGCCTGTTATTCATGGCTGCGGGGGCGGTGTGTTCCTTTCCCGTGACAGGCCGACTGACCGACAGGTTCGGTGCGGTGGCAATCACGAGGGTGATTGCCGTTTTGTATACGCTGTCGCTGATCCTGTTGGCCTTTGCGAATGGCTTCTGGTCACTAGCGGCATTTCTGTTTGTCTTCGGCGCGTTTCACGGGTCGATGGATGTTGCCATGAACGCCTGGGCCGCCGAGGTCGAGCAGGCTTACGACAAACCTGTGATGTCTTCGTTTCACGCGATGTGGAGTCTGGGCGCAGGTCTTGGTGCGCTCAGTGGCTACGGAGCGGTTCAACTTGAGTTGACGGTTATGCAACACTTCCTGTTGGCGGGGGGTGTTGTTGTGGGGTTGGCTTTGGCGTTGTCCATGGTGCGTTGGACGTCACGTCGTACCGAAAGCTCAAGTGGTAAGGTCTTTGCGCTGCCATCCGGGGCATTGGTTCTGGTCGGCTTTACGGCGTTGTGTGGCGCATTGGGCGAGGGAGCAGTGGCGGATTGGAGCGCGATATTCCTACGGGATGTGACAGGCGCTACCGAAAGTGTTGCAGCCTTGGGATACGCCGTGTTCTCGGTGACGATGGTCGCCTTTCGTCTGGCCGGAGGGGTCGTCATTTCACGTTTTGGTCCAGCCGCTACAGCTCGATTTGGCGGGATATGCGCGGCACTAGGGGTGCTAGGAGTTGTGACCGCCTCCGAGGCTGCAATAGCGCTGTCTGGATTCGCCTTGATGGGGATTGGATATGCGGTGATCATGCCATTGGCTTTCAGTCGAGCAGCCAACGACCCTGACGTGCCGCCCGGGCAAGCCATCGCAAGTGTGGCAACGCTGGGCTATGGCGGGTTGCTCATTGGCCCTCCGCTTATTGGGTTTTTGGCAGAGATGCTTACATTGCGTCTGGCGTTTACTGCTCTGCTACCGCTGGCGGTGCTGATCGTCTTGTTGTCAGGGGCCTTGCGTCCCGCCAGCACAATGAATAACTGAACCGGGAGAAACACATGCCGATCAAAAACCGCTTCGCCGAATTGCAAAGTGAAATCACCGAATGGCGGCGGGATATCCACCAGCATCCTGAGATCCTGTTCGAAACTCATCGGACCAGTGCATTGGTCGCTGAAAAACTGGCTGAATTCGGTTGCGATGAGGTTGTGACCGGGATCGGCCGGACCGGTGTTGTCGGTGTGATCAAGGGCAAAGCGGATACCAAGGGCAAGGTCATCGGGTTGCGCGCTGACATGGACGCTTTGCCGATCCTTGAGGCAACTGGGCTTGACTATGCCTCGAAGACCGAGGGCGCAATGCATGCTTGTGGTCATGATGGACATACGGCGATGCTGTTGGGCGCGGCCAAATACCTGTCCGAAACGCGCAATTTCGATGGTACTGTCGTGGTGATCTTCCAGCCCGCTGAAGAAGGCGGCGGCGGCGGTCGCGAGATGTGCGAAGACGGGATGATGGACCGTTGGGGCATTCAAGAGGTCTATGGGATGCACAACTGGCCCGGTCGCCCTGTGGGCAGCTTCTCCATTCGCCCGGGCGCGTTTTTTGCTGCGACGGATCAGTTCGATATCGTTTTTGAAGGCAAGGGTGGCCACGCAGCTAAACCGCATGAGACCGTGGACACGACTGTTATGGCCGCGCAGGCGGTCTTGGCGCTGCAGACGATTGCGGCGCGCAATGCAGATCCGGTTGATCAGGTGGTGGTGTCGGTTACCTCGTTTGAAACTTCTTCGACCGCCTTCAACGTGATCCCGCAAACGGTCAAACTGCGCGGTACAGTGCGCACGATGAGTGCTGACATGCGCGATCTGGCGGAAAAACGGATTGGCGAGATTTGTAACGGGGTCGCTGCGACCTTTGGCGGGGCTGTAGACGTGACCTATTACCGGGGATATCCGGTGATGGTTAACAGTGATGAGCAGACGGATTTTGCTGCCGAGGTCGCACGGTCGGTTTCTGGCGACTGCGATGACGCACCCTTGATTATGGGCGGAGAAGACTTCGCCTTCATGCTCGAAGAGCGTCCGGGGGCGTATATTTTGGTGGGCAACGGCGACACTGCTGCGGTGCACCACCCGGAATACAACTTCAATGACGAGGCGATCCCAGCCGGATGCAGCTGGTGGGCAGAAATCGTTGAACAGAGGATGCCAGCGGCTTGACCGTTTGCGGCAGCGAGGGGCCAGCCCCTCGCGCTCCCCGAGATATTTTTAGCCAGATGAAGAGGGATCCTGCGCGCCCAGTTCAAGTTGATCGCAGAGAGTGTCAACGATAGCGCTCAGCGCATTTTTCTGGGTGTTGACGCAAGATTGCGCGGCCTTACGGGCGGTGGTCAGTGCAGTCGGATCGGACAGCCATTCGGAGACGGCTGCGGTCAGGTCGGGTGCGGACTGGACCTGTATCGCGCCGCCAGTTTCGATCAGGGGGGCGAAGGTTTCCGCGAAGTTGAAATAGCCAGGGCCGGTGATCACGGCAGCGCCCGCCTGTGCGGGTTCGAACGGGTTGTGGCCTCCGATCTCGCGCAGCGAGCCGCCCAGAAAGACGATGGGGCAGAGCGCGTACCATGTGCCGGTTTCGCCCAGCGTGTCGGCCACATAGACCTGAGTTTCGGGGGTGATCTGGTCATTAGCGGACCGAAAGGCGGCTTTTTGTCCGGCCTGGTCGATCAGCTCAGCAACGTCGCCGCGGCGTTCGGGATGGCGGGGAATCAGCAGCAGAATCAGATCGGGCCAGTGTTTCAACAATTCGGCATGGGCGGCCAGAACGGTCTCTTCTTCGCCGGCATGGGTGGAGCTGGCAATCCAGACGGGGCGGTCAGCGATCTGGGTTTTCATATCGCCCAGGGTTGCTTGATCTACCGGCAGCGGGTCGGACATCGCTTTGAGGTTGGTTCCGGGTTGCACGCGTGTTTCCGGCGCGCCCATCTGGATCAGGTTTTGCGCAGTCCGATCATTCTGGGTCAGGAAAAGGCGGAAGTGATTCAGAATGAATCGCGCTGTTTTAGGCCGCTTTTTCCAACCTGCTACTGATTTGTCTGAAAGACGCGCATTCAGAAGGGCCAGTGGGGTTTCGCGTTTTCCAGCCTCGATTATCAGTTGTGGCCAGATCTCGCTTTCGACAAAGATGCCCGCATCGGGGCGCCAATGGTTAAGAAAACGCTTCACTGGGCCGCCGGCGTCAAGCGGGGGGTATTGGTGACGCGTGCGGGGCGGCATCCGCTTTTCAATCAACGAAGCCGAAGTTGGCGTGCCCGAAGTGATCAGAAACTCGGCGCTTGGCAGTCGTTCGCCTAAGCGTTTTATGAGGCTGATGACCGACAAAGTCTCACCCACACTTGCGGCGTGGAACCAAATGAGTTGCCCCCTTGGCCGTCGCTGGCTGGCATGGCCGAGGCGTTCATGCTGACGAAGTGTAGGAACGTCAGCAGCAAGCAGCTTTTTGCGAACTGCCCGCCAGACAAACGGTGCCGCAACTGCTGTCAGGCTGCAATACAGGTGGTAGAGCAGTGTCGGTCGGTCAACAGGGGCAGGCACGTCAGCCGCCGGTATGGCTCATGTGGCGGCTCATCTTGCCGTCCACCGCCTGGCGGGAGTAGTCGAAGTCGTGCCCTTTGGGTTTGAGGTTGATCGCTGTGCGGATCGCCTCTTCAAGTGGTTGCTCGGTGTCCGGATGGTCACGCAAAGCGCCGCGCAGGTCCGCCATATCTTCTTGTCCAAGGCACATAAACAGCTCGCCGGTACAGGTCAGGCGCACGCGGTTGCAGCTTTCGCAGAAGTTATGCGACATGGGCGTGATAAAGCCGATTTTTTGATCCGTTTCTTCCAGCCGCACATAGCGAGCGGGTCCGCCGGTGCGTTCGGCAAGATCAGTCACGGTATAGTGGTTTTCGTATTCCTTGCGCACGTCTTTCAGGGACCAGTACTGATCCAGGCGGTCTTCGTTGCCGATATCGCCCATCGGCATGACCTCAATCCATGTCAGGTCCATATCGCGCTCGGCGCACCATTTTGTAATGGTCGGCAGTTCTTCCTCGTTGAAGCCCTTCAGGGCCACAGCGTTGATCTTGATCCGCAGCCCGGCCTTTTGCGCGGCATCAATGCCGTTCAGCACCTGTTTGAGGCGTCCCCAGCGAGTGATCTGCGCGAACTTGTCTTCGTCCAGCGTATCCAACGAGATATTCACCCGGCGCACGCCCGCAGCATAGAGGTCTTCCGAGAAGCGATGCAGCTGCGAGCCATTTGTGGTCAGGGTCAGCTCCTTCAGCGCTCCGCTATCCAGATGGCGGGTCATGGCGTTGAAAAACGTCATGATGTTGCGGCGTACAAGCGGCTCACCCCCGGTGATGCGCAATTTCTCAACCCCCAAGTTCACGAAGGTCGAACACATGCGATCCAATTCTTCGAGCGTGAGCAAGTCTTTTTTGGGTAGGAATTTCATGTCCTCGGACATGCAGTATACGCAGCGGAAATCACAGCGATCCGTGACGGAAACGCGGAGGTAAGTGATGGCACGAGCGAACGGGTCGATAAGTGGAGCTGTCATGGTTCTTAACTAAAGCGGCGCAGGGCCTGCGGCAAGGGCGAACTGCGCTTTGCGCTGGTGCAGATGCGCGCAGGACGATAGGGTTCAGGGATGAAATATGCACTTTTGGTTTTCTGTGTTTTCCTGGCAGGATGCGAGACGGTTCGGTCGACGTCCGATCGTTTGTTGAAGCGTGGCGATGCCACTGCCCAGCCTGAACCCGTTTCGGCAGATGAAACCCAAGTCGAAGAGGCAGCAGCCGACGACGAGCCTTTGCCCGCGACTGCCGCTGGATGGCTTGGGGCGAAAACGACCATTGCCAGTTTAGGCGATCCGACTACGCCGGGCCGGTGGTTGCGCACACCTCTGGTCGATACCGAGTTTACCGGACGGGTGGTCGTTCCACGCACCGGGGCACAAGCCTATATCACTCTGGTTCCCTCACCGGGACCGGAAGGTGGGGGCAGCCAGTTGTCTCTGGATGCCATGCGAGCTTTGTTGCTGCCGTTTGACGAGTTAGTCGAGTTGGAAGTCTATTCCAACTGACCCCTGAGGTATTTCCCCGCTTCGCGACGGGCAAAGGGCTTCATTGCTTCTCCGTGCGCATCCAGAAAGGCAACGACCCTGGGTGCATCGTGTTTCGACAGATCACGCAACCACCATGCGATTGCCTTTTGTATGAACCACTCCCGATCCGGGACATAGCCTGCGGCCCATTTCAAAATGCGGTCGCGGCGGTGCAGATCATCTACTTTGGGGTGGTTTTGCTTGGTCCATGGCAAAGTGGCCACCAAAACCGCGCGGCGCGTCCACATATGCTCGGAGGTCGTCCATGCTTCGACCTGATCCAGCCGGGATGGCTCTGCGGAAAGGCGTTTTTGCATCGCCATGCAAGCATGATCGGCGATCGCCCATGCGTCGAAGTCGGGCAACCAGCTTTGCAGCAAGTCCCAAACCGCGTCGTCTGATCGGATGCGCGCTTGTGTAAGTAATTTCGCGGCAGCAATACGGGCTTCGTGAATATTCGTCTGCCAAAGCGCATCTGCCAGAGCGACGCGATCCGACACATCCAGTTCTTGTCGCCAGCTTTTGGCCAAATCATTCAGAACCGGATTGGGCACGCCCAGATAGGGACGGTCCGCCTTGTGATAGGCGGCGGCCTGCTGCGCGCGCTCAGTGTCCGAAAATGTTTTGATCTGGTCCAGATATGCGGCGGCTTGCATCATTCGACGGTGACGGACTTCGCCAGATTGCGCGGCTGGTCCACATCCGTCCCCTTTGCCACGGCTGTGTGATAGGCCAGTAGTTGCGCCGGAACCGAATAGAGGATGGGCGCAAGGCTCGGGTGGATATGCGGCATTCGAATGGTGCTTTGCACCCCGTCTTTGGCCTCGGCGATGCCGTCATCGTCGGAAACGAGGATGACTTTACCTTTGCGCGCCATGACCTCTTGCATGTTCGACACCGTCTTGTCGAAAACCGCATCGCGCGGGGCCATCACCACCACAGGCATATGCTTGTCGATCAAGGCGATGGGCCCATGTTTCAGCTCACCTGATGCATAACCTTCGGCGTGTATATAGCTGATTTCTTTCAGTTTCAACGCGCCTTCCATTGCCAATGGGAACATTAGGCCGCGACCCAGAAACAGAACGTCGCGCGCCTCGGACAGGCGTTGGGCAGCGGCGCGAATGGCATCGTTTTGCTCCAGCGCAGTGTTCAGCACAGATGGTAGGCCACGCAAGGCGGCGGCGTGATCGGTCAGTTCCTCGGGAGTCAGAGTGCCGCGATCAGCGGCCGCTTTCAGCGCCAGCATCAGCAACACGCTCAGCTGGCAGGTGAAGGCTTTGGTCGAGGCGACGCCGATCTCAACCCCCGCATGGATCGGCAGAGCAATATCGCTTTCCCGCGCGATCGAACTTTCGGGAACATTGACCACCGAGACGATCTTGTCGGCCTTGCCCTCGCAATAGCGCAGCGCGGCCAGCGTGTCGGCGGTTTCGCCCGACTGGCTGACGAACAGCGCTGCTGTGCGACCGGGAATGGGCGGTTCGCGATAACGGAACTCGCTGGCGATATCGACCTCGACAGGGATTTGCGCCAGTTGTTCAAACCAGTATTTCGCGGTCAGGCAGGCGTAGAAAGCGGTGCCGCAGGCGACCATGGTCAGGCGGTCCAGCTTGGTGAAATCCAAATTGCCGGGCAGGGTGATCTCGTCCCCGCCGGTGCGCAGATAGGATCGGATCGCCTCGGCCACGACGACGGGTTGCTCGGCAATTTCTTTGGCCATGAAATGCTTGTGCCCGCCCTTGTCGGCGCGGGATTGGTCGATCTTTATCTGGCGGAGCTCACGATTGACCAATTCACCGGCTTCGTTGCGGATCTCCAGCGAGGTGCGGGTCAGCACGGCGCGGTCACCTTCTTCAAGATAGGTGATACGGTCGGTCAGCGGGGCCAGCGCGATGGCGTCCGAACCTACAAACATCTCGCCATCCCCGTGCCCGATGGCCAGCGGCGAGCCCTTTCGCGCCGCGACGATCAGGTCATCTTGCCCATCAAACAGGAATGCCAGTGCAAAGGCACCCTGTAGGCGCTCGATGGTTTTGAATGCGGCGTCAACCGGCGACAGGCCCGTATTCAGGTAGTGTTCGGCCATCAGAGCCACGGTTTCGGTGTCGGTTTCGGTTACGAAACCCACTCCATGCTCGGCCAGCTCAGCCCGTAGCTCGCGGTAGTTCTCGACGATCCCGTTATGCACCACGGCCACGGGGCCCGCCTGATGCGGGTGCGCATTCGTGACCGAGGGCACGCCATGGGTGGCCCAGCGGGTATGGCCGATACCCGATTTACCGGGCAAAGGGTCATGTACCAGCAAATCGCTGAGGTTCACCAGCTTGCCCACGGCCCGTCTGCGTCCCAACGCGCCGTTGTTCACGGTCGCAATCCCGGCGCTGTCATAACCGCGATATTCAAGGCGCTTCAGCGCCTCGACCAGAATGGGGGCGACCTCGTGTTCGCCCAATACGCCTACGATACCACACATGGGTCAGGCTCCTTTATCGCGGCGAGCCTTCTTCGCCTTGAGCATTTCAAAAAGTTTGCGTGCATAGCCGGGTTTGTTGTCCTGCTTGGCGCGCGCCACGGCTAGTGCGTCTGGTTCCACGTTGCGCGTGACCACCGTGCCGGTCGCCGTCATCGCCCCGTCACCCACGGTCACTGGGGCAACCAGCATGGTGTTTGATCCAATGAAGACATTCTCACCAATCGTCGTCTTGTGCTTCATCACCCCGTCATAGTTACAGGTGATCGTACCCGCTCCGATATTTGTTGCGGCGCCAACGGAGGCATCCCCGATATAGCTAAGATGATTGACCTTAGCCCCTTCGGCGATCTCGGCATTCTTGATTTCGACGAAATTTCCGATGTGTGTGTTCTCGGCCAGTTCCGCGCCGGGGCGCAGGCGGGCGTAGGGGCCGACGATAGCTCCGCGGCTGACATGGCAGCCTTCCAGATGCGAAAACGCGCGGATCGTCGCGCCACTTTCGACGGTTACGCCGGGGCCGAAGACCACGTTGGGCTCGATCACCGTGTCCCGCCCAATGATCGTATCGGCGGCCAGATAAACGGTTTCGGGGGCCATCAGCGTGACGCCCAGATCCAGAAGCTCAGCGCGGGCACGAACTTGGAAGACATCATCGGCGGCCGCCAGATCCGCACGTGAATTCACACCCAGCGTCTGCGCCTCGTCACAGGCAACGGCGGTGACTTTCAGATCCCGGCTGCGGGCGATCTCGACCACGTCGGTCAGGTAGTATTCCTCGGACGCGTTGTCATTGCCCACCGCGTCAATCAGCGAAAACAACGTCTGCGCGTCACAGGCCAAAAGTCCAGAATTGCAGAAGCTTATCGCGCGTTCCTCATCCGAGGCATCCTTGTATTCAACGATCCGTTCCAGCGTGTCGCCCTGCATGACAAGGCGGCCGTAGCGAGCGGGATCGGCGGCCTCGAACCCCAGAATGACCAAATCATTCTGTGCGCGTGCCTCGATCATCCGTTCCAGCGTGTCGGGCTGCAGAAACGGCGTGTCACCGTAAAGGATAACCACGTCGCCTTCGAACCCCTCCAGCGCGGGGCGGGCCTGGGCGACGGCATGGGCGGTGCCCAACTGCTCTTCCTGCTCGGCGATCTGCGCGGTCTCATCCTCGGCTGTGGCGACTTTGGCGACGGCCTCGGACCCATGGCCGGTGACGATCACGGTGCGTTCGGGCGACAGCACGGCCCCGGCACGCATGGCATGGACCAGCATCGGGGTTTGCGCGATGGGATGCAGAACTTTGGGGATATCCGAATTCATCCGGGTGCCTTTTCCGGCGGCAAGGATGACAAGGGCGGTGCTCATGAATTCGTTTTCTCTTTGTGTTTTGTTGGCGACCGTTTTATCCGCTGAGGGCAAAGGCGCAAGCGGTTCGGGCATCAAACTAGATTGCCGTTTGCAACACGACGTGGCGAAAACCCGCCGAGGCAGGAGGCTTTATGCGTACCGTAATCTTCGATCTGGATGGAACTTTGGCGGATACATCCGGCGATCTGCTAGAGGCCGCGAACCATTGCTTTCGTCATATGGGCCATGGCGACGTGCTGATCCACGGGCAGGACGCGGGCGTCGCGCTGCGGGGTGGCCGGATGATGTTGACCCACGGGTTGAAGCGCGTTGGAGCATTCGAAGAGCAGACCATTTCGGACTATTACCCGATGTTGCTGGAGGCCTATGCGCAGGCCATCGACACCCATACCACCTTCTATCCCGGCGCGTTGGACGCGGTCGAGGCGCTGAAAGCGGCCGGTTACGGCGTGGGCATCTGCACCAACAAGCCCGAGGCGCTGGCGCATCAGTTGCTGTCACAGATGGGAGTGCGGGATCAGTTCGCCGCTCTGGTCGGGGCGGATACGTTGCCTGTGCGCAAACCCGACCCCGAACCGTTGCGTGAGGCAGCGCGGCGGGCAGGTGGCCATCCAGACCTGTGTGTTCTGATCGGCGACTCCGATACTGACCGGAATACGGCAAAGGCGGCGGGCGTGCCTTCGGTTCTGGTTACATTCGGCCCTTCTGGTGACGATATGGCCGCGCTGGAGCCCGAGGCGTTGCTGCATCATTTCGATGATCTGCCCCGCGTGGTCGAGGGGTTGATCGGTGCGGCGGCTTAGTCTCTTGACCCAAGCGGGCGTGAGGACCAGAACAGAGCCATGACCGAGATATTCACTGGCAGCTTCACCCAGCAGGAATCCATCCCCGAAGAGGCGGTCGAGGCCGCGCTCGCTGTACTGCGCCATGGGCGGTTGCACCGATATAACGTGGTGCCCGGAGAACTGGGTGAAACCGCGCTGCTGGAGCAGGAATTCGCGGCGCAGATGGGGGCGAAATACTGTCTGGCGGTATCCTCGGGCGGATATGCGCTGGCCACCGCCCTGCGCGCAGTCGGCGTGCAGCCGGGCGATCCGGTGCTGACCAATGCTTTCACGCTGGCGCCGGTGCCGGGGTCAATCGCCTCGGTCGGGGCGCGTCCGGTGTTCGTGGGCGTGACCGAAGGGTTGGTGATTGATCTGGACGATCTTGAAGCCAAGCTGGATCAGGCGCGAGTGCTGATGCTCAGCCATATGCGTGGGCATCTGTGCGACATGGACCGGCTGATGCAGATGTGCGACGCCGCAGGCGTGACCGTGATTGAGGATTGTGCCCATACCATGGGGGCAGCGTGGCGCGGGCAATTGTCAGGGCGGCAGGGGGCCATCGGGTGCTATTCCTGCCAGACCTACAAGCATGTGAATTCGGGCGAGGGCGGCTTGCTGGTCACCGATGATGAGGAACTGGCGGCCAAGGCCACGATGCTGTCGGGATCCTATATGCTCTATGAACGTCATCTGGCCGCGCCGGGGCCGGAAGTGTTCGAGCGGATCAAATATACCACTCCCAACGTTTCCGGGCGGATGGATAACCTGCGGGCAGCGATTCTGCGGCCTCAGCTACGCGATCTGGACCGGCAAGTTTCGCGTTGGAACGAGCGCTATGCCGAGATCGAGGCAGGACTGCGCGACACACCGGGCCTGACGATTGTCGAACGGCCCGAAGGTGAGACCTATGTCGGCTCGTCCATTCAGTTCCTGCTGCTGGACTGGTCGCCCGAGCGTATTGCCGAGGTGATCCGCCGCTGCGCCGCGCGCGGGGTCGAATTGAAGTGGTTCGGCGGAGCCGAGCCCACCGGGTTTACCTCGCGCTATGACAGTTGGCGCTATGCCGACAGCGCGCCTCTGCCCGCCAGTGACCGGGTGCTGGCGGGGATCATGGATATGCGGGTGCCGCTGACATTCTCGCTGGAGGATTGCCGCCTGATTGCGCGGATTATCCGGGCCGAGGTTGGCGCGGTCTATCAGTCGTAATCCAATCGAGTGCGCCTGCAGCGCACTCTCTATGTAAACACAGCGCCGCCCTGACGGGTCGGCGCTGTGTTTGTGTGAGGCCGTCGTTGACGCTGAAAGGATTCGCTGATAGTTATTTGAACAACCGTTCATTAATGCGAGGGGAGGAAATCGCAGATGTTCACGGCTACCATGCAGTTTGACCTGGGCGAGGATGTAAACGCCCTGCGGGAATCGGTGCATCGCTGGGCTCAGGAGCGGGTCAAGCCGATGGCCGCCGAGATTGACGCCACGAATGCCTTCCCAAATGCGCTATGGCGAGAGATGGGTGATCTGGGGCTGCTGGGAATTACGGTGCCCGAGGAATATGGCGGGGTGGGGATGTCCTATCTGGCGCATACTGTCGCCGTTGAAGAGGTAGCGCGGGCGTCGGCCTCTGTTTCATTGTCCTACGGGGCGCATTCGAATCTGTGCGTCAATCAGATCAAGCTGAACGGAACCGATGAACAAAAGGCGAAATACCTGCCGCGTCTGGTTTCCGGCGAGCATGTGGGGGCGCTTGCCATGTCCGAGGCGGGTGCCGGATCGGATGTGGTGTCGATGAAGCTGCGCGCGGAAAAGCGCAACGATCACTACCGGTTGAATGGCAGCAAATACTGGATCACCAACGGGCCGGATGCAGACACTCTGGTCGTCTATGCAAAGACGGACCCCGAGGCCGGATCGAAGGGGATTACCGCCTTTCTGATCGAGAAGGAAATGACGGGGTTCTCGACGTCTCCCCATTTCGACAAGCTGGGGATGCGCGGATCAAACACGGCCGAGTTGATCTTCGAAAATGTCGAGGTGCCTTTCGAAAACGTGTTGGGCGAAGAGGGCAAGGGTGTTGCCGTTTTGATGTCCGGTCTGGACTATGAACGCGTGGTTCTAGCCGGGATCGGAATTGGGATCATCGCGGCCTGTCTGGATGAAATCATGCCGTACCTGGCCGAGCGCAAACAGTTCGGCAAACCCATCGGCAGCTTTCAGTTGATGCAGGGCAAAATCGCCGACATGTACACCGCGATGAACTCTGCGCGGGCCTATGTGTACGAGGTTGCCAAGGCCTGTGACCGGGGTGACGTGACTCGTCAGGATGCTGCGGCGTGCTGTCTTTACGCGTCAGAGCAGGCGATGACGCAGGCGCATCAGGCTGTTCAGGCGATGGGAGGGGCCGGGTTCCTGTCGGATTCAGCGGTCAGCCGGATATTCCGTGACGCGAAGCTGATGGAGATTGGTGCGGGAACCAGCGAAATCCGTCGGATGCTGATCGGGCGGGAAATGATGAACGAAATGCTCTGATAGAAAAACGCCCCGCAATCCGGGTGATTGCAGGGCGTTGGAATTGAAGGATCAGAAGCGATGGACGTAGGATACGCCAACCAGCCAGGGATCGATTTCGGCTTCGCCAATGTCGACGCCATCCAGTTTGACGTCCGAGTCGATGTCGAACCAGCGCACGTTCAGGCGCACGGCGCCTTTCTCGGTGATCTGATAGTCGATACCGGCCTGCAGCGAGACGCCGAACGAGTTGTCGATGTCCAGGTCGCCATTGCCCAGCGGCGTCTTCTCGTCAAAGAAGATGGTATAGTTCAGACCCGCACCAACATAGGGTTTCCACGCACTGCCGGTGTCGAAGTGGTAGTTCAGCGACAGGGTGGGCGGCAGGTGCTTGGTGCTGGCCAGATCGGTGCCGCCAAGCGCGATGTTGTGGTTGAACGGCGTTGCGGCGAGCAATTCAATGCCCAGATTGTCACGGATGAAGTACTCGACAGTGAAGATGGCGCTGACGTCGGAATCGATGTCGGCATCCAGCCCGGCCAGTGTGCCGTTGTCGGATTTCGGGTTCAGATACCCGGCACCGATACCAACGGTCCAGTCACCCTGGTTCTGGGCAAATGCGGGGGCGGCCAGCGCGACAAGCGCAGTGGAGAGGGTCAAAGCGGCGAGTTTTTTGGTCATTTTACAGCCTTTGAATTTGTTGATGAGGCGTTCTTGCCCGCCTTTCGGGGCGCAAACTCTGATCTGTGTCAAATTTCTGTGACCCGCGAAAATTCGCGACGCCGGGTAACTTCGTTGAAAACAAAGGATGATGAATATGCGTCCCGCTGAGCGCATACCTGGGTTGCTGACAGAAGGGGGGTGGGACGTGCCTCAGCGCCTCAACATGGCGTTGCAATGCTTGTCGCAACCCGACGACCAAACAGCAATCATCGACCTCACCGCCGCAGAAGGCCAGGGTGTCAGTTTTGGGGTGCTGCGACAAATGACGGATGGTTTGGCCCGGGTTCTTGCGCAGCAGGTAAAGCCCGGCGATCGCATAGGGGTTCTGCTAAGCCAATCCCCTTGGTGCGCAGCGGCACATCTAGCGATTTGGAAGCTGGGCGCGATATCCGTGCCTTTGTTCAAACTGTTCCAGCAGGATGCGCTGGCCTCGCGCATTGGCGACTCGGGCGTGCAGATTGTGCTGACGGATGAGGAGGGTGCGGCGCTGCTGGCCAATCTGGCGCGGCCCATTCTGGTGGATCAGATTGCGCCATCAAACGACCCATTGTCCTTTGCTGATACCGGCCCCGAAGACCCTGCCGTGCTGATCTATACCTCGGGCACCACTGGCAGCCCTAAGGGCGCGCTGCACGGGCATCGGGTACTGACGGGGCATCTACCGGGCGTCTCGATCAGTCACAACCACCTGCGCGACGGTGACTGCATGTGGACGCCCGCTGACTGGGCTTGGATCGGGGGATTGTTTGATGTGCTGATGCCCGGTCTGGCGCTAGGCATCCCCGTGGTCGCCGCGCGGCTTGAGAAATTCACCCCCGAGGCCTGCGCCGATGTGGTCGCGCGTGGCGGCGTGCGCAACGTGTTCTTTCCGCCCACCGCGCTGCGGATGCTGAAAGCGGCGGATCAGGCCATCCCCGGCCTGCGCTCGGTCGCCTCGGGCGGTGAGCCTCTGGGGGCCGAAATGCTGGCCTGGGGGCAGCAGGCGTTCGGTTTGACGATCAACGAATTCTACGGCCAGACCGAATGCAACATGGTCGTGTCCTCTTGCGCCGAGGATTTCCCGGTGCGCCCCGGTTGTATTGGTAAACCGGTGCCGGGGCATGAGGTAGCGGTGATCGACGAGGATGGCCATCCGACCGATCACGAGGGCGACGTGGCCATCCGCTGTGGCTCGGCTTCGATGCTGTTAGAATATTGGAACCGACCCGAGGAGACCGCGCAGAAATTCCGCGGCGACTGGCTGATCACCGGCGACCGTGGTGTGTGGGAGGGCGAGTACCTGCGCTTCGTGGGGCGCGATGACGACGTGATCACCTCAGCCGGATACCGGATCGGCCCAGCTGAGATCGAGGATTGCCTGCTGACCCACCCGGCGGTGGCAACCGTGGGCGTGGTCGGCAAACCCGACAAGCTGCGGACCGAGATCGTCAAAGCCTATGTGGTGTTGAAGCCGGGGGTCGAAGCGTTGGGCACAGAGCTGCAGGAGTGGGTCAAGGCTCGTCTGGCGCAGTATTCCTATCCGCGCGAGGTGGCGTTTCTGGAGGAATTGCCGATGACGGTGACGGGAAAGGTTGTTCGGAAGGAATTGAAGGCGCGGGCGGCGGCGGAGGTGAGGCGATGAGCTTTAGAAACTCCGCGTCCTTTGGAAAGCGAATTGAGTATTGGGTTATCGGTCTGCTGTTAAAAGATGGCTTCGATGTATTTGTGCCGCTTGTTGATGATGATGGTATTGATGCGATCGTCAGGGGCAAAGCGGGACAAAAGCTCGACTTGCAAATCAAAGCTCGTTCCAATCAGGTGAAATTTGGATCTTCCGCTTTGTTCGGTGTTGGCCAATCCCATCCGGAAGAGCGAGATGGATTTTATTTTATGTTTTATTCAGAACGACTCGACGAAATGTGGCTCATGTCGTCAGCGGATTTCATTGAGAATTGCGTGACCACGTCCTCCGGAAAAAACACCGGAAACCGAAGTGTTTGGATGAACGGACGCTCCAAAGTCAGAAACGAAGAGTATCCGAACCCGAGATTTGATGCGTGGCGCATTTCAAAGCAGGGCCAACCCGACTTCTCGCGATTGAGACTGGCACTAGGGGAATAGAATGAAACTCACATCCAAAGCGATGCCCACGTCCGAAGCCTTCAAGGCCAACCGAACCGCCCATCTCGACGCGCTGGCGCAAATCTCCTCAGCTGCCGAAACAGCCCGCATGGGCGGTGGTGAGAAATCTCGCGCGCGGCATGTGTCTCGGGGCAAGATGCTCCCCAGGCGCCGAGTGGCGAACCTGCTGGACGCGGGGTCGCCGTTTCTGGAAATCGGCGCAACGGCGGCGCACAGGATGTATGGCGACGCCGCGCCCTGTGCTGGGGTGATCGCGGGCATTGGCCGGGTGCAGGGGCGTGAGGTCATGGTGGTGTGCAACGATGCCACCGTGAAGGGCGGCACATACTATCCGATGTCGGTCAAAAAGCACCTGCGGGCACAGGAGATTGCCGAGGAAAACCATCTGCCCTGCATCTATCTGGTCGACAGCGGCGGCGCGAACCTGCCCAATCAGGATGAGGTGTTCCCAGATCGCGACCACTTTGGCCGCATCTTCTATAATCAGGCGCGGATGAGCGCCAAGGGGATTGCGCAGATCGCTGTGGTGATGGGGTCGTGCACGGCAGGTGGGGCCTATGTGCCCGCGATGTCGGATGTGACGATCATCGTCAAGGAACAGGGCACGATCTTTCTGGCCGGTCCACCTCTGGTCAAGGCCGCGACGGGCGAGGTGGTCAGCGCCGAGGATCTGGGCGGCGGCGATGTGCACACGCGTCTGTCCGGCGTGGCGGACTATCTGGCCGAGGATGATGCGCACGCACTAGCTTTGGCGCGCCGCGCCGTAGGGTCGCTGAACCTGCGCAAACCGCAGACGGTGGATTGGGCCAGCCCTGAGGACCCGGCCTATGACCCCGAGGAAATCCTCGGGGTTGTGCCTGCCGATCTGCGCACGCCCTATGACATCCGCGAGGTGATTGCGCGGCTGGTCGATGGCTCGCGCTTCGATGAGTTCAAGCCGCGCTTCGGGGAAACGCTGGTAACCGGCTTTGCTCATGTTAAAGGCTGCCCGGTTGGGATCATCGCCAACAACGGCGTGCTGTTTTCCGAGGCGGCGCAAAAGGGCGCGCATTTTGTCGAGCTGTGTTCTCAGCGTCGCATCCCGCTGGTGTTCCTGCAGAACATCACCGGGTTCATGGTCGGGCGGAAATATGAAAACGAGGGCATCGCGCGGCACGGGGCCAAGATGGTGACGGCGGTGGCGACGACCTCGGTGCCGAAGGTCACGATGCTGGTGGGCGGGTCATTTGGCGCTGGTAATTACGGTATGGCCGGTCGGGCTTATCAGCCGCGGTTCCTGTGGACATGGCCGAATTCGCGGATCTCGGTGATGGGCGGTGAACAGGCGGCGGGCGTTCTGGCCACCGTCAAACGCGACGGGATCGAGCGGCAGGGCGGCACCTGGTCGGCGGAGGAAGAGGCCGAATTCAAACGCCCGACCTTGGACATGTTCGAAGAGCAATCGCATCCACTCTATGCCTCGGCGCGGCTCTGGGATGACGGCATCATCGACCCGCGCAAATCGCGCGATGTGTTGGCCTTATCGCTGAGTGCGGCGTTGAATGCTCCGATCGAGGAGACACGCTTTGGCGTGTTCAGGATGTAAAATGGTCGATCTGGAAAAACTGAAATCCCGCTACCCCGGTGCGCAGACCTTCAAGTTTGGAGACAACGCAACGCTGAGCACCGAGTTGTTGGCGTTGGTGCGCGTGGGAAAGAAAACCGCGACCTGCGGCGCGTTGCGAGACTATCCTGAGGGCAGCGCGGACACTCCGGTTGTGGGGCGGCGCGATATCGCTCTGGATTGGGATGATCGCCCAGCTTTGGTCATCGAAACGGTCGAAGTTTCGATCTGCCGCTATTGCGATGTGACCGAGGAGTTTGCGTTGGCCGAAGGCGAGAATGAGACGCTTGAGGGGTGGCGCGAAGATCACCGCCGGTACTTTGAACGAAATGGCGGGTTCGAGCCCGAGATGGAGCTGCTCTGCGAGCGGTTCCGGTTGGTCGAAGATCTGACGGTTGAGGGGTAAGTCATGTTCACCAAAATCCTGATTGCCAACCGGGGTGAGATTGCTTGTCGGGTGATCGAGACCGCCCAAAAGATGGGTGTGGCCTGCGTTGCGGTCTATTCTGATGTGGACGCCTCGGCCAAGCATGTGCAGATGTCGGATGAGGCCGTGCATATCGGTGGCGCGGCCCCGGCGGAGAGTTATCTGAAGGGCGACACGATCATTCAGGCGGCGCTCGACACCGGAGCGCAGGCGATCCATCCGGGATACGGGTTTCTGTCCGAGAACCCCGATTTCGTCGATGCGGTCGAGGCGGCAGGCCTTACCTTCATCGGGCCTTCGGCGGATGCGATCCGCAAGATGGGCCTCAAGGATGCTGCCAAAGTCTTGATGGAACAGGCGGGCGTGCCTGTGGTGCCGGGCTATCATGGCGACAATCAGGACCCCGAGCATTTGGCCGGTGCCGCGGACACAATCGGCTACCCTGTTCTCATCAAAGCTGTTGCAGGTGGCGGCGGAAAGGGTATGCGGCTGGTTGAACGTGCCGAAGATTTCGCAGACGCGCTGCACAGTGCGCGAGGCGAGGCGCGCACGGCCTTTGGCAACGACGCCGTTCTGGTCGAGAAATTCGTCTCCAAACCGCGCCATATCGAGGTGCAGGTTTTCGGCGACGGCACCCATGGGGTTCATCTGTTCGAACGCGATTGCTCGTTGCAGCGGCGGCACCAGAAGGTGATCGAAGAGGCTCCGGCACCCGGTATGACGGCTGAAATGCGCGAAGCGATGGGGCAGGCCGGTGTACGCGCCGCCGAGGCGATTGGCTATAAGGGTGCGGGTACGGTTGAATTCATCGTTGATGCCTCGGACGGGCTGCGGCCGGATCGGTTCTGGTTCATGGAGATGAACACGCGCCTGCAGGTGGAACATCCTGTGACCGAGGCGATTACCGGGGTTGATCTGGTGGAATGGCAGTTGCGGGTGGCCGCGGGCGAGACGCTGCCGAAACAGCAGAGTGACCTTTCTATCTCGGGTCACGCATTCGAGGCGCGGCTGTATGCCGAGGACGTGCCCAAAGGCTTCCTGCCTGCCACGGGGACGTTGACGCATCTGCACTTCCCGGCGCATTGCCGCGCCGATAGCGGTGTGCGGGCAGGGGATACGATCAGTCCGTGGTATGACCCAATGATCGCAAAAGTCATCGTCCACGGCCCTACGCGCGACATTGCGCTGGAACGGTTACACCGTGCGCTGCGGCAGACCGAGGCCGCGGGCACTGTAACCAACCTTGCCTTTCTGGGCGCGCTGACTCGCCATCAAGGGTTCGCATCGGGTGATGTGGATACCGGGCTGATCGGGCGTGATCTGGATGGGTTGGTTCAGACCTCGGCAACCTCAACGCGTGCTGCAGTTGCGGCGGCCATGACCGCTGCGGGTTTGGTGGACACATCCGAGGAGACTGGGTTCTCGCTGTGGGCGCCTCTGCATCGTGCTGTTCAGCTTATGGCGGATGACGTGATTGATCTGGATGTGCAAGTCGAAGGTCCGAACCGGCAGGTTTGGCACATCGGCAACGAGACGATTCTGGCCGAACGTACCGCGGGCGACTGGACTATCGGCGGTACAGCTATGCCGCGCGTTTCGGTCGCTGGTTCCAAGATCACGGTATTCGAGGGTTATGGCCAGGTGTTCGAGATGATCGACCCGCTGGACCGCGATACCAGCGCCATTGGCAATACCAATGTAATCGAGGCCCCGATGCCCGGTCTGGTCAAGGCGGTCTTTGCGCAGGCTGGGCAGGCTGTGGCCGAGGGCGACCGGTTGGCCGTCCTTGAAGCGATGAAGATGGAGCATTCTCTGCTGGCCGCCCGCGACGGCACTGTGGCCGAAGTACTGGTCGAGGCGGGCGCCCAGGTCGAGGCCGGGGCCGCACTGGTCCGGCTGGAGGAGGAATGATCTGTTCCTGCCGCCTCAGCCGTGGCACAGTTGGATCAACAGCTTAGCGGAGGAGTAAGATGGGCGATCGGGTCGAGATATTCGAAGTGGGGCCGCGCGACGGGCTGCAGAACGAGCAGCGGGAAATCCCAGTTGCGGAAAAAGTCGCTCTGGTCGATTGCCTGAGCCGAGCCGGGTTCAACCGGATCGAGGTGGCCAGCTTTGTCTCGCCCAAATGGGTGCCGCAGATGGCAGGCAGTGCCGAGGTGCTGGCCGGGATCAGCCGGGCCGATGGTATCCGCTATGCTGCGCTGACACCGAATATGCGCGGGTACGAGGACGCGCTGGCCGCCAAAGCCGATGAGATTGCAGTGTTTGCCTCGGCGTCCGAGGGGTTCTCGAAGGCCAATATCAACGCGACGATTGCGGAATCCATTGAACGCTTCACACCCATCCTGGAAGCCGCGCGCCATATCGACCTGCCGGTGCGGGGCTATGTGTCCTGCGTGACCGACTGCCCCTATGACGGTCCGACCTCGCCCGAAAAGGTGGCCGAGGTGGCCGACACATTGTTCGCGCTCGGCTGCTATGAGATCTCGCTGGGCGACACGATCGGGCAGGGGACGCCTGACACAATTGCTCATATGCTTTTGGCCGTGCGCGAACGGGTGCCTGTGACGCGTTTGTCGGGGCATTTTCATGACACCACGGGACGTGCCATCGACAATATCGACGCAGCTCTGGCGCTTGGTGTGCGGACATTCGATTCGGCGGTCGGCGGTCTGGGAGGGTGCCCTTATGCGCCGGGGGCGGCAGGGAATGTCGCCACTGAATCTGTAGTCGCCCATCTTGATCGGCTAGGATATCAGACGGGCATTGATGTCGCGATCGTGGAAGAGGCCGCCCAGATGGCGCGCGCCATGCGAGCGGAATAAACGATGTTCGAAACGATTTCGGTTACGAATGATACGCGCGGTGTTGCCACTCTGACGCTGAACCGCCCCGGCAAGCATAATGCCATGTCGGCGCAGATGATCTCCGAACTGACGCAAGCGGCAGGGCAGTTGGGGGCGGACGACTCGGTGCGGGTTGTGGTCCTGACTGGCGCGGGCAAGAGCTTTTGTGCCGGTGGTGATCTGGGCTGGATGCAGGATCAGATGGCAGCCGCCCCCGAAACGCGGTTCACCGAGGCGCGCAAGCTGGCCGAGATGCTGCAGGCGCTGAATACACTGCCGAAACCTCTGATCGGGGCGCTGCAGGGCAATGCGTTCGGGGGCGGTGTTGGGCTGGCCGCGGTCTGTGATGTGGCCATCGGGGTCGACACATTGACCATGGGGCTGACCGAAACGCGGCTTGGGCTGATCCCGGCCACGATTGGTCCGTATGTCATCGCGCGCATGGGCGAGGCACGGTCGCGGCAGGTTTTTATGTCTGCACGCCTCTTCGATGCCAGTGAGGCGGTTGAGCTTGGTTTGTTGGCGAAAGTGGTTGCAGCTGTCGATTTGCCCGAGGCGGTCGAAGCCGAAGTGACCCCCTATTTGTCCTGCGCGCCGGGTGCTGTCGCTTCGGCCAAGGGATTGGTGCGTGATTTGGGGCCAAGAATAGATGACACGGTAATCGACCAGACGATCCGCGCTTTGGTTGGCCGTTGGGAAACCGACGAGGCCAAAGAGGGAATCGCCGCCTTTTTCGAGAAACGAAAACCAACCTGGATTAGTAAGGATTAGACGATAGCCGTCGTGCCGTGGTGATAGGAATCACTCTTCCGGAATAACCTTTGATGGCAAGCAGATATTTCACGCCCTGCGCGTTTGTGTTCGGTTGACCCTCTGACCCGGCAGGGATAGAGAATGTCCAGTCAACACGCCAATTGACGGCGCACCCTTTGGGGGCATGCGCAGGAAAGGAGCTTTACGTGGAAGACCTGCTGCGGGAGTACCTCCCGATTCTGGTGTTTCTGGCCGTTGCCGTGGGCCTTGGAATCGTCCTGATTCTGGCCGCTGTGGTTCTGGCTGTCCGCAATCCCGACCCCGAAAAGGTCAGCGCATATGAATGTGGCTTCAACGCCTTTGACGATGCGCGGATGAAGTTTGATGTCCGGTTCTATCTGGTCTCGATTCTTTTCATCATCTTCGATCTGGAAATCGCGTTCCTTTTCCCATGGGCCGTGGGCTTTAAAGACATCAGCGATGTGGGCTTCTGGTCCATGATGGTGTTCCTGGGCGTTCTGACCATTGGCTTTGCCTATGAATGGAAGAAAGGGGCCTTGGAATGGGAGTGATGACGGGTGCAAACACCGCCGGCGTCGATAAAGAAGTCGCCACCCAGGCCCTGAATGCCGAGTTGCAGGACAAAGGTTTCCTGCTGACCTCGACCGAGGACATTATCAACTGGGCGCGCACCGGATCGTTGCACTGGATGACATTCGGTCTGGCCTGTTGTGCTGTTGAGATGATGCACACCTCGATGCCGCGCTACGATGCGGAACGGTTCGGCATCGCGCCGCGTGCGTCCCCACGTCAGTCGGACGTGATGATCGTGGCCGGGACGCTGACCAACAAGATGGCCCCGGCGCTGCGCAAAGTTTACGATCAGATGCCCGAGCCGCGTTATGTGATCTCGATGGGGTCCTGCGCCAATGGGGGCGGGTACTACCACTATTCCTATTCTGTCGTGCGCGGTTGCGACCGCATCGTTCCGGTGGATATCTACGTGCCTGGCTGTCCTCCGACCGCTGAGGCGTTGCTTTATGGCCTGATGCAGTTGCAACGCAAAATCCGCCGCACCGGCACGATTGTGCGCTGAAGGAGAGGGTGAATGAGCGAAGCACTCAAAGAACTCGGCGCACAGCTGGAACTCAAGCGCACTGATTGCGTTCTGTCCTGGGACGTGACTCATGGCGAACTGAACGTGGATGTGGCCCCGTCGAACCTGGTTGAATTCGTCGAATTCCTGAAGTCCGACCCGAATTGCAAGTTCTCGTCTCTGGTCGATATCACCGGCGTCGATTACCCGGAGCGCGCCAAGCGGTTCGATGTGGTTTACCACTTCCTGTCCATGTACCAGAATCAGCGGATCCGCCTGCGGGTGTCGATCCGCGAGGAAGACATGGTGCCTTCGATTGTCGATGTTCACCCCTCGGCCAACTGGTTCGAACGTGAGGTGTTCGACATGTTCGGCATCTTATTCTCGGGTCACCCCGATCTGCGGCGCATCCTGACAGACTACGGTTTCCGCGGCTATCCGCTGCGCAAGGATTTCCCGACAACGGGCTATACCGAGGTTCGTTATGACGAGGCCGAAAAGCGCGTCGTTTATGAGCCGGTGAGCTTGGTACAGGAATACCGGCAGTTCGATTTCATGTCCCCATGGGAAGGTGCGAATTACATTCTGCCGGGGGATGAAAAACAGGAGTAACCGTCATGTTTGAGTTCCTGATCTGGATAATTCTGGTGGTCGCAACGGTCGTACCGATGATCAAGCTGCTGCCGCATTTCGGGATCAACAAGAACTGGGCGTTTGCCTGCATTATCTCTCCGGCTGTGATTGTCCTGTTGTGGATGATGGCCATGAAGCTGCAAGAGATGGAGCGACGCTGACATGATGGGCGAACTGATCATTTTGGGCGCTTTGGGCGTCTTGCTTGCAGGGGCCGCAGCCAAGGCGGCTGAGGCCGAAAAGGTCCGGGTTCGGGCCGAAGCAAAGAAGAAACGAGGGCGTTGATGGACGGCTCAAGATACGATGACGGCAGCACAGACGCGCTGAGCGGAGAACAGAAGATCCGCAACTTTAACATTAACTTCGGCCCGCAACATCCTGCGGCGCACGGAGTTTTGCGTCTGGTTCTTGAGCTTGACGGCGAGATTGTCGAGCGTTGCGACCCGCATATCGGTCTGCTGCACCGTGGTACTGAGAAGCTGATGGAAAGCCGGACGTATCTGCAGAACCTGCCGTATTTCGACCGTCTGGATTACGTGGCACCTATGAACCAGGAACATGCCTGGTGTCTGGCCATTGAAAAACTGACCGGGGTTGAGGTGCCGCGCCGTGGCTCGCTGATCCGGGTTCTGTATTCCGAGATCGGGCGCATCCTGAACCACTTGCTGAACGTGACCACGCAGGCGATGGACGTGGGCGCACTGACGCCGCCGCTCTGGGGTTTTGAGGAACGCGAAAAGCTGATGGTGTTTTATGAGCGTGCTTGCGGAGCCCGCCTGCACGCGGCCTATTTCCGCCCCGGAGGTGTCCATCAGGACCTGCCGCCCGAACTGCTGGATGATATCGAGGCGTGGAGTCACGAATTCCCCGCCGTTCTGGACGACATCGACGGCCTGTTGACCGAAAACCGCATCTTTAAACAGCGCAACGCCGATATTGGCGTTGTGACTGAGGATGACATTCAGAAATACGGCTTCTCGGGCGTGATGGTGCGCGGATCGGGTCTGGCCTGGGATTTGCGCCGCGCGCAGCCCTATGAATGCTATGACGAGTTCGATTTTCAGATCCCCGTCGGCAAGAACGGCGACTGCTATGACCGCTATCTGGTGCGAATGGAAGAGATGCGTCAGTCACTGCTGATCATCCGCCAAGCCATCGCCAAAATCCGCGAATGCCCGGGTGACGTTTTGGCGCGCGGCAAGATCACCCCGCCGAAACGCTCGGACATGAAGACCTCGATGGAAAGCCTGATCCATCACTTCAAACTGTATACCGAAGGCTTCCACGTCCCTGCGGGCGAGGTTTACGCCGCCGTCGAAGCCCCCAAGGGTGAGTTCGGCGTCTATCTGGTCGCCGACGGCACCAACAAACCCTACCGCGCCAAACTGCGCGCGCCGGGCTTCCTGCACCTGCAAGCCATGGATCACGTCGCCGGAGGACACCAACTGGCCGACGTCGCCGCCATCATCGGCACCATGGATGTCGTATTTGGAGAGATTGACCGCTAATGCTCCGCCGTCTTCACCCCGAACAACCCGATGCTTTCGCCTTCACGGCTGCCAACCAGCAATGGGCCGAAGCACAGATCACCAAATACCCCGAAGGTCGTCAGGCCAGCGCGGTTATCCCGTTGCTATGGCGCGCGCAAGAGCAGGAGGGGTGGCTGTCCCGTCCGGCGATCGAATCCGTCGCCGACATGCTGGGCATGGCGTATATTCGCGTTCTTGAGGTCGCCTCGTTCTACTTCATGTTTCAGCTGCAACCTGTTGGATCGGTGGCACATATTCAGGTATGCGGCACAACCTCTTGCATGATCTGCGGGGCCGAGGACTTGATCGCTGTCTGCAAGGACAAGATCGCCGCCAAGCCGCACGTTTTGTCCGCAGATGGTAAGCTGAGTTGGGAAGAGGTGGAATGCCTCGGCTCTTGCACCAACGCGCCGATGGCGCAGATCGGCAAGGACTATTATGAAGACCTGACCGCCGAGAACTTTGGCAAGATCATCGATGATCTGGTGGCGGGCAAGGTTCCGACTCCGGGCCCGCAGAACGGGCGTTATGCGGCGGAACCGTTGAGCGGTTTAAGCAGCTTGACCGAGTATGAGGCGGGCAAGCCTAAATACAATGCGAGTGTCGAACTGGCTTCTGATCTGGGGGACACTGTCAAACGCATCGACGGAACCGAAGTGCCCATCCTGACCCCTTGGCTGGGTAAGGATGGCAAGGCGGCGGCAACCAAAACGGCCCCGAAACCTCCGAAGGAGCGTGCGACGCCGAAACCTGCCGTGAAGCAGGCTGAAGAGGCGAAGGCCAAGGCAGAGACAGTTGGCGAGGAACAACCCGAGACATTGACCGACCCGCGCGGTGGCAAGGCAGATGACCTCAAGCTGCTCAAAGGGGTCGGACCGAAGTTAGAAGAAACGCTGAACGGGCTGGGCTTCTATCACTACGACCAGATCGCAGGCTGGACACCCGAACATGTGGCCTGGGTCGATGCTCGGCTGAAGTTCAAAGGCCGGATCGAACGCGACGGCTGGATTGAACAGGCGAAAAGTCTGGCCTCGGGCCAAGAGACAGAATTTGCCAAACGTGCCAAGGAAGATGGCACATACGAAGACTAAATGACGGTGCCCAGTCGGGCATCAGGGTAAGATGGATAAGGACAAGGAACTGGCCATAGCCCGAAAGGGCCGACATATCGGCATTGTCATTGCGGTGACGATGGTGATTTGGCTTGCCATGAACCTTTTCATCGGTCCCGCGCTGGGTTTGACCGCTCGGTATGCGCTGCTGTTTGATTTCGCCGCACTGGCGGGTTTCATCTATGCGGGCGTCAACATATTTCAACTCTGGCGTATGCGTCAGGACAGCTGAAGGTAACACGCGATGCTGAAGGATCAGGACCGGATCTTTACCAACATCTACGGGATGCATGAGCGCACATTGCGGGGCGCACAGGCGCGCGGGCATTGGGACGGCACGGCTGGCCTGATCGAAAAGGGCCGCGACTGGATCATCCAGACGATGAAGGACTCGGGCCTGCGAGGTCGCGGCGGGGCGGGCTTTCCGACCGGTTTGAAATGGTCGTTCATGCCCAAGGAAAGCGACGGTCGCCCGGCTTACCTGGTTGTGAACGCCGACGAATCCGAACCCGGTACTTGCAAAGACCGAGAGATCATGCGCCATGATCCGCACACGCTGATCGAGGGTTGCCTGATCGCGTCTTTCGCGATGAATGCGCATACTTGCTACATCTATCTGCGCGGCGAATACATTCGTGAGCGTGAGGCCCTGCAGGCAGCGATTGACGAAGCATATGATGCGGGCCTGTTGGGCAAGAACGCGGCAGGCTCGGGCTGGGATTTCGACCTGTTCCTGCATCACGGTGCCGGGGCCTATATCTGCGGCGAGGAAACCGCCCTGATCGAGAGCCTTGAGGGCAAGAAGGGCATGCCCCGGATGAAGCCTCCGTTCCCGGCGGGCGCTGGCCTCTATGGCTGCCCGACGACCGTGAATAATGTGGAATCGATCGCCGTTGTGCCGACGATCCTGCGCCGGGGCGCAGATTGGTTTGCGGGCTTTGGTCGCCAGAACAATGCAGGCACCAAGCTGTTTGCGATCTCGGGCCATGTGAACAACCCCTGCGTCGTCGAAGAGGCGATGTCGATCTCGTTCGAAGAGCTGATCGAGACCCATTGCGGCGGTATTCGCGGCGGCTGGGACAATTTGCTGGCGGTGATTCCGGGCGGCTCGTCAGTTCCGTGTGTGCGCGGCGAGAATATGCGCGACGCAATCATGGATTTTGATTACCTGCGCAACGATCTGGGCTCGGGGCTTGGGACGGCTGCGGTGATCGTGATGGACAAGTCCACTGATATCATCAAGGCGATTTGGCGGCTGTCGAAGTTCTACAAGCACGAAAGCTGTGGCCAGTGTACGCCTTGCCGCGAAGGTACTGGCTGGATGATGCGCGTCATGGACCGTCTGGTGCGCGGCGAGGCCGAGCTGGAAGAGATCGACATGCTGTTCGATGTGACCAAACAGGTCGAAGGTCACACAATCTGCGCCTTGGGCGACGCGGCCGCTTGGCCGATTCAAGGCCTGATCCGCAACTTCCGCGAAGAGATCGAGGATCGCATAAAGGCGCAGAAATCCGGTCGCACCGGCGCGATGGCGGCGGAGTAACTTTTGATGGAGACCTTTGCAGAATACGGTCATGCTGTTGCATCGGTGGTGATTTTCACCCTAGTCGTGCTGTTTATGGCTCCGTTCACAGCCCTGGCAAAGCAGGGCAAAGGACTTGCGCCCGGTGCAACGCCTGAACAGGACTACTCGGATAAGGCGTATCGTCTGAACCGTGCCTATCTGAATGGGACCGAAACACTGCCAGCCTATGTCGCCGTAACGTTTGCCGCTATTCTGATGGGTGCCAATCCATTCTGGGTAAACCTGCTGGCTTCGCTTGCCTTGGTTGCGCGGCTGGTAATGCTGTTTGTCCATATTCGTGGACTTGGTCGCCCAAACAGTGGCTTAAGGTCCGTTCTCTACGTGATTGGCTGGGCTTGCATGGTCGTAATGGGCATCATTGCACTGGTGGCGGCATTCTGATGGTTGCAAGTCGGATGCTTCGGAACAAGACCTTTGGGGCAGGCGTAGTCCGGTCGGTCGCCCTTGGCGCGTTATTTGCGGTCTCGGCCTGTGGACTGATAACCCCATCTTCGGATCAGGTTAGGTTTGATGGCCAGTATTTCCGCACCAAGGTGAAGCCGGTCGACAAGAAAAGGTCACCTACAGAATTCACAGTGGTGGTCAACGGCGTCTCTGCTTCCTTGGACGGGGCCCGTGAGGCAGGGCGCTTTGAAGGAACAAAGTTCTGTATCACCAGTTTTGGGTCATCTCGCATCGACTGGGCTGTTGGTCCGGACACCGAGCCTGAAAAGTTGCGCGTGGTAGACGATAAATTGACCTTTGCAGGGCGGTGTCGCCGTCCATGATGCAGATGCAGACATATCATGCTGGGTTGCGGCAGGCGTTATTGCATAACGTCCAGCCCGCAGGTCGTCTTGGTGGAACCAAGACGAAAGGATATGTCATGCAAGTACTAAAAGCTCTGACGGTTTTCGCAGTATTGGGCATTCCTGCCCTGGCTGAGGCGAAACCGCCTTTGCGCGAAGTCAAAGAGATTGACGACGAACTCTATTACATCGCGATCGCAAACGAGATTTCGGAACTCTGCCCGTCGATCAGCGGGCGCCGTCTGAAGGCGATTGGTGTGATGTGGGACCTTAGGTCCAAAGCGAATAAACTGGGGTATTCGGACACGGAAATCCGGGCCTATGTGGACTCGGACGCCGAAAAGGACCGTATGCGCGCCAAAGGCGAAGCGTATCTGGCCGCCAATGGCGTATCTTACGACAACCCCACTTCCTTTTGCTCGTTGGGCAAGAAGGAAATCGATAGAAACAGCGCCATTGGCGTGTATTTGAGGGCGAACTGAAAGCCATGTCTGACCTCCGCAAAGTGAATATCGATGGGCAGGAAATCGAAGTTGATGGCTCGATGACCCTGATCCAAGCTTGTGAAGAGGCCGGGGTCGAGGTCCCGCGTTTCTGCTACCACGAGCGTCTTTCTATTGCCGGAAACTGCCGGATGTGTCTGGTCGAAGTCGTCGGGGGACCGCCGAAACCGGCGGCGTCCTGCGCGATGCAGGTGCGCGACCTGCGTCCTGGGCCGGAAGGTCAGGCGCCGGTGGTCAAGACGAACTCGCCCATGGTTAAGAAGGCCCGCGAAGGGGTGATGGAGTTCCTGCTGATCAATCACCCGCTGGATTGCCCCATCTGCGATCAGGGTGGCGAATGTGATCTGCAGGATCAGGCGATGGCCTACGGTGTTTCGGGCTCGCGCTTCAAGGAAGCCAAACGCGCGGTTGATGATCTGGATTTGGGGCCATTGGTCGGCACCGCGATGACGCGCTGCATCAGCTGCACGCGCTGTGTGCGCTTCACTACCGAGGTCGCCGGGATCACCCAGATGGGCCAGACCGGGCGCGGTGAAGATGCCGAGATCACCTCGTATCTAAACGAGACTCTGCAATCGAATCTGCAGGGGAACATCATCGATTTGTGCCCGGTTGGGGCGCTGACCTCGAAGCCTTACGCCTTTACCGCCCGTCCGTGGGAATTGACCAAGACCGAAAGCGTCGATGTCATGGATGCTCTGGGCTCGAACATTCGCGTAGACACCAAGGGACGCGAAGTGATGCGGTTCCTTCCGCGCAACCATGATGGCGTGAACGAGGAATGGATCAGCGACAAGACGCGGTTTGTCTGGGATGGGCTGCGTCGCCAGCGTCTTGACAAGCCTTACGTGCGCGAGAATGGCAAATTGCGCCCGGCGACCTGGCCCGAGGCTTTGACCAAAGCTGCCGAAGCGCTGAAAGGAGCCGAGAAACCCGCCGGTATCGTGGGAGATCTGGCCCCGGTTGAGGCTGCGTTTGCCCTGAAACAGATGATCGAGGGGCAGGGCGGTGTTGTCGAATGCCGTACCGACGGTGCTAAGTTGCCTGCGGGCAATCGTGGGGCTTATGCCGGCACCGCCGCGATCGAAGATATCGACTCGGCGGAACGCATTTTGCTGATCGGCACCAACCCGCGCGACGAAGCGCCGGTTCTGAACGCGCGTATTCGCAAAGCGTGGGCGCATGGGGCCGAAGTGGCCCTGGTCGGGCCCGCTGCGGAACTGACGTATCCCTACCATCATATGGGTGACGACCGCGCCGCCCTGCAGGCTGCCGTGGATATGGGCGGTGATGATGAGATCAAGGGCAAGCCGTCACTGGTGATCGTTGGTCAGGGTGCGCTGCAAGAGGCTGACGGGGCCGCCGTTCTGGCCGCAGCGCAAGCCATTGCCGCCAACACCGAAAGCGGCCTGATCGTTCTGCACACCGCAGCATCGCGTGTCGGCGCAATGGACGTGGACGCGACGAACGACAGCGGCATGGACGCAGTCAGCGCTGCAGACGTGATCTACAATCTGGGCGCGGATGAGGTCGAGATTGGTGAGGGTGCCTTTGTCATCTATCAGGGCAGCCACGGAGATCGGGGTGCACACCGTGCCGACGTGATCCTGCCTGGCGCGGCCTACACCGAGGAAAACGGCCTGTTCGTCAACACCGAAGGTCGCCCGCAACTGGCCATGCGTGCTGGCTTTGCGCCCGGTGAGGCCAAGGAAAACTGGGCGATCCTGCGTGCGCTCTCGGCCGAGCTGGGTGCCACATTGCCTTTCGACTCGCTGGCGCAATTGCGCACCACTCTGATCGAGGCGGTTCCACATCTGGCTCGCGTTGATGAGGTGATCGAGAACGAAGCTCAGGTGTTGGATGCAGGTCCACTAGGCAAGGCAACCTTCCGCTATGCCGTCAAGGATTTCTATCTGACCAACCCGATTGCCCGGGCGTCGCAGTTGATGGCCGAGCTCTCGGCGCAGGCGCTGGCTCTTAAAGCCGAGAAGATTGCAGCGGAATGAACCAGAACTGTTTCATATCGCAAGGTAAGGCGACTGCCGGGTGGCAGTACGCCGCGCCTGATTTGTGTGTGAAACTCAAGATTAAGGGTGGCGCAATGGCGACAGATGCTGTTTACACCAACGCGCCGACCCAGCCGCTAAATGCGCAGGCATCTGGCCTTCGTATCGCGCGCGTAAAACGGAATACCCACGGTGTGAGGACCAATGGCTGAATTCTTTAACACCCCAGGCGGAATAGCCATCATCATTCTGGCGCAAGTGCTTGCAGTCGTTGCCTTTGTGATGATCTCTCTGTTGTTCCTCGTCTATGGCGACCGCAAGATTTGGGCGGCGGTCCAGATGCGCCGGGGGCCCAACGTGGTGGGTGTCTATGGCTTGCTGCAATCGGTGGCGGATGCGCTGAAATACGTGGTGAAAGAGGTTGTCATTCCGGCAGGTGCCGACCGCACGGTCTTTATGCTGGCGCCGCTGACATCCTTCGTGCTTGCGATGATCGCCTGGGCGGTGATCCCGTTCAACGATGGCTGGGTTCTGTCCGACCTGAACGTGGCGATCCTTTATGTCTTTGCTGTATCGTCGTTGGAAGTTTATGGCGTGATTATGGGCGGTTGGGCGTCGAACTCAAAGTACCCATTCCTTGGGTCACTGCGGTCTGCCGCGCAGATGATTTCGTACGAGGTCTCGTTGGGCCTGATCATCATCGGCGTGATCATCTCGACCGGGTCGATGAATTTTGGAAACATCGTCGAGGCACAGGACGGTCGGTTTGGCTTCTTTAGCTGGTACTGGCTGCCGCATTTCCCGATGGTGTTCCTGTTCTTCATCTCGGCGTTGGCCGAAACCAACCGACCACCCTTTGACCTGCCCGAGGCGGAATCGGAACTGGTCGCAGGCTATCAGGTCGAGTACTCGGCCACGCCCTTCCTGCTGTTCATGGCAGGGGAATACATCGCCATCTTCCTGATGTGCGCGTTGATCTCTCTGCTGTTCTTTGGTGGCTGGCTGTCGCCAATCCCCGGCCTGCCGGATGGCGTTTTGTGGATGGTCGCCAAGATGGCGTTCTTCTTCTTCCTCTTCGCGATGGTCAAGGCGATCACGCCCCGCTACCGCTACGACCAGCTGATGCGTCTGGGGTGGAAGGTGTTCCTGCCATTCTCGCTGGTATGGGTGGTTTTCGTGGCCTTTGCGGCGAAATTCGACTGGTTCTGGGGTGCGTTCGCCCGTTGGAGCGTAGGAGGCTGATATGACCCAAATCGACTATACCCGCGCCGCTAAGTACTTTCTGCTGCAGGACTTCTGGGTCGGGATGAAACTGGGTCTGAAGTACTTCTTTGCCCCGAAGGCCACCGTGAATTACCCGCATGAAAAGGGACCGCTGTCCCCTCGTTTTCGTGGCGAACACGCCCTGCGCCGTTATCCAAACGGCGAGGAACGCTGCATCGCCTGTAAACTGTGCGAGGCGATCTGCCCGGCCCAGGCCATCACCATCGACGCCGAACCGCGCGAAGACGGCAGCCGCCGCACCACGCGGTATGATATCGACATGACCAAGTGTATCTATTGCGGCTTCTGCCAGGAGGCCTGCCCGGTCGATGCCATCGTCGAAGGTCCGAATTTCGAATTCGCCACGGAAACCCGCGAAGAGCTGTTCTACGACAAGGAAAAACTGCTCGACAACGGTGAACGCTGGGAAGCCGAGATCGCCCGCAATCTGGAAATGGATGCGCCGTACCGATGAATGACACGCCGACAAATCCGTTCGAGCTGATGATGCGTCAGGCTCAGGACATGGCCAAGGCGATGAACCCGGCGATGGAGAACTTCTCGCCCAAAGGGTTCGAGGCGCTTTGGCCGACCATGCCAAAAGAGATCATGGAGATGATGTTCGGCAACACCGTCAACAAGGACGGACTGGACGCCAAAACCCGCCTGTTGCTGACGCTGGCCGGGCTGACCTGTCAGGGCGCGCAGGCCGATACCGCGGTGCGTCAAACCGTGCGTCACGCTCTGGAAGCCGGGGCCAGAAAACAAGAGATCGTGGAAACGATCGGTCAGATGTCGGTGTTTGCTGGCATCCCGGCCATGACCCGTGCGCTGGATCTGGCGCAAGAGGTCATGGACGACAACAAGGATGAGGATCAATGACCGTCTTTGCCTTTTATCTGTTTGCCATTAGCGCCATCACCGGCGGCCTGTTCACGGTGATCAGCCGCCAGCCGGTGCACTCAGTGCTTTGGCTGATACTGTCCTTCCTGTCCTCGGCGGGGCTGTTCGTGCTGCTGGGGGCTGAGTTCGTGGCGATGCTGCTGATCATCGTCTATGTGGGCGCGGTCGCGGTGTTGTTCCTGTTCGTGGTGATGATGCTGGACGTCGACTTTGCCGAGCTTAAGGCCGAGATGGCGCGTTATATGCCGCTGGCATTGCTGATCGGTCTGGTCATCCTGATGCAGTTCGTCATGGCGTTCGGTGCATGGGACAGCGCGCAAGGCGTTGAGGCCAATCTGGCCCAACCGGTTCCGACCGACCGCCACAACACCGAGGCGCTGGGTGTCATCCTTTACGACCAATACTTCCTTCTGTTCCAACTGGCGGGTCTGATCCTGCTGGTGGCTATGATTGGCGCCATCGTACTGACCCTTCGCCACCGTCAGGACATCAAACGTCAGGACATCATCGGCCAAATGATGCGCGACCCGGCCAAGGCGATGGAGCTGAAGGACGTGAAACCGGGGCAGGGGTTGTGACATTGCCGCTGGTACTTCCAATGGAGTACCGGCTGCTAAAAATACTAATTGCGGTGCCTGTTGTACTTGGTTGGATCGGGTATAGGGCCGCGAAAAACAGGAAACGAATGGGACCGAAAGAAAATGATCGGACTTGAACATTACCTGACTGTGGCGGCGACGCTGTTCGTCATCGGCATCTTCGGTCTCTTCCTGAACCGCAAGAACGTCATCATCCTGCTGATGAGCATCGAGTTGATGCTTTTGGCGGTGAATATCAACCTCGTGGCGTTTTCCAGTTTCCTGGGCGATCTGGTCGGACAGGTGTTTACGCTGTTTGTCCTGACAGTTGCGGCCGCCGAGGCGGCGATTGGTCTGGCCATTCTGGTCTGCTTCTTCCGCAACCGTGGCACCATCTCGGTTGAAGACGTCAATATGATGAAGGGCTAAGAGAACTATGGAAACCACCATCCTCTTTGCCCCGCTGGTGGGCGCGTTGATCTGCGGTTTCGGCTGGCGGTTCATTGGTGAGAAAGCCGCCATGTGGACCGCAACGGGCCTGCTGTTTCTGGCCTGTCTGCTGTCGTGGATCGTGTTCTTTGCCTTCGACGGGGTGACGCAACAGATCGAGATTATGCGCTGGATCGAGAGCGGATCGTTGTCGACAAGCTGGGCCATCCGTTTGGACCGTCTGACCGCGATCATGCTGATCGTGGTGACGACGGTTTCGGCGCTCGTGCACCTCTATTCCTTCGGCTACATGGATCACGACCCGCAATGGCGCGAGGGCGAGAGCTATAAGCCGCGTTTCTTCGCCTATCTGTCCTTCTTTACCTTCGCGATGCTGATGCTGGTGACGGCGGACAATCTGGTGCAGATGTTCTTTGGCTGGGAAGGCGTGGGCGTAGCATCCTACTTGCTGATCGGGTTTTATTATCGCAAACCATCGGCCAATGCGGCGGCGATGAAAGCGTTTATCGTGAACCGTGTCGGCGACTTTGGCTTTGCGCTGGGGATTTTCGCGCTGTTCTTGCTGACCGACAGCATCAACTTCTCGGACATTTTCGCCTCGGCGCCCGCCTTGGCCGAAGAGAAGCTGCACTTCCTGTGGGGCGAATGGACCGCTGTTGAGGTCATCTGCGTGCTGCTGTTTATCGGCGCGATGGGGAAATCGGCGCAGTTGATCCTGCACACATGGTTGCCCGACGCGATGGAAGGCCCGACGCCTGTGTCGGCCCTGATCCACGCCGCGACCATGGTGACGGCGGGTGTGTTCCTTGTATGCCGTATGTCGCCGCTCATGGAGTTCGCGCCGGGTGCGACCGGATTCATCACCGTGCTGGGAGCTTCGACCGCGTTTTTTGCGGCGACCGTGGGTCTGGTTCAGACCGACATCAAGCGCGTCATCGCCTATTCGACCTGTTCGCAGCTGGGCTACATGTTTGTGGCCGCAGGTGTCGGCATGTATTCGGCGGCGATGTTCCACCTGTTCACACACGCGTTCTTCAAGGCGCTGTTGTTCCTTGGCGCGGGGTCCGTGATCCACGCCATGCACCACGAACAAGAGATGACTGAATATGGCGGGCTGCGCAAAAAGATCCCCTATACGTTTTGGGCGATGATGATTGGCACACTGGCCATCACAGGTGTGGGCATTCCGCTGACGACCTTCGGTTTCGCTGGCTTCCTGTCGAAGGATGCGATCATCGAGAGCGCCTATGCCGGTGGGTCTTCCTATGGCTTCTGGCTGTTGGTCGTAGCGGCGGCGTTTACGTCCTTCTACAGCTGGCGTCTGATCTTCCTGACCTTCTACGGCACGCCGCGCGGCGACAAACATACGCATGACCATGCGCATGAAAGCCCGATGGTCATGCTGGTGCCGCTGGGCGTTCTCTCGCTGGGCGCGGTCTTTGCGGGCATGATTTGGTACGGCAATTTCTTCGGCCACGCGGACAAGGTCGGCAAGTTCTATGGCATCCCGGTGGCTGAGGCGTCGGAACATGCCGAGGCCGGTGATCACGGCAAAGCCGACGCGCATGGCGATGATAGCCACGCAGATGAAAGCCACGGCGATGACCACGCGGATGACGGTCATGGTGAAAAGGATGCTCATGGCGATCATCACTATGTTTTCGCAGGTGAGCCGGGCGAGGGCGCGCTGTATATGGCGCCGGACAACCATGTGCTGGACGATGCGCATGCGGCGCCTAAGTGGGTCAAGTTTTCACCCTTTGTTGCGATGCTGCTGGGCTTTGCGATGGCCTATTGGTTCTACATCGTGAACCCGTCTCTGCCAGGACGTCTGGCAGCGAACCAGCGGCCGCTGTACCTGTTCCTGCTGAACAAGTGGTACTTTGACGAAATCTACAATGTGATCTTCGTCAAACCCACCGTTGCGCTTGGACGGTTCCTGTGGAAACGCGGCGATGGCAACACCATTGACGGCTTCCTGAACGGGATCGCCATGGGCGTTGTTCCCTTCTTAACCCGCCTCGCAGGCAAGGCGCAGACGGGCTACATCTTTACTTATGCCTTCTGGATGGTCTTGGGGATTGCAGCCCTTGTCACCTGGATGTCGATCGGCGGAGGCGCACACTAATGGATAATATCCTCTCGATCGTTACTTTCATCCCCGCAGTGGCAGCGGCCATTCTGGCCCTGTTCCTGCACGGAGATGACGACGCCGCGCAGCGCAACGCGAAATGGGTCGCGCTGGTGGCGACCACGGTGACGTTCCTTGTCTC
The DNA here is from genome assembly GCF_059613525.1 of Ruegeria sp. SATB045. NCBI lineage: Bacteria > Pseudomonadati > Pseudomonadota > Alphaproteobacteria > Rhodobacterales > Roseobacteraceae > Ruegeria > Ruegeria sp. SATB045. The sequence continues at coordinate 382,261 of NZ_JBXWSR010000019.1, read as the reverse complement.
GATTGGCATCTATACAGGCTTTGACCCCTCGAACACCGGATTTCAGATGGTGGAAGAGGGTGAGTGGCTGCTGGGCCTGAAATACAAGATGGGCGTGGACGGCATCAGCGTGTTGTTCGTGCTGCTGACCACTTTCATCATGCCGCTGACCATTCTGGCCAGCTGGAATGTGACCGACCGGGTCAAGGAATACATGATCGCCTTCCTGCTGCTGGAAACGCTGATGCTGGGCGTGTTCATGGCACTGGATCTGGTGCTGTTCTACCTGTTCTTCGAGGCTGGTCTGATCCCGATGTTCCTGATCATCGGCATCTGGGGCGGGGCGAACCGCATCTATGCCAGCTTCAAATTCTTCCTCTATACCTTCCTCGGCTCGGTGCTGATGCTGGTGGCGATGGTTGCCATGTACGCGGATGCAGGCACCACGGATATCGAAGCACTGATGAGCCATCAGTTCTCGTCTGAAAGCTTCAGCGTGATGGGTGTCTATATTGTCGGCGGAATGCAGACGCTGATGTTCCTGGCGTTCTTTGCATCTTTCGCGGTGAAAATGCCAATGTGGCCGGTGCATACCTGGTTGCCAGACGCGCACGTGCAGGCCCCGACGGCGGGCTCGGTCGTTCTGGCGGCGATTCTGCTGAAGATGGGCGGCTATGGCTTCCTACGGTTCAGCTTGCCGATGTTCCCAGTGGGCTCGGCGGTGATGACCGATCTGGTGCTGTGGATGTCGGCGATTGCGGTTGTCTACACCTCGCTGGTGGCGCTGGTGCAGGAGGATATGAAAAAGCTGATCGCCTATTCTTCGGTCGCGCATATGGGTTTTGTGACCATGGGGATTTTTGCGGCGAACCAGCAGGGGATTGATGGCGCGATCTTCCAGATGATCAGCCACGGGTTCATCTCGGCGGCGTTGTTCCTGTGTGTCGGCGTGATCTATGACCGGATGCACACCCGTGACATTGACGCATATGGCGGCTTGGTGATCCGGATGCCCGCTTATGCGCTGGTCTTCATGCTGTTCACCATGGCGAATGTCGGTCTGCCTGGCACCTCGGGCTTTATCGGCGAATTCCTGACCTTGATGGGAGCCTTCCAGGTCAACACATGGGTAACGGCGGTGGCTGCGACCGGGGTGATCTTCTCGGCCGGGTATGCGCTGTGGCTATACCGTCGAGTGGTCTTTGGCGATCTGATCAAGGAAAGCCTCAAGGCGATGACGGACATGAGCTCGCGCGAGCGGCTGATCTTTGCACCGCTGATCGTGATGACCATCCTGCTGGGTGTCTATCCGTCGCTGGTAACCGATGTGATCGGCGACTCGACCGCCGCACTGATTTCGAACTATGACACGGCTCTGGCCGCGGCTGAGGCCGTGATCCAGACAGCCGCTTCGCATTAAGGGAGCTTCGGAGATGATCCAAGCTGATCTGACAATCATCCTGCCAGAGATCGTTCTGGCCGTATATGCGATGGCGGCGCTGATCGGGGCTGTCTACACCACAAAAGACGGGCTGGCCCCGGTTCTGGTCTGGGCGACCTCGGGCCTGATGGCGCTGCTGGCGATTTGGATCGCCACCAATGGCGACGGCACCAACGTGGCCTTCAATGGCATGTTCGTCGATGACGGGTTCTCGCGCTTTGCCAAGGTAGCGATCCTGCTATCTGCGGCAGCCGTTCTGTTGATGAGCCAGGATTACATGTCGCGTCGCGGGCTGTTGCGGTTCGAATACCCCTTGCTGGTGGCACTTGCCGCCGTGGGTATGATGATGATGGTCAGCGCCGGTGATCTGATGTCCCTGTATATGGGGTTGGAGCTGCAATCGCTGGCGCTGTACGTCGTGGCCGCTCTGCGCCGCGACAGTGCAAAATCCACCGAGGCTGGTCTGAAGTATTTCGTTCTGGGCGCGCTAAGCTCGGGCTTGTTGCTGTACGGTGCGTCGCTTGTATATGGCTTCACGGGCACCACGCTGTTCTCGGGCATCATCCAGACGGTCCATCACGGAGACGTCTCGGTCGGACTGCTGTTTGGCCTGATCTTCCTGATCTCGGGGCTGGCCTTCAAAGTGTCAGCCGTGCCGTTCCACATGTGGACGCCGGACGTATACGAAGGCTCACCGACACCAATCACCGCTTTCTTCGCTACCGCGCCGAAAGTGGCGGCGATGGCGCTATTTGCGCGGCTGCTGCATGACGCGTTCGGCGGCGTGATCAAGGACTGGCAGCAGGTGATCGTTCTGCTCTCGGTCTTGTCGATGCTGTTGGGTGCAGTGGCTGCGATCGGGCAGCGTGACATCAAGCGACTGATGGCGTTTTCGTCGATTGCGCATATGGGCTATGCGCTGATCGGTCTGGCGGCGGGTACGGAAATGGGCGTCAAGGCGATGCTGATGTATCTGGCGATCTATGTGACCATGAATATCGGCACCTTTGCGTTCATCCTGATGATGGAGCGGGACGGTAAGCCCGTCACGGATATTGACGCGCTGCGGCAGTATTCCAAACGTGACCCGGGCAAGGCGCTTGCGGTTCTGATTCTGATGTTCAGCCTTGCGGGCGTACCGCCGATGCTGGGTTTCTTCGCCAAGTTCGGCGTTTGGCAGGCCGGTGTCAGCGCGGGCCTGACGGGTCTGGTGATCGTGTCGGCCATCGCATCGGTCATCGGTGCGTTCTATTACCTGCGGATCGTGTTCTACATGTATTTCGGCGAAGAAAACGAAGACCCGATTGAAACGCGCTCGACGCCTGTTCTGTGGGTCGCCCTGATGGGGTCGGCTGCTTTGATGCTGGTGGGAATTTTCTACCAATTTGGTGTTGAAGGCGCGGCAGCTGCTGCGGCGGCGACGCTTGTCAATTAACCCTGAAATCACACAAATCAGAGGGGCTCGGTCGTTGGACCGGGCCTTTTTACCATGACGGATTGGCCACAAGGTTACGGTTTGCATGTGTTGCAAACGGTTGACAGTACGTTGAACGAAGCTTCGCGCATCGCACCAACGGCGGCGGGGCCAGTGTGGATCATGGCCTATAACCAAACTGCGGCGCGTGGACGTCGGGGACGTGCATGGGCCAATCCCGTTGGAAACCTGGCTGCCACTTTATTGATGCGACCAAGTGGTAATCCCGAACAAGCAGCGTTGCGGAGCTTTGTTGCAGCCCTCGCTCTGTTTGATGCCTGTGTTGCTGCCTCGGGGCGGTCCGATGGGCTGTCTTTGAAATGGCCAAATGATGTGCTGCTGAACGGCGGAAAACTTGCGGGGATATTGCTGGAGAGTACGGGCCAAGGGCGCGACCTGTCTCACTTGGCGATTGGGATCGGGGTCAATCTGTCTCAGTCCCCACCAACCGACGCGCTGGAGGAGGGTGCGGTCCGACCCGTTTCGCTTTTGTCCGAGACCGGCGCAGACGTCATGCCCGAGGATTTCCTAACAGAGTTGGCCGCCGCGTTTGCTCGCTATGAGACGCAGTTCGTGACCTATGGGTTCGAGCCGATCCGTACGGCATGGTTGGATCGGGCCGCGCGTTTGGGCGAAGTGATTACAGCCAAAACAGCGACGTCCGAAACGATGGGCACTTTTGAAACGGTGGACGCCAGCGGTAACCTTGTTCTAAACACCGCCAAAGGCCGGGTCGCGATCCCAGCCGCCGACGTGTATTTCTGAGAGGAACGCAAATGCTTTTGGCTATTGATTGCGGCAACACAAACACTGTTTTTTCGATCTGGGATGGTAAGCAGTTTCTGTGCACGTTGCGAACCTCGACCCATCATTCCCGCACGGCAGATGCCTATTTCACATGGTATTCGACATTAGTGAAACACTACGGGATCGAGGCGGACATCACCGATGTGGTGATCGCCTCGACCGTGCCGCGCGTGGTGTTCAACCTTCGTATTTTCGCGGACCGGTTCTTTGGTTGCCGCCCGTTGGTCGTTGGCAAACCTGAATGCCTTTTGCCGGTGGCCCCGCGCATTGATGAGGGCACTATTCCTGGACCGGACAGGCTGGCCAATGCGGTTGGGGCCTTCGACAGGCATGGCGGAGACGTTGTGGTGGTCGACTTCGGGACTGCCACCAATTTCGATGTTGTGGCCTCGGATGGTGCCTACGTTGGGGGTATTATTGCGCCGGGTGTGAACCTCAGCCTTGAGGCGCTTCACCAAGGTGCTGCGGCTCTACCGCATATTGATATCACGCGCCCCGACAAAGTCATTGGTACGAATACAGTTGGCTGCATTCAATCCGGCGTGTACTGGGGGTATTCCGGCTTGATCGAGGGACTGATTGCGCGGATCAAGGCCGAGTACGGCCATCCGATGAAGGTTGTCGGAACCGGGGGGCTTGCCCCGCTTTTTGATCAGGCGGATGTAGGGTTTGACGCGATCGAAGATGATCTGACGATGCACGGACTGACCGTGATCCATCGCTATAACAAGGAAAATGGCTCAACATGAGCAGTGAACGACTGATCTATCTGCCGCTGGGCGGTGCAGGTGAAATCGGCATGAACGCCTATGTCTACGGCTATGGAAAGCACGGGCAGGAAAGGTTGATCCTCGTCGATCTTGGCGTGACCTTTCCGGATATGGATACGACGCCGGGTGTCGATCTAATCCATGCCGATATCTCTTGGCTGCAAGAGCGGGCCGACCGGCTGGAAGCGGTTTTTGTGACCCACGCGCATGAGGATCACGTCGGTGCTGTGGCCCATTGCTACGAGGTTTTGGGCGCCCCGGTTTATGCGCGCGCTTTCACCGCTAATATTGCACGCCGGAAAATGGAAGAGCAAGGCCATCCCGAAGATGCGGTTGAAACGGTTTCGCCCTGGCCCGAGCAGGTTCAGGTGGGGCCGTTCTCGGTAGGTTTCCTGCCGGTCTCGCATTCGATCCCGGAAAGTGCGGCGTTGGTAATAGATACGCCAGCGGGACGGATTGTACATTCGGGTGACTTCAAGCTGGACACCAACCCGGTGGTGGGCGAGCCTTTCGACGCCGAGTTGTGGGCCGAGATTGCCAAACCGGGCGTCAAGGCGCTGGTTTGTGACAGCACCAATGTATTCTCGCCCCATGACGGACGATCGGAATCCGAGGTTGGCCCCGAGATCACCAAGCTGGTTGAAAGCGCCGAGGGGATGGTTGTTGCAACCACCTTCGCGTCCAACGTTGCGCGGGTGAAAACCTTGGCTGAGGCTGGGCAGCGGGCCGGACGCTCGGTCGTGTTGCTGGGCCGCGCGATGCGCCGCATGATTGAGGCTGCGACCGAAACGGGTATCCTGTCGGATTTCCCCAAAGTCATCAGTGCAGAAGAGGCGGTGGACGTTCCACGCCAAAACCTGATGTTGATCGTGACTGGCAGCCAAGGCGAACGCCGTGCCGCCAGCGCGCAGCTTGCACGTGGCAAGTATCGCGGTCTGGAACTGAAAGAGGGCGATCTGTTCCTGTTTTCGTCGAAAACCATTCCGGGCAACGAGCGGGGCGTGATCTTCATCATCAACCAGCTTAGCGAAAAAGGTGTGGATGTTGTCGATGACAGCTCGGGTCTGTATCACGTGTCGGGTCATGCCAACCGTCCCGATCTTGAGAGGGTACATGCACTGATCAACCCGCAGATCGTGATCCCAATGCATGGTGAGCATCGCCACCTGCGCGAGCATGCTAAGCTGGCCGAGGCTGGAGGGCGCACCGGAATTCTGGCTGTTAATGGCACGATGTTGGATCTGACCGGCGACGCACCGAAAGTGGTGGACTATGTCGAGACGGGTCGGACTTATCTGGACGGCACTGTCAAGGTCGGCGCGCTGGACGGTGTTGTTCGTGACCGTATCCGCATGGCGCTGAATGGCCACGTGACGGTAACGGTTATTCTGGACGAAGAAGACGAGCCGCTGGGCGAGCCGTGGTGCGACACGATGGGCTTGCCCGAAATGGGATCGTCTCGTGCCGGGTTGGTTGAAGTTCTGGAAGAAGATCTGAACCAATTCCTGATGCGCGCGGATACCAAGACTCTGCGTGATGATGACAAGCTGGAAGAAGCCATGCGCCGCATCGTGCGTCAGACCGCAAAAGCTGAGATTGGTAAAAAACCCGAAGTCACGACTGTTATCAGCCGGATGAAATAAGCCCGACCTCAGTCGGTCAGAGGTATCGGATAGCCTTTGAGTTTCAAGAACAGACTTTCCTCTTCCTGATTCAACAGGAAGGGGACCGAGCTGGGCGGCGCCGGATCCAAAACCCGTGCCGCGATTTCAGCCAGGACGACTTCGGTGATAAAGGGAAGGTCGAACTCGCGCGCGCGGTCGAGTGGGATCCATTGCAGATGCGACAACTCATCCGAGGCGCGGCTGAAATCGTCCAAGTCCCCGCATATCGCCGACGCATCAACAAGAAAGAAACGGGCATCAAACCTGCGCGGGCGACCGGGTGGGGTCACCGCGCGAAAGACGAACTGCAAAGCCTCAGCCGAAGGTCGAAACCCCAGCTCGGCAAATCCGCGCCAATCCGATGGCGCGGGTTCAGGCCAATTACCCGGCTGGCCCAAGACCAGACCTGTTTCTTCCCAAAGCTCGCGAATTGCCGCCGCCGCAAGGGCACCTTGCAACCCAAGTTCCGAGCGTTCACCTAGCCGATCAAAACACACAGGTGGCAACTCGCTTGCCAGCGGTATGTCGGCATCCTCGGGGTCAACAGCTCCGCCGGGAAAGACAAATTTGTTGGGCATAAAAGCGGCCTTGGCCCCCCGTTGACCCATCAGGATCGACGGGGCGGTCTTGCGGTCGCGCAGAACAATAACCGTGGCCGCGTTGCGGATTGCGGTCTTGTCCTGAATCATATGCGGGTCAATTCGTTGGAAACAAGCATTACGCGTTCTCGAACCCGTGCATCCGACGTGCCCACTGATAGGCCACAACGGCCCCTTTTAAGCGAGGTAAAAGGAACAAGGACAACGCGGTGCACCCGATTGCGAAGATCAGAAACATGGTCAGCGGTTCTGGGCGGAATTCGACATACGTTACGTGCAGGGCGGGGGCCAGAAGGTGACCCACAAGTAGGATTGTCAGGTATGCTGGCCCGTCATCGGCGCGATGATGAAACAGTTCTTGCCCGCAATTCGAGCAGCTGTCGTTTACCGTCAGATACCCTTTCAACAGTTTGCCTTCGCCGCATTTTGGGCAACGACCGCGAAAACCTTTGAGCAACGCTGGCTTGGTGGCACGTTCCGCTTCGGGCAGAGTGTTTATCGTTTGATCTGTCATTTCGATACTCGCGGGTTTGAATAAAGCGGATATTGCGCATCTTTTGTGCAACTTAAAAGGGGGGTGCGTCGCTTTGCATCGCTGTTTTTTTCTGGGAATTTTAAAAGTTTCGCGACGGAACCCGGGCGCCGCATCGTTTGAACCCATGTAAGCAGCGGCAAAAGGGCCGCGAAAACAAAGGAAAACGATATGAAAAGCGCCAAATTCATCCCGGTAGTCCTGATCGCGGCTGTGGCCGTCACCGGCACCTCTGTACTGGCCGCAGGGCCGCGTGATCGCGAACCTGTGACTTTCCAGGAACTGGATGCCAACAGCGATGGCCAGGTGACGAAAGAAGAAATGCTGGCCCATCGCAGCAAACGCTTTACTGATGCGGATACGAACGGAGATGGGCAGTTGACCATTGAAGAGATGCAGGCCGCTGGCCAGAAAAGGGTCAATGACCGTGTGACCAAGATGTTCGAGAAGCATGACGCCAATCAGGACGGTTCTCTGAGCCAGGACGAGTTGCCGAAACCGCGCCGCGCTGACAAGATGTTTGATCGTATAGACGCGGATAGTGATGGGTCGATCTCGGAACAGGAATTTGCCGATGCGAAGGACAAGATGGGCCGGCATAACAAAAAGCGGGCAAAGTCGGACACTGACGACAGCTGATGCAGGATGGAGGCTCTGACGTCCTCATCCACTTCCATCCGCAGTCAGTCGCGTGCTGCGGATATGCCCAGCGACGATACGTTGCTGGGCCTTTTCGCACAGGGTGATGCCGCCGCTGCTCGTATTTTGACGGACCGTTTGGGGCCGCGGTGTTTGTCGGTCGCCATGCGCATGCTGGGCAATCGGGCCGAGGCCGAAGATGTTACCCAAGATGCAATGATGCGTCTGTGGAAAGTTGCGCCGGATTGGGTTTCGGGGCAGGCGAAAGTGTCGACGTGGTTGTATCGCGTGACGATGAACCTGTGCGTTGATCACTTGCGCAAGAACAAACCTGACCGGCTTGCTGACGTGCCCGAGCCAGAAGATGGCAGTCCGAGTGTAGCGGACCGTATGCAGGACGAAGCCCGCAAGGATGCGCTTCAGCTGGCACTGGAGCAGCTGCCCGAACGGCAACGTCAGGCAGTTATTTTGCGGCACATAGAAGAGCTGCCAAACCCCGAGATCGCCGGTGTCATGGGGATTTCGGTAGAAGCGGTTGAAAGCCTGACCGCACGTGGCAAGCGGGCCTTGGCCGGGATTCTGGCAGGGCGTCGCGAGGAATTGGGGTATGACGATGACCGAAGATGAAAAAAATCTGGACGAGATGTTTGCGACGGCCCGTGAGAACCGGCCTTTGCTTTCTGATGATCTGACGGTTCGTATCCTGACAGATGCAGAGCAGGTACGTCTAAATCAGATCAAAGCTGCTTACAGGCCCCGACGTTCTTATTGGGCTAGGGTGTTAGATGGTATCGGCGGCTGGCACAGCTTTGGTGGTTTGGTGGCGGCCAGCGCGGCCGGCGTTTGGATCGGCTTTGCTGCGCCCGACTTTTTGCCGGACCCTGCGACCTATATCTACCAGCAAGAAGCCGGGCTTGCTCTGGCCGATTTGGACACTTCATTTCTGGAGGGCGCGGAATGAGCGACAATCCTAAACCAAAACGCAGATGGGTGAAGGTTTTGTTGGCCGTATCTTTGGGGTTCAACCTTCTCGTGGTTGGTGTCGCCGTAGGAACTGTGCTGCGGGTCAAGGGCGGAGATCATGCCAAGGCGCCTCCGGGATTTGGATCGGCGCTGTACCGGGCCTTGCCGAAAGAGGACCGAAAGGCACTGCGTGGGCAACTTTCAGCGCGCCATAAAGCCGGATCGAAGGATCGGGTCCGGAATTTCGAGATCCTCAGTGCTGCTTTGAGGGAAGTCCCTTTTGACCCCGAGACGGTGCAAGATATCTTGTTGCAGCAGTCACAGTCTTTGGCGGAGTTGCAGTCAAACTTGCAAGGTCAATGGCTAGAGCAGGTCACCGACATGACTGACGCGGAACGCGCGCTTTACGCCGACCGCCTTGACGAGGTTGTGCGTCATGGTCCTCATGGCAAGAAGAGGAAGAATTAGTGCCTCAGGCCGCGCATTGCCTGACCCTGACTTGGTTGCGCCCTGCCTTTTTGGCAGCATAAAGCGCCGTATCGGCGGACTTGATCAGGTCATCTAGTGGCTCAGTTTGAAATGGAGTGGGCTGGGTTGTGATTAGACCGATACTGATAGTGACTGGAACGGGTTCTGTATTGTCCGGTAGCGAGAACGGTTTTTGTCTGATGCAATTACACAGTGATCGCGCAACATTGACCGCCCTCGTTTCAGTGGCATGAGGTAGCCCGATCATGAATTCTTCGCCACCAATCCGCGCGACAAAACCATCGGATCCGATTGCACGTTCCATCCGGGTTCCCGCCTCGGTCAGAACGATATCCCCGCCAGCGTGGCCATACTGGTCATTAATGGATTTGAAATGGTCTAGATCAGCCAGCATAACGGCAAAACCCTGACCTAGCTGTAACGACTTGCGCGCGATCTGATCCATAGCCCGCATGGCGTATCGGCGGTTGTGCAGACCGGTCAGAGGATCAATCCAAGATTCCGCAATTCCCCTGTGAAGCGATGCGCGCATCTGATCCATCTGGGTTTTGCGGGCAAGCCTGTTGGTCAGTCGCTGCCTAACCTCCTCAACACAGAAGCCTCCCATGCAAACCGCGTCAGCCCCCCGGTCGAGTGCTTCGGCGGCGAGCGTCGCGTTATTGCGGTCAAGTACCGCGATCAATACTGTGCGACGTGTGGCCGCTCGGGACTTCAGATCCGCCAGAACATTGAGCCCCGCCAGTGTTGTGCCGACTTCTATTACAATTGCGTCTGGGACCGGCCCTGATAAAACGCCCTGCAGGTTCGAAGAAGTGTGCGCAGAGACGTTATGTCTTGTCTGATCCGCAAGCAAATTTCGCCACGCGGCACCCGATCGCGCGGTTCTGGCCAAAACGGCCACGCGCGAAGGTTTGGGTGGCGCGATCAGACTTACTGCGGGCTCGGCGAAACCCAATGGTTGAACGTTTGTAGTTAGCTTCAGATCCTGTGTTTCAGCACGAGCGCGCAACAGGCTGCGGACCTGCGCCAGCAAAAGCGAATCCTTAAAAGGATGCACCAGCACGTCGTCCAGCCCCTCCGAAAGGGCTTTAAGCCGGGCGGCTTTGTCGTTTTGCGCCGCTATCGCAACAACAGGGACATCGGCTAAGTCCGGATCAGCCGCGAGAAGCTGTTTGACATCAGTTGCTGTTCCATCCGGCAGAGTCTGGGCCGTGAGAACCAGATCAGGCCGTGTTCGCCGTAAAAGCCCAGCCAGCCCTTCCAGTTTTTCACCTTGCACGACGTGGTACCATGCTGCGGTCAACTGAACCTTCAGCATGATGCGATTGGTCGAGGTCCCGTCGAGGACAAGGATAGTTCCCTGCACGGACATATCTGTCACCGTTGATTGCATGCGTTGTCAAAGTGTTTATGAGTCTGGTTAACAAACCCTTTCCAAGATCAATTCCGGGGTCTCTTTATGCCAATCTCTGCTCAATCTGCCGAAACGCTGGCGCTGAATGTTCTGGCTTGGCTTGCGGGAAATGAGGAATTGTTGCCTGTTTTTCTTGGGTCAACTGGCGCTTCAGCTCAGGATCTGCGTGATAGAGCTGCAGAGCCGGAGTTCCTTGGCTCGATTCTTGAATTCCTCATGCTTGACGATTCGTGGGTTGTGGAATTCTGTGACGCCAATTCTGTGCCTTATGATCTTCCCGGACAGGCGCGTGCGGTTTTGTCCGGGGCGGCAGACATGCATTGGACTTGATGAAAACACTTCTGGAGCTTGAGATGCCGATAGACGCGCTTCTGTTCGACAAGGACGGAACTCTTTTCGACTTTGCCGATACCTGGGGTGCTTTCGGGCGCAATATGTTGCTGCGCCTGACCGATGGGGATCATGACAGGGCAAGGGTGCTGGGTCGTGTGATTGGCTTCGATCTGGATCGAGTCACATACTCGGAAGACAGCATCGTGATTGCGGGAACAGTCGAAGAAGTGGCCGAGACGTTGGCACCACACTTGGCGGAGATGCCAGGAGACGCCCTGATCGACCTGTTGAACGCAGAATCCGCCTCGGCCCCACAGGCGCAAGCTGTGCCGTTGACCCCATTTCTTGACGGGTTGCGGGAGGCGGGACTTAAGCTGGGTGTTGCAACAAATGACGGCGAAGCGCCAGCGCTGGAGCATTTGGCATCAGCCGGTATTCGGGATCATTTCGATTTTGTTGCTGGTTATGACAGCGGCCATGGGTTCAAGCCGGGTCCGGGCCAGTTGCTGGCCTTTGCCGCGCATGTGAATCTTCCGCCTGAACGCGTCGCTATGGTTGGTGACAGCCTCCATGATCTTCAGGCGGGCCGGGCAGCGGGTATGACGACGATCGGTGTGCTGACGGGCTTGGCTCCGGCTGAAGTTCTGCAGCCAATGGCGGATGTCGTCTTACCAAATATCGGCCACATACCGGAATGGTTGACACGAAACTGATCGCCTAAGCTCCAGAATCGGCGCATCGGACCTCAAAACCGACAAGAGGTGTCGCAGACAGAGCGGCCACATGCCTTGCTTCGAGGCTTGCTTGACAAAAGACAAGCTCGCGGAGGATTCAATGGCAGAGGCGAAAACACGCAAACGTCGCAGTGGCGGGCGGGCAGGAGCAGCCGAACGCAGGGGCAGCGCGGTTATTGACCAGATGCCGTGGAGCCCACCGATCAATATCGACAAGCCGACCGAGCCTCTGGACGAGGCGGGAATTCAAGCGATCCACGAGGGCGCAATGCGCATTCTCGAAGAGATCGGTGTCGAATTCTACAATGAAGAAGCTATCGATATCCTGCGTAAGGCCGGTTGCACCATCGAAGGGGATAACGTCCGTATGGGGCGGGGTTTTGTTATGGAGATGGTGGGCAAGGCACCATCATCTTTCACGATCACGCCGCGCAATCCGGATCGCCGGATCGAAATCGGTGGTCGCAACCTGTTGTTTGGTAATGTGTCATCGCCTCCGAATTATTGGGATATGGAGATCGGTACCAAGGTTCCGGGGAACCGTGAAATGTGCCGTAATCTGCTGAAACTGACTCAGTATTTCAACTGTATTCATTTCGCAGGCGGATACCCGGTCGAGCCCGTTGATATCCACGCAAGTGTCCGGCATCTAGATGTACTCTATGACAAGTTGACCCTCACTGACAAAGCGATGCACGCGTATTCGCTGGGTAAGGAACGTGTCGAAGACGTCATGGAAATGGTGCGGATCGCTGGTGGGCACAGCCACGAAGAATTCGAGGCAGAACCCCGGATGTACACCAACATCAACTCGACCTCGCCGCTAAAACATGACCACCCGATGATCGACGGGTGTTTGAGGCTGGCGCGACGTGGGCAAGCGATTGTTGTAACTCCCTTCACGCTGGCCGGAGCGATGGCCCCGGTAACAATGGCGGGTGCGGTGGCGCAATCGCTGGCCGAGGCTCTGTGTGCGATTGCTCTGTTCCAGTACGTCCGGCCGGGCATACCCTGCGTGATCGGAACGTTCACATCGAATGTAGACATGAAATCCGGTGCGCCCGCGTTTGGAACGCCCGAGTACATGCGTTCGACGCAGATGACCGGGCAAATGGCGCGGTTTTATGGCCTACCCATGCGGTCATCTGGGGTCTGCGCGGCCAACGTACCCGACGGTCAGTCGGTTTGGGAAACCTCGAACTCGCTTTGGGCGGCTGTGCAGTCGGGGACGAATATGGTTTATCACGCGGCCGGGTGGCTGGAAGGGGGGCTGATCGCCAGCCCCGAAAAGTTTATCATGGATTGCGAAATTTTACAGCAAATCCAACGCTATATGCAGCCCGAGATCACGGCGACGGGACCGGATGAGATTGCTTTGGACGCGATCCGTGCGGTCGGGAATGACGGTCATTTCTTTGGCATTCAGCACACTCAGGATCGCTATACCACAGCGTTCTACCAACCGTTTCTGAGTGACTGGAAGAATTATGAAGGCTGGGACGTTGCGGGCGGAATCTGGACCGCCGAACGGGCCCATCACATGTTCAAGGAAATCATTACCAGTTTTGGGCCCCCGGAAATAGATGAGGGCATTCGTGAAGAACTTGCAGACTTTGTCGAGCGTCGTAAAGCCGAAGGGGGCGCTCCGACTGATTTTTAGTGCAAAGCCAATGGCTTCCACTTTGAGACTTGTGCGTGTTTTGCATCTCGGAACTTGCATTTTCGCGTTTTGTTAAGGATTTCTGAGTCACAGTGCATCGGAAACCAAACCGAGGCTTCCCATGCATGGTCTGATAAACCGGGCAGTACAGTCCTTTGTGAGCGCGACATACGGGCAATCTTGCTGGATGCGGGTGACCGATGCCGCGGATCTTGGTTTTACCGAGTTCGAGGCAATGCTGGTTTACGATGACGCGATGACCACGCGGGTTCTGGATGCGCTTTGTGCCGAACTAAAGCGCCCACGAGCAGAGATTCTGGAAGATCTGGGAACCTATTTGGTTTCGCACCCCAATATGGAGGATTTGCGCCGTCTACTCCGATTTGGCGGCGAAACGTATGTAGAGTTCCTGCATTCTTTGGATGATCTTTCGGATCGGGTTAGATTGGCGGTGTCCGATTTGCGGTTGCCTCTTCTGGAGCTGCGAGAGGTCTCTTCGTCAGAGTATCACTTGCACTGCTATTCGGGTTTGCCAGGGTATGCCAGTGTCATGGTTGGGGTATTGCGCGCTGTGGCCGACGACTACGGGGCGCTTGCCTTCCTAACCCATGAAGGACAGCAAGGTGAGGTCGAGGTCATCACGATTGCACTCGTCGAAAGCGCATTTTCCGCCGGGCGGAATTTCGATCTGGGGGCCAGGAAGCCATGATCGAAATCGATGATCTTGCAGGTATGCTTGGGACTTTGTGTCCGATGTTTGTTCTTGTGGATGGTGGGGGTAGAATCGCTCAGGTCGGTCCGACCTTGCAGAAATTGCGTCCAGAGCAGCCAATGCCTGGAAAAGACTTTTTGGAAGTATTCGAGCTTGTTAGACCTCGCAAAGTGTCGACGCTCGCAGCGCTCTTGTCCTTGGCCGGAGCGGAGTTGCACCTGAGAATAAAGGGTGAGCCACACACAGCGCTCAAGGGGTTGATCGCTCCTTTGCCAAACGGGCAGGGGGCGGTGATAAACCTGTCCTTCGGAATTTCTATTTTGGATGCGGTTCGTGACTATGCGCTGACCAGTGCGGATTTCTCAGGAACGGATCTCGCGATCGAGCTACTTTATCTGGTCGAGGCTAAGTCTGCCGCGATGGAGGCGTCGCGATCTTTGAACCTGCGCCTGCAGGGCGCGATGCTGGCGGCCGAGGAACAGGCATACACGGATATGCTGACCGGGTTGAAAAACCGCCGGGCCATGGATGTGTTACTTGGGCATTTGGCTTCTGGTGACGCGCCATTTGCCTTGATGCATCTGGATCTGGATTTCTTCAAGTCAGTGAACGACAGATATGGTCACGCGGCGGGCGATTATGTCCTGCAACAGGCGGCTTGTATTATGGTCGAAGAAACCCGAAACGACCATACTGTCGCAAGGGTTGGTGGCGATGAATTTGTCATCATCTTCAAACACCTGATCGACGAATCTGTTCTGTCCGCAATTGCGTCCCGCCTGATTGACAGGTTGCGACAACCCATGATCTTTGAGGGGGCCGTCTGTCAGATATCAGCTAGTATTGGCACTGCGTTGTCGACGCAGTTTCAGGCGCCGAAAGCAGCCGAGATTTTGAATGCGGCAGATCAGGCCCTCTATGAGGCCAAGCGAATGGGGCGATCTAGGCATTGCCTGTATTCGTCATTTTTGGGTCAGCGCGTACAAACTGCGCAGTCGCAAGCCTCGCCGCACTAAGCTTTCACGACTTAAACTTTTTCGAAAGCCTGTGCCAGAACAGCCGATATGTGGCGTTTTACTCCGGGCAGTTCGCCTATTACAGACATGACCTTCCCTTGAAATCCAGCTTGCTCCAATTCCTGAGGTACATCTTCCAACACATGACCGCCGCGGCACGCGAAGAAAGGCAGGCAAAGCGCGATTTGCCCAGAGTTTGCTGCCGCCTCAGAAATCGAAGGGGCCTCTTCAACGAATCCTACCCGGATGGACTTCAGCGTGATCCTCTCACTCACGAGTTCCGCGAACTGATTGGCGACAGCCGAAGGATTGCGGCTGCGACCCGATCCATGTGCAGCGAGGATCAAGTTGCACTGGTCTGTTGACCATGTGTTTGATTGAATGGTCGATCCAATCGCCTCGGCAGCGATGGCTGGAAGGGCTTTATCAACGCCAAGAGGATCGAGGATGCGCAATTCTCTTCCCCCCAGCCGTTTTGGCAAAGCGCTCGTCACAAACCAACCTTTGGCCATGAACAATGGGTAAATCACCGTGTCGTCAGGTAAGTCGTCCAGGCAATGTTCTAGCCTGCTTGGCGCAGCGAGCGTTGCAGAAGTGACATTCACCCCACCGCACATTTCATTCACCTCGGCCGCATAAGCCGCCAGGGCCGCTTCGGCTGGCTCGGGGTCAGACGGTTGACCGTGGGCGACAATTACAGCGTTTGGCATAGGTGCGATCCTGCTTGGTTCTGCCAAAGGTGGCGTCTGTTTTGGCGAAGTCAATGCGCCTTGCGAACGTATTAACCCAACAACGTAAGCCACAGCCAGACCGTCAGGATCGAGGCCCCGGTGCCGACTAAAACGGAGGAGGCCGCGACCCGTTTGGCGCGGCCATACATGTTCGCGAATATATAGGCGTTAAAGCCGGGTGCCATGGCAGCGTTCAGCACTCCTGAGCGGAACAAGTCTTGCGGCAATCCCACAGTCGAGCCGAACAACCACACAAGGCTGGGGTGCAGCATAAGCGAAACGCCGCAGACATAGGCAATGGTGCGTAAATCACCCTCGGGTCGATATTTGACCAGTACGCCGCCCAAGGCAAACAACGCGCCGGGCAGGGCCGCACGGGTGATCAAGCCAAGAGCGTCATCGACCACTCCGGGCACACCGATCCCGGATAGGTTTACGATAAACCCCAACGCTATCCCCAGGATCAGTGCATTGCGGAACATAGCTGACAAGACCGAGCGCACCATCCGCGTGCCACCGTGGCCGCGACTACGAATGACCTCCATCACTGTGATGCCGATGCCATAGCAAAATGGCGCATGGAAGGCGATGATCGCGTAGTTCCCGGCCAGGTTTTCCGGACCATAAGCGCGCTCGGTAATTGGCAACCCCAGCAGGACCGAGTTCGAGAACAGGCAGCAGAAGCCGATGGCGACGCAATCTTCCCACTCGCGCCGGAAAATCAGGCGCGCACCGAACAGACCTGCGCAGAAACATAGACCCGCAGCGGTGTAGAAACTGAACAGTAGGCGTGGGTCGAAACTGGCGCTGAGGTCCAGATTGGCGATGGCCAGAAATAGCAGGCAGGGGATGGCGAAGCCCTGGGTGAACTTCATCAGCCCGTCGATATGGGCCTCTTTGAAGTAGCCCAACGCGGTGGCTGTGTACCCGGCACCGATCACCAGAAATACTGGCAGGATAACGTCGATCAGGCTTTGCAGCATGGTGCCATCCTGTGGAGTATTACGGCAGGCACCATGGGCTATTTAAAGAGCCTGATGGATCACCATGCCATCATAGGCAGGGGTGATGTGGTCGGCGGTTTCAGCCTCGACCGTGGCGTAGTCCAAATCGATGTGCATATTGGTCAACACCGCGCGCTTGGGCTGGAGCTGTTCGATCCAACCGAGCGTCTTTTCCAGATGCGCGTGAGTTGGATGCGGCGTGCGGCGCAGCGCGTCGATGACCAAACAGTCCAGCCCATGCAGTGCAGGCCATGCGTCGTCATAGATCTCGGCCACGTCAGGCAGATAGACCAGTCCGCCAATCCGAAAGCCCAACGCGTCGATCGAGCCGTGATTAACCTTGAACGGCTGCAACGGGATCGGGCCGCCGGGGCCGTCGATCTCGAACGGGCCACTGATGGTTTTCAGATCAAGGATCGGCGGGTAGGGCGAGCTGTCAGGCTGGATGAACGCATATCCGAACCGCCCGAGCAGGTCGTTCTGAGTGTCGCCATCGGCCCAGACGGGCACACGGGTGCGCATGTTGAACACGATCATACGCAGGTCGTCGATGCCGTGGACGTGGTCGGCATGGCTGTGGGTGTAGACCACCCCGTCCAGCCGCCCAGTACCCGTATCCAGTAACTGACTGCGCATATCCGGTGTAGTGTCGATCAGGACCGAAGTTGTGCCCTCGGGCCCGTCCCGTTCTACCAGCATCGAGCAGCGACGGCGGATGTTCTTTGGGTTCTCGGGATCACACTCGCCCCAGTGCCCGCCCAGCCGAGGCACGCCGCCGGAAGATCCGCAGCCCAAAATGGTGCAGCGCAGCTGGGTCATGCAGCCGCCTTGTAGGTCGCGGCTTTGGTAAACAGCCGCTCGAAGTTCAACTGGGTCTGCGCGGCGAAATCGGCATAGTCCATGCCGAAAACCTCGGCCCCCTTTCGGGCGGTGTGGGCGGTATAGGCGGGCTCGTTGCGTTTGCCGCGAAACGGGGGCGGGGCCAAATAGGGCGCATCGGTTTCAACCAGAACGCGGTCGACCGGGGCGGTGGCGAAGATATCGCGCAGCTCCTGGCTTTTGGGGAAGGCCGCGATGCCGGACATGGACAGGTAAAAACCCAGATCCAGCGCGGCTTTGGCCAGTTCCGCCGACGACGAAAAGCAGTGCATCACACAGGAATAAGGCGCGTTGCGATGTTCCTCGGCCAGAATGCGGGCCATGTCCTCGTCCGCTGCACGGGCGTGGATAATCAGGGGTAGGCCGGTGCGCTGGGCCGCCTCGATATGGACACGCAGAGATTGTTTTTGCACTTCGGCGCTGTCGGCGGTGTAGTGGTAATCCAGCCCGGTTTCACCAATACCAACGAATTTTGGATGCTGCGCCAGAGCGACCAGTTCGCCTACGGTGGCCATCGGCTCATCCGCAGCGCTCATGGGGTGTGTGCCCGCGGCGTAGAAGACGGAGGCGTGGGCGTCGGCTATCGCGCGGACGCTTGGTTCGTTGCGCAGTTTGGTGCAGATCGTGACCATTCGGGTCACGCCCGCGTCAATCGCATTGGCAACGATCTGGTCCAACTGGCCTTCGAAATCGGGGAAGTCCAGATGGCAATGGCTGTCGGTGATTTGGGGGGTGTCGCTCATCTGCTCTGACCGGCGGTTTCCTGTATCTTGAACACCGTATCTAGGACCAGAGCGGCAGGGTCAAGGTTCACCGCCTGACCATGTCGTGCGCGGGCGGTGATTGTTGCAGCCACCTCAGCCCATTTGCGGGCCTGATGGGGGGATTGGGACAGGCGCGACAGGATTTCGGCCTCATGTGGAGCGGCTTCGGGCAGGGGTGCTGCTCCAGTCGCGCCGGTCAGGGCAAGACGGGACAAGGCCACGTCGATCAGGGTCAGCAGCAACTCGAACCGCTCAGCTGCGCCGCGCTGGGCGGCGACCTCGGCCAGTTTCAGGGCGCGTTGACGGTCCATGCGGGGCAAGGTGCCGAGGATGGCGATGAATTCGGCGTAGATTTCGAGCCCGCCGAGGTTGATCAGGCGCACCGCGTCCCCGACAGAGCCAGCGGCGAGGGCGGCCAGATGATCCGGCTGCGCGGGCAATTCGGCCCCGGTCTGCGCCAGTGCGGACTGCATGTCTTCGGCCCTTAACGGGGATAGGCGCAGGGTTCGGCAGCGCGACCGGATTGTTGGTAGAAGGCGTGAGGGCTGGTGCGAGATCAACAGCAGAGTCGTGCGCGCGGGCGGTTCTTCCAGCATTTTCAAAAGGGCGTTGGCTGCACTAACATTCATCTCATCGGCTGAATCCACGATCACCACGCGCCGCCCGCCATCGGCCGAAGACAGGCCGAAGAATTTGCCCAGCTTGCGGATGTCATCCACTACGATTTCGGTCCGCAACCGTCCCTGATCGTTCAATGACCGGGTGATTGCGGCAAGGCCGGGCTCGGCCCCGGCCTGAATGCGGTGGGTGACGGGGTGGTCGGGGTCGATCGCGAGCGTCTCAGGGGGCGGGGGGGCACCGAACAGCCCGTCATCCTCGGCCGGAGGGGTCGCCAGCAGGAACCTTGCGATCTGCCAAGCCAGGGTCGCTTTACCCACCCCGCGGGGTCCGGTCAGCAGCCAACCATGATGCAAGCGGTCCGAGTTATAAGCGTTCAGAAACGCCTGTTCAGCCTCGGACTGCCCGAACAAGGTCGCAGTTTCGCGCGGGTGCGGGGCACCGGGGGCCTGATCCGGGGTGGGGGTGTCGTCGCTCATGGGTCGTCCGTCACAAGGATTGCAGGACGATATCTGTCACATCGCGGGCTACACTGTCCATGTCTCGGTTGCCATCAATCACGCGAAAGCGGTCCGAGAACTCATCGGCCAGCGCCAGAAACCCGGAGCGCATTTTCTGTTGTAATTCCAGTCCGAAATCCTCGAACCGTTCTTCTGTGCCTTGCCGCCCTTTGGCGCGGGACAGGCCGATTTCCGGGTCCATGTCGATCAGGACGGTCAGGTCGGGTTCGCGCCCGATCATCAGCTTGTGCAACTGATCGACCAGAGGGCGCAGATTGCCGCGCGACATGCCCTGATACATGCGGGTGCTGTCGGCGAAGCGGTCGCAAATTACGACCTTTCCAGCCGCCAGCGCTGGTTCAATAGTGCGTTCCATATGGTCGCGGCGGGCGGCGGTGAAGAGCAGCAGCTCGGTCTCGGCTGACCAACGGTCCGGATCACCTTCCAGTACCAGCCGGCGAATTTCCTCGGCCCCGGCTGAACCGCCGGGTTCGCGGGTCAGAACGACGTCGCGACCCAATCCGCGCAAGTGATCGGCCAGCATACGCGCCTGCGAGGACTTGCCCGACCCATCAATGCCTTCAAATGTCAGAAACACGCGGTGCCCTTGTCAAAAAGCGTCCAGAGGGTTGCCGATCACATCGGTCAGAACGATCCCTCCAACGGTCATCATCCGAACCAGAAAACCACCCGCGGCCACATCCTGTACCGCGACCAGAGGGCGCCGAATTTCGGGCAGACCTTCAGGCTTGATGACCAGTTCGGCCAGTTTCTGACCCTTGGCAATCGGAGCGTTGATCGGGCCGTCATAGACGACCTCGGCAGCTACGTTTTCGTCGCCCAGAACCGGCAGCAGGATGTTCAGATCGTCTTCGGGTACAAGGCCAACCGTCTTTTGCGCCCCCATCCAAACCTCTGCCTCGGCTATCGGCGCGTCTTTGTTGGCAATTGTCCTCTCGACAAAATTTCGAAACGACCAGTTAACCACGGCCTCGGCCTCCTCTGCCCGGGCGCCGGTACTGTCCAGGCCGGTGAGCACAAAGATCACCCTGCGATCACCCTGCTTGGCCGAGCCCACAAGTCCATAGCCGGCCTCTTGCGTGTGGCCGGTTTTCAAACCATCCGCACCGATCCCCAGCTTCAACAACGGGTTGCGGTTGCGCTTGTTCGAAGGCGCGCGGCCATCGAATTCAAACTCTTCCTCGGCGAACAGGGGATAATATTCTGAGAAATCTGTGATCAACCGATCGGCCAGTATGGCAAGATCGTGAACCGACATCATGTGCCCGGCTGCAGGCCAGCCGTTCGAGTTGGCAAAAGTGGAATTGTCCATGCCCAACTGTTCCGCGCGCTGTGTCATATACCGAGCGAAACCCGCCTCGGTTCCGTCGGGGCTGAGCGCCTCGGCGATGACAACACAGGCGTCATTGCCGGACAGAACGATGATGCCGCGCAGCAAGTCCTCGACTGACACGCGGTCTTGTGTGTTCAGGAACATCGTCGAGCCGCCATAGCTCATGGCGTGTTCAGACACGGGTAGGGTTTCGTTCAGGGTAAGACGTCCATCCCGCAACGCCTCGAACGCGACATATAGGGTCATGAGCTTCGACATTGAGGCCGGGGGCAAGGGTTGTTCGGCGTCTTTCGACAAAAGCACAGTGCCTGTTGTCTGGTCCATCACATAGGCTGCGCGGGCGGATGTATCAAAGGCGAAGGCGGGCAAAGCGGTCAGCGCCAACCCTATTGCCAGAACGGATGATCGCAAAGTGGACAGCACAGTAACCTCCTGCTTTTCAGTTCTTGACGACGAAAGCGTCGGTAAAGCCCAGATCCTTGACGTCGCGCTGCAAAGCGGTGCGTTCGCCCCGGGTTTTGGCAGGGCCGACAAGAACTCTCCAGACTGATTTCTCGCCGGTTTTTAACTCGCGTACTTCGGTTGTCAGGCCATTGCGGCGAATTTTCCGGGCAGCGCTTTCAGCATTTTCTTCGACGCTGAATGTGCCAACCTGAACATATGGTTTGGATACCGAAGCAGTATCGGATTCTGCCGATGCCGCAGCGGTGGGCGGGGTTGGTTCAGACGCCTCAATCGCCGCCGCAGCCCCTTCAATCGGGTCGAGCGATGTCTGGGTGATTTCGTCAGAAGATTTCTTTTGCCACCATTTCTTCTTGGTGGACGCGTCCGCAGGCGGGGTGACTTCGGGATCAGACAGAGTGGAAGTCGCCACCTCAGGCGCAGCTTCCACGGCAGTCTCGGCAACTTCGGTCGTGGTCTCGGCGGCGGCATCCGCTGCCACAGCGGCAGTGCCCGCAGCAGCAGCGGCGGTTTCCTTTTTCTGCCACCACTTCCGCTTGGGTTTATCTTCGGCCTCGGCGGTTTGATCTTCGGTCGGAGCGTCGCCTGTAACCGGTTCTGCGACCTCGGGTTCCGGAGAGGTTTCGGGTTCTGCTTTTGGCGCAGGCTCGACGGGTTTACGCCGCAGGGCGACGACCTCGACCCGTGTTGGAGAACCGGCGAGAATGCCAAGCTTTACTGCTGCGTCAGACGACAGCTGCAATGCAGGGCCCGGTAAGTTGCGTTCCCGCCGGAACAAAGCGCCTGTGACTGTCTTGTTGTTTGCGGTGTTCTTGATGCGGACGCGCTCTGGCTGGGTGACATCAGGATGTGCGATCCAGATTCCACCAAGAGACGGACGGCCATCCCACAACCCTGCCTCGGTCAATGCAAACACCTCGGGTGCCTCGACATCGTCACGGGGGTTTCCGGTCGCTTCGGGGAAAATCTCTCTTTTTGCTGAGTTCTGCGTGCTGTCCGAAGACGCCTCGGTCGCTTCGTTGCCGGTTTCAAGTGCTTCTTCGCATCCGGCCAGAACCAAAGACATCACGGCCAGAACCGCCAACGCCAGCGGCTTTGCGCGTGTTTCGGTCGCTCGATCCATCGTTTTATCCCTTGCCTGTAAGGGGTCGGTTTCCTGAACCCCACCGCGTTTCGCCGGTTCTGCAACGCCGGTCTGGTACGGTTTGTGGCCCGATCATAGCGTGAGCAAGGTATCAAGGAAAGACCGCTGCGACAGCTTCGGCAAGAATTCCCTATTTGGTCTTGCCACCGGTTTGCGTTCGCCTTAGACCCAGCATCACGCGGGGAGGTGGCAGAGTGGTCGAATGCGGCGGTCTTGAAAACCGTTGAACGTGAGAGCGTTCCCAGGGTTCGAATCCCTGTCTCCCCGCCACTTGCGCACATAGGTTGAAGCGTTGGTCAAACGCGCGCCTAATCGCAATCTGCACACCTTGTAATTAAACCACTCGGATTTCTGATTAACCGCAACATCCAATGCGGCCCGATTTCGCGTGATTATAACTCCGTTGGAAGTTGTGTGGCGATGTAAGGTGTTGGACCAACCGGTCATTCTTCGGTCTTTTCCAGACAGCACAGAGCGGTCGCCTGCATCGGTTATGCTCAGCTTGTCTATGAAAACACTGGACGAACCATTCTTGGTGACCAATGATAGCGCTTACAGTCCATCGGCAGAGATCAGGGTGACGATGTCATTTTTGCTTTGAAGCGCCCGCCGTTCAGAAGCGGGGCCTGATGGATCAAAGTCTGGTTGAATTGACCGCATAGGGCCAGTCAGACGCGGGAGGGACAGCGAACATGACTTGTTCGTTTTGTCTTCGAGGTGAGTTGGGCGATCCTTCGTCCCGGCTATGTCTGGGACAGTTGGGTAATGCAACACGCAAGACAAAGGGCCTGCAAAGGGTCCATGAAACGATATCGCATTTAGGGAGGAAACAAGAATGCGTAATCTGCTTAAGACGAAGTCTCTGATTGTGGCAGGGCTACTGGCTACGACCAGCCTGGCGCAAGCTGAAGAGGTCGAGGTTCTGCATTGGTGGACCTCGGGTGGTGAAGCTGCCGCGCTGAACGTACTTAAGGACGACCTGTCTGGGCAGGGTATCGGATGGACCGATATGCCGGTTGCCGGTGGCGGCGGTGAGCAGGCTATGACCGTTTTGCGCGCCCGTGTCACGGCCGGCAATGCACCGACTGCCGTTCAGGCCCTGGGCTTTGATATTCTGGATTGGGCCAATCAGGGTGCCTTGGCAGACCTGAACGAAGTCGCCGCGAAAGAAGGGTGGGACGATGTGGTCCCGGATGCGCTGAAAGCCTTCGCCAAGAGCGACGGCAAATGGGTTGCGGCCCCGGTGAACGTGCACTCGACCAACTGGGTCTGGGCGAACAAGGCGGTTCTGGATGCAAACGGTATCGCGCAACCCACCAACTGGGATGAGTTCGTTTCGGCGGTCGAGACCCTGAAAGCGGCCGGGGTCACTCCGATCGCGCATGGCGGTCAGGCGTGGCAGGATGCAACCGTGTTTGACGCCATTGCGATGTCCACTTTGGGGCCGGACGGCTATAAGGCCGCCTTTATCGATCTGGACGAGGATACGCTGGGCGGTGACGCCATGAAAGAAGCCTTCGACCGTATGGCCTTTGTCCGCGACAACGTGGATGAGAACTTCTCGGGACGTGACTGGAACCTGGCCACCGCCATGGTCATCAACGGAGAGGCTGGTTTCCAGATGATGGGTGACTGGGCCAAAGGTGAATTCTTAAACGCCGGTAAGGTTCCGGGGCAGGACTTCTTGTGTTTCCGTTTCCCAGGTACGCAAGATCAAGTCACTTTCAATGCCGACCAGTTCATGATGTTCGACCAAGGCGGTTCGGTTTCGGCCGAACAGGCCGCGTTGGCCAGCGCCATTCTGTCGCCGAGCTTCCAGATTGCATTCAACAAGGTGAAGGGTTCCGTCCCGGCCCGGACCGACGTGGATGGCAGCGATCTGGACGCTTGTGGTCAGCAAGGCATGAAAGATCTGGCTGCCGCAGCGTCTTCTGGCAACCTGTTCGGTTCGATGGCGCACGGCCATGCAGCACCTGCATCGGTGAAAAACGCGATCTATGACGTGGTGACCGCGCATTTTAACGGCGAATATGACAGCGAAACCGCTGTGACCGAGCTGGTCGACGCTGTCTCGATCGCCAAGTGATCCACCTGTGATCCTTTCGATAGGGCGGCCTGAAAATCGCCCTGTCGTACCGTGGGTGACAAGCCCCCGGTTCCCCAATACGCCAAGCAGGAGGGCGCGCCATGGCTTCATCGGCCGACGCGGATTTCAAAACTCGTCTGCAGAACTGGATACCCAAGCTGGTCTTGTCGCCGTCGCTGGCGATGATGCTGGTCTTTGTCTACGGGTTCATTCTGTTCTCGGTCTACCTGTCCTTTACCGATAGCCGTATTCTGCCGACATATGGCTGGGTTGGTTGGGAAAACTACGACAAACTGTGGCGGCTAAGTCATTGGGAAATCTCGTTGAAGAACATGGGGATTTTCGCGGGGCTTTATATCGTGATCTGCACCTGTATAGGGCTTGGGCTGGCGATTTTCCTTGATCAGAAAATCCGTGGCGAAGGGTTGCTGCGCCCGATCTACCTGTACCCCATGGCGCTGAGTTTCATTGTCACCGGCACCGCGTGGAAGTGGTTTCTGGACCCCGGTATCGGGCTGGAAAATGTCATGCAAACATGGGGCTGGACCAGTTTCGAGTTTGACTGGATAAAGAACCGCGACTTTGCGATCTATACTGTTGTGCTCGCCGCTGTTTGGCAAACCAGTGGATTTGTTATGGCGATGTTTCTGGCCGGTCTTCGAGGCATCGACAATGAAATCCTGCGCGCGGCGCAGATGGACGGGGCCTCGAACTGGAACCTCTATCGCCGGATCATCATCCCGCAATTGCGCCCAGCATTCCTGTCGGCCTTCGTGATCCTCAGCCACCTTGCGATCAAGACCTTTGATCTTGTGATTGCCCTAACCGGTGGTGGGCCGGGCCGGGCGACCGAACTGCCCGCGACGTTTATGTATTCCTACACTTTCACGCGGAACCAGATGGGCATCGGCGCGGCTTCGGCCACGATCATGCTGATGACAATTGCGGCGATCATGATCCCCTATCTCTATGCCGAATTGCGGGAGAAACGCTGATGTCTCAAGCCTCGCAAGATACCGCAATTCGCACGGGCCGCGTCACCCGCACGCTGATCTATCTGGTGTTGCTGCTGTTTGGTCTGTTCTACCTGCTGCCGCTTTATGTGATGCTGGTGAACTCGGTCAAACCGCTGGAAGAGATCACTGGCGGCGGCATGATGAACCTGCCGCAGGTCTTCACGCTTGAGCCTTGGCTCAAGGCGTGGTCTTCGGCCCAGATCGGGGTCGATCCGACCGGGCTGAAGCCCTATTTCTGGAATTCGATCAAAATGGTGGTACCGGCGGTGATCGTCTCGACCATTTTGGGAGCGCTGAACGGTTATGTGCTGACCAAATGGCGGTTCAAGTACGACACCATCCTGTTCGGACTGATGCTGTTTGCCTGTTTCATCCCGTTTCAGATCGTACTGATACCCATGGCACGGATGCTGGGCCTGATGGGTCTGGCGGGCACCACATGGGGCCTTGCTCTGGTGCATGTGGTTTATGGTATCGGATTTACCACGCTGTATTTCCGCAACTATTACGCCGTTTTCCCGACCGAGCTGATCCGGGCGGCACAAATCGATGGCGCAGGGTTCTTTCAGATCTTCTGGCGCATCCTGCTGCCCAGTTCAGGACCGATCGCCGTGGTGTCGATCATCTGGCAGTTCACAAATATCTGGAATGACTTCCTGTTCGGGGCCTCATTCGCGGATGCCAACAGCCAACCCATGACCGTGGCGCTGAACAATCTGGTGCAGTCATCCACGGGGGTAAAGGAATACAACGTTCATTTCGCAGGGGCCATTTTGGCGGCCCTGCCAACTCTGCTCGTCTATATCGTGGCCGGTCGGTATTTCGTCCGCGGCCTGATGGCGGGTTCGGTGAAAGGATAAGACCTCATGGGTTTTCTAGACATAGACAACGCGACCAAATCCTATGGCGCGGTCGAGGTTTTGCACAAGGTCGATATCTCGGTGCAAGAGGGCGAGTTTCTGGTGCTGGTTGGCCCTTCGGGTTGCGGCAAGTCGACCCTGCTGAACATGATCGCGGGGTTGGAAGAAATCACCAGCGGTGAAATCCGCATTAAGGATCAGGTGATGAACGGCGTCCACCCGTCGAACCGCAACATCGCCATGGTGTTCCAAAGCTATGCTTTGTACCCAAACATGACCGTTGGGCAGAACATCACCTTTGGGCTTGAGATGCACGGCGTGCCCAAGCCCGAACGTGAAAAGGCCATGGCCGAGGTTGCCAAGCTGTTGCAGATTGAGCAGTTGCTGGACCGCAAGCCCGGCCAGTTGTCGGGCGGTCAGCGGCAGCGCGTTGCAATGGGGCGGGCCTTGGTGCGCAACCCTGATGTGTTTCTGTTTGACGAGCCGCTCTCGAACCTCGATGCCAAGCTACGCGTGGACATGCGGACGGAAATCAAGAAGCTGCACCAGAATCTTGGCACGACCATTGTCTACGTGACCCATGACCAGATCGAGGCAATGACGCTGTCCAGCCGCATCGCGGTGATGAACGGCGGCTACGTTCAACAATTGGGTACGCCGCAAGAGATCTACGACACACCCGCCAATATCTTTGTAGCAACCTTTATGGGGTCGCCCGCGATGAACGTGGTACCGGCCAAAGTGGTGGTGCTGAACGGGCGACCCCATGCCGAGGTGGCCGTCCATGACGGGTCCATGACACAGCTACCGTTCAGTCAAGATAACCTGGCCGCGTGGGACGGGCGCGAAATCCTGCTGGGCATTCGCCCTGAAACGATCACTGATATGGATGGCGCGGATCGCAAGTCCTCGAACATTGCTCAGATGGGCAATCGGATTGTTGTGACCGAACCGGCGGGCTCGGACACGTTCGTATCGATGCAGTTGGGAGGGCGGGACGTAATCGCTCGCATGCGGTCGGACGCCGAGGTCGCGCCGGGGCAGGATTTCACTTTTGCAGTGAACATGGAAAAGGCTGTGGCGTTCGATCCCGAAAGTGAGATGCGGATCACGCCGTGATGCCCGAAGGGTATGATTTCATAGTGGTCGGCGGGGGCTCGGCCGGGTCGGTGATAGCGGCGCGTTTGTCCGAAGAAACCTCGGCCACGGTCCTATTGCTTGAAGCTGGATCGTCGGATCGGCACCCGCTTTTTCATCTGCCTGCCGGGTTTGCCAAGATGACCAAGGGCATAGGCAGTTGGGGATGGACCACCGTGCCGCAGAGGCACATGCAGAACAAAGTGTTTCCTTACACCCAAGCCAAGGTGATCGGGGGCGGCTCCTCCATTAACGCGCAGATATACACCCGCGGCGCGGCGCAGGACTATGATGATTGGCGACAAATGGGCTGCGTCGGATGGAGTTACAACGACGTTTTGCCGTATTTCCGCAAGTCCGAAGACAATGACAGTTTCGAGGATGAGTTCCACGGCAAAGGCGGGCCGTTGGGGGTCTCCAGGCCTGTCGCGCCCTTGCCGATCTGTGATGCCTTCATCGAGGCCGCCGGGCAGGTTGGTATTCCCAAAACGTTCGATGTTAATGGTGATCAGCAGGATGGGGCAGGCTATTACCAACTGACCCAGAGGAATGCACGTCGGTCTTCGGCGGCGATGGCGTTTCTTGCTCCGAACCGCAACCGTCAAAACCTAACCATTCGTACTGGCGCGCAAGTTCATCGACTGGTGGTCGAAAATGGACGGGTGGCCGGGATAGAGATGATGGATGGCTCGGTCCTGACCGCGGCGCGCGAGGTGATCCTTTGCTGCGGGGCCATTGGATCACCGCGTCTTCTGCAACTGTCCGGTATAGGCCCCGCCGATCATTTGGAGTCTTTGGGGCTGAAGGTCACACACGATCAACCACAGGTTGGTGCGAACCTGCAGGATCATCTGGATCTATACGCAATCTGCGAGGTCACTGGTCCGCATACGTATGATCGATTTGCCAAGCTGCCCTTTTCGGCTCTGGCTGCGTTGAAATACGTGTTCACGCGAAATGGCCCTGTTGCGTCGAGTCTGTTCGAGACCGGAGGGTTTTGGTATGCCGATTCACAGGCTCGTTCGCCTGACATACAGATGCATCTGGGCCTGGGGACAGGGATTGAGGCCGGGGTTCAGGCGATGCCGAACGGGGGCGTCACGCTCAACGCATGTTTCTTGCGTCCACGATCACGCGGGACAGTGCGTTTGCAAAGTTCGGACCCTATGGCGATGCCCTTGATCGACCCGAACTATCTGGCGGATCCTTATGATCGAGAAATGTCGATCCGTGGGTTAAAGCTGGTGCAACGCATTCTCGCCCAAGACGCTTTGAAGCCCTTTATTCTGGCCGAGCGACTGCCAGGGCCGGATATTCGAACAGATCAGGATTATTTCGACTTTATTTGCGTGCACTCAAAAACATCGCACCATTGTGCCGGGACGTGCCGCATGGGGGTGGATGCCGGTGCGGTTTTGGACCCACGTCTGCGCTTCAATGGGATCGATGGATTGCGGGTTGCGGATGCGTCAATCATGCCCACGGTGAACTCATCGAACACCAATGCCCCTTCAATCATGATCGGTGAGAAAGCTGCCGACATGATCAAACTGGATCACGGTATGTCCCTTTAACCGCTCGCGCAGCTGCGAACACGCGAACTTTTAGTGCATTTTGGAAATGGCTTTCCCGGGCTCGGCTTGGATTAGCCGAACCGGGCAACCGGAGTATTTGGAATGTCTGCCAGTTCAACGGCCTTGTCGATCAGGAACAAAGCTTCCATCTTTGACGAGGCGCGCAATGCGACCACTTCGCCAACATAATACGAGAAATCTCGACCCGAAACACTGCCATGCGAGCCTTTTACGAAGCGATTGGCAAGTTTGTGCTGCAACTCGGCAGCGGAAACACCCGGCTTGCTTTCATGTATCAGTAGGAAAACGCCATTGCCCCAATAGGTGGCAAAATTCCGACCTTCCTGCGAGACAGTCAGTAGTTCATTGCCAGCGGTCGCCATGGCTTCGCGGAATTCCACCGAAGTTGCGGTTCGGAAGATGTCTTCGACCTCAGCCACTTTGACGGCCATCATCTTGGACGCGCGTGAGTGCATTGTCGACAACTGTACGACATAGTTCTCAAACTCGGCCAAGCCGATACAACCGGGCAGGTCACCGAAATAGAGCGGATCGCTAAGGCGGAAATTGGTGTTAATCTCGGAATCGTTGACGGCATACACATCCGCTTCGATCACTTCGATGGCTGCGCGTCGTTCAGCTGCCAGCCTGTAGGCGTCGGAAAGCCGTTGTTTCAGATCGGCAAACTCGAACGGTTTCGTCACGTAGTCTGTGGCGCCGACCTCAAACGCTTCGTCGATGTACTGCTTTTGCACCATAGCAGTGATCATGATGATCGGCGTAAACTGATAGTCAGGAAGATTGCGCGCATGCTCGCAAAGTGTGATGCCGTTCATTTCGGGCATTTGGACGTCAAGCAAAAGACAATCGAAAATCTCGGTCGTTTCCGCAAGGATGTCGAGCGCCTCTTGACCGCTGCGAGCAGTCACTACGTCTTCGTACCCAAAAGCCCCCAGAACGCAAGTCAGAAGCTCCAGGATGCTGGGGTCGTCATCTACGGCAAGTATACGCATAAACAGTCACCAATCTTTGCCACCATACTGACCTTGAGGACTCAAAAAGTGCCGCACAAAGGCCGGAGGGGCGTTGAATATCGCTTACACGCAGGCTGTCCGAGAAAAACGGCAAAAGGATGACGTATGCTGGGCGCGGAAGTGACCGAATATTTTTTTTCGGGTTCAGTCATACTAGCCGCAGAAACTGACATGTTTGGCTCGTTAGGGCCGGTCGCGGCAATCACAGGTTGGGCGGCGAAGTGATGCAGAATGACAGTTTCACAACCACCAGCCCGCGAGAGGTTAAATTTTACGATGGTGTAAGCTCTAA
The DNA here is from genome assembly GCF_059613525.1 of Ruegeria sp. SATB045. Classification (NCBI taxonomy): domain Bacteria; kingdom Pseudomonadati; phylum Pseudomonadota; class Alphaproteobacteria; order Rhodobacterales; family Roseobacteraceae; genus Ruegeria; species Ruegeria sp. SATB045. The sequence goes on along the minus strand of NZ_JBXWSR010000019.1, from coordinate 351,580 downwards.
AACTGGCGAATTAAGGAATACAATGATGATTCAAGACGTTGTCTAATCAGGTTGAAACCACGATGAAGTGCATTTTTCGCAAAACCGCATGCTAAATGTGCCAAAAACTCGCCCTGAATGCTCAATGTTTTGTATGGGATGTGAATTCGCCACACAATGACGCGATTACCGGAAAAAACATCATTTAGTTGTAGACGCAGCGATTCATATCTTGTCATAAGTGTGTCTAAAATAAGAGCAAAATATGGACCGACCACTCAGGTATGAACAGGCATACTCAGCGTCCAAGGTATTTCCGGACCTGGAGCCAGCCAATACGGCCCAACCCGTGCCCCAACCGTCGGCACGGCGTAAGCTATTTGCGTTCAAGCGCGACACGCCTGATCGCAAGCGCGAGCTAGGGAATGTCCGTGCGACCGCAATGAGCTTTCGCAACATGCACGAGCACGGCACATTGTTGGCAAAATATCTCGAGACTCGAAAAACGATCTTCATCGATCGCCTGCACTGGAATGTAGGTGAGGCGGATGGGATGGAGTTTGACCAATATGACACACCGGCCTGCCGCTGGGTCGTTCTGCATGAATTCGGCGAGGTTTTGGCAGGCGTTCGCCTTTTGCCGACGAACGCGCGGTGTGGGGCCTACACCTATATGCTGCGGGATGCACAGAAAGGGTTGTTGCGCGATCTTCCGACGGACATTCTGTTTTTCGAGGCACCGGCAAACCCCAAGATCTGGGAAGCCTCCCGGTTTTTTGTCACCGAGAGCGTACCGGCTTCTCGCAGGTTGGCCGTGCAGCAAGAGCTGTTTTTCAGGATGACCGCTACGGCAGAAGAAAACGGCGCGACCCGCATCCTGGGCATCGTTCCTTCAGTTTGGGCACGTTGGTCGCGCAGATTGGGTGTTGGGGCTGCTCCGGTCGGGGCAAAGTTCTCGATAGACGGTACAGTAAGCCAGTCGGTTTTGTTCAATATCCACAGCACGTCTTGACACTGATCCGAGCCCTCGATCGTAGGACCGGTAAAACAACTTGAGCGATTTGTCCGCGACTGGTAGATTATGTCAGGGTTTGATTTGACCCCAAGCTGGGTGATATGCTGCTAAATCGTTAAGATTAAACATAAAAAACTTTTAAGTCTCGGTGCTCGGCGACATTAGATCTGAGAGTTTTCGCCAAAATAACGCCAAGAAAAAACCCAATTTATCCAAGGTTTTTGCGATTTTTGCCGCTGTTTCGTCCTAGTCGTTTTCTATTCTGAGCCTGTTTAACAGGTTGAAAGCGGTTGACTAGTCATGAAGCATACGACTCCGACAAGTGATGAATTCCAGCGCAAATTGGACATGCGCGCGTTGAAGCGGACGCCTCTGAAAGTGCTGGCCGTTGACGACGAACCCGGAATTCTTGAGCTGTTGCAAACAGCTTTGGCCGAGTTTGAAAGCTGTCAGGTCTCTGTTGCCAGTTCCGCCAGCCAAGCGCTGCAGGTTATCAAAGAGGCGGAAACACCGTTCGATTGCCTTCTATTGGACATTCAGATGCCCGGTACCAACGGGATCGAATTGCTGCGGCAGATACGGAACACACCCGGAAACTCGGAAACGCCTGCCATAATGCTGACCGCCATGAGCGACCGAAAACATGTCGAAGACGCTTTTGCTGAAGGTGCGTTTGACTACGTTACCAAACCGTTTGATTTCTTCGAGTTGCGCAGTCGTATGAATGCGGCCCATCTGTTGATGCAGGAAAGGGTCCGCAGCCGGATTTCATCGGTTTCGGTCAAGAACCTGCAAAACGTTCTCGACTACAACCAGCAGTTTAGCTTTGAGGACCCTCTGTCTGTCGACGGTCTGAAACGGTGTCTGCGTTATGTCGAATTCGACAACTATATCGAACAACTGGGCCGCAGTCGTTTGTTTGACTCGTGGGTGACCGCCATCAGGTTGCAAGATGCAGCCTTTCGCTTTGATCTGAACGACTTCGGAGAGTTTCGTCGCATCATCGCAGATCTTGGAAAAAGCATTCAAGCGGGGACAGCCGAGGCCGAAGCTATTTTCTCATACCGTGGCAGCGGCATCTATTTGGTCGTGACGCACGGGCGGTATTGCGCAGCGAAACTGCCAAGTGAAGATCAACTTAATCAGAACTTCGCTCAGATTTTAGCGCAGCGGAACGTATCAGGCGATATCCGCACGGTCATGAGTACACCAATCTCAATGAGGGCGTTGTCTAAATCGGGTGCTCTTGCTGCGTTCGACAAGGCCGTCGCGAAGCTGGAAATGCGCGAAAAGGGCGCTCTGGCCGGGCAGCAGGCGACGCAAGAACAGACGCCACATTCGTCCAACAAGACCAAGCCACGAGGCAGCTTGTTCGAAACGGTGTTGCGAGAGATGTACGGTAGCCAGACTTACCTGAACCGGGGTTGATCCAACAATGTCCTACCTAGACAGGTGAGGCATTCAAAATAAGCGGGCCGCTTGTGCGCATCGTGAAAGTTAAAACCGGTTCTGGCAACGGTTCGTCTGACAGCGAAAACGCGACTTTGCGCAGCACTGAGGCCATGAGAACCATGATTTCCGTCTCGGCGTATTGAGCGCCAATACATATGCGCGGTCCGGCACCAAAAGGTATATATTGCCCTCGGGGTATGGTCCCGCCAAGAAAACGTTCAGGACGATATTGATCAGGTTCGTCCCACAGTTTCTCATTCCGATGTAACGAGTATACGGGGAAGAACAACGCGTCACCGTCTTCGATCTTAACACCGTTTATGTCCAGTTCAGCGCCTGCGTCCCTGGCGAAAAAGGCGGCTGATGGATACAGCCTAAGCGTTTCTTTGATGTGGGCCCTCAGCAGCGGCATGTTTTCCAAATCGGAATACTCCACAGGGCCATCCGGTCGAACCGACATGATCTCGTGTCGGACGCGGTTTTGCATTTCTGGGTGCAGCGCCAGCAGGTAATACCCCCATGCAAGCGCATTGGCCGAAGTTTCGTGTCCCGCGACCACGAAGGTCAGAAGGTTGTCCACTGTCGTCTCAGCATCTTCAAAATCCGACTTTAAAGCCTCAATCATCAGATCCAAAAAGTCTTCAGGCTCATCGCGGCTTTCAGCACGACGCAGGTCGATCACCTGGCGGGCCAGATCGCGCATAGTAGTAACTGGCGCCTTGCTGCTGAGCCATTTCTTGCGCGGTAACCATTTCGGAAGGCCCATTAAGTCAAACAGGGAAAGGTCTGAAATATAATTAAAATATGCGATCAGCCCAACGCGGATCTGCTCGGCGCTGACTTCTTCATTGCCCGAAAAAATGACGCGAGAGATATTGGTCAGTGTTGAGGCAGGCGCAACCTGGGCCACATCGACTGGCCCGGGATGCTCGGCCAATGAATCCGCTACTTCGATCCCTGTTGCGGCAAAATGGCGTGCCAGAACCGGCAAGTTGCGTGCCGCAAATAAGGGCGAGTAGCGATGCCGCTGCTTCCGCCATTTCTCTCCCTCGGACAGGATGAGACCGTTCCCGACAGCTGATCCGATGATGTCCTTGGTGAATTTCGCTTTGGGGAAAGCGCGCCCCTGACCGACCAGCAACTCGGTGATCATTTCGGGTTCGCAGATATAGTGGATATTCAGCGGACCCCGGACGTAAGTTTCGCGCAGCGTTTCTGCGGGAATGACCTCAAGCATGTTGCGCCCTGCCGAGCGGGCGAATTGAAGCAATGTGACCGGCTCTTCGGCAAGCCGTGCCGAAACGGGTGTCACACCCTCGTGATTGGCTTCTATCTTTCCAATAGCGACCACAACCCCACCTCTTTGTTTGTCTCGCTAGCCTGTTCTTGCATTAAGGGGTAAGGGGGTCAAAAAGGCAATAAAATCGTTAATTTATAACGCACAGTGTTGTGTCTTTACCGGCATAGGCCAGCGAAGGTATTCGACAATAATTCGGCCCGATGAAGACTATTGCCAAACTGTGAACGAAATTCCGACCAACTACGTCCTCATTGTGTCGATAAATCTCCTCTAACTGATCAGCAAAAAAGACTTTACGATGACCGCCATCGAAGCACCCCAACTAGACGGGGCACCCCAAGACAGCGACAGCAGGCTGCTACAGAATATCAAAGATTACACTGCCATGAGCTTTGCGCTGCTTTGGCAGCGGCAGGCCATTTTCCTTGCAACTACGATCCTGACAGCGTTTTTCTTCGATCCGCTGAACGCACTGTTTTTCTACGGGACAATATTGATCTGCGAGGCGCAAGACCTTTACCTGGCTAAGCGGGTAGCACGCCTCACGCCTAAGGAACGCCGGTCGATCGCGATGATGGTGGCGTGGATTTTGTTCAATACGATCCTCAGTTCTACCGCTATCTGCCTTTACGCGGTGTCTGTTGCGCTGAAACAACCAACAGGCGGTCACTTCACCCCGCTTTTTTTCTTGTTCGCCGCCGCCCTATTTGCGGCCATGAACAACCATCAATTCGTTTGGGCCATGATTGTGCGCCTCGCCATGTACGGCATCTCGTTCATGGTGATCGTGGTCAAAGACATCTGGATCGAACAGCCCGACCTTTCATCGGACTTGTGGCTGCATTTCTTTACCGTCGTTTTCGTGATGTACTTTCTGATCGATTGCTCGCTGGTGTTTCTCAAACTGTACCAGACCAACTTAGAGCAGCTGGAAAAGCTCAGGGAAGAGCATGAGCGGACCAAAGCGGCTTATATTGCGAAGACTCAGTTTATCTCGACGGTCAGCCATGAGTTGCGTACGCCGTTGACGTCAATCAAGGGTTCTTTGGACCTAATCAAGTCAGGCGCCATGGGTGAGGTGCCAGACAAGATGCAAAACCTTGTAGAGCTGGCGAGTAAGAACAGTGAGCGTTTGGCCTCGTTGATAAACGATGTTTTGGACATCCAGAAAATGGAAGCCGGCGAGATGGTCATCAAAGAGACGCGGATCAACGTGAACTCGCTTGTGGATGAGGCAATCGCTTGCAACCTAGGATTTGCCAGCGCCCATAATGTCGAACTGGTCGAAGAACGTTCGTCCGAACAAGATTTGTTCATCAAAGGTGACGCCTCGCGGTTGATCCAGGTTCTGACCAACATGATCTCGAACGCGGCGAAGTTTTCGTTTGAACGTGGCGTCGTCACTGTAGGGTGCGAGGTCGTCGGATCGCGGGTGCGGGTATACGTGAAAGATCAAGGGATCGGCATCCCCGAGGGTAGTCGCGACAAAGTGTTTGATCGTTTTTCGCAGATTGATTCATCAGATGAACGGCACGCCGGAGGAACCGGCTTGGGGATGAGTATTTCGAAGGAGATTGTTGAGCATTTCGGCGGGACAATTGACTACGAAAGCAAACTAGGTGTCGGCACCGTATTCTTTGTGGAATTCCCGTTGCTGGAGGCCAGCAAGAAAAAGGCACTGTCTGAACAGCGCCTTTCACTGGGAAAGAATGCGCTGGCCGGAGAGTAGGGACAGTTTTCTAAACTCGCCCGGCCATACTCGGATATCACCAGTCCACACGCTCGTAGGCATCGCTTTGAATGCTGGTGATCTCAGCTTCGGGTGAGGTCTGGACGGTCTCTGCCATGACATCGGTTTCGGCGCCATCGTCTGCAGGAGAAGAGTGTGCATCCCACGCCAATACCTCGTCGGTTTCGCTTTGCAGCAGGTTAGACAGATCTTGCCCCTGCTGCATCGTCGCGCCTTCTGTATCGTCAGCGTGCCCGACAACAAGATCAATCTGAGTTTCAGAGGAAATATTTGCGCCATTGAAACCTTTGTCTGAGACAGTGATCTCGGCTTTTATCGTGCCCTCAAACCCTGGCGGAGGCGAAATCTCAAGCATGTCTACGTTCCACCCCTGAAGCTCCACCGAGCCACCATCTGACAGGGCTGCGTCTTCGCCACTAAGTATCATGGTGTTTGGCGGCAAACCTTCCAGCGAAACGGATGCTGTCGGACTCGCGTGGCTAAGGTCTATCCCAAGTTCGAAACTGCCATCTTTCTCTATGGTCGTCCCGGCATCGGCTTGAACGAATTCCCGTCCGTTGGTGTCGGGACCTTCCCATTCCAGTTTCAGACCAGCTCGGCCACGGTTCTCGAAATACCGGACTTCGATGTCATACGTTCCGGTCTCGAGTTCGATCTCACCAGAACGGGTCCGAAACCCATGGCGACCGTCGTTGTCAACTACCTCGACGCCATTGATATATACAGCGACACCGTCGTCCCCTCCGGCAAAAAAGGTGTAGGACCCGCCTTCTTCGATCGAAATTTGTCCTTCAAACTGGGCGCCAAAAGTGTCTTTTGACCCATCTGGCCAGAATGAGCCTTTGGTGGTTTCGAAATTTATTTCTGATATCAGCTCTTGATGGCTGGGGTCTGCGGACCAGTCCACGTCGTCCAAGTTTTTCAGTTTATGGTCGACGTCAAAAAAGCGCGCAGTGAAACCGCCGAATACTTGGGCCGATGGAAGGGTTTGTTGTGCTGCATTAACGTCGAAAGCAAGCGTTTCCACGCCATCATAGCTGGTGTCGCCACCTGTTGGGGTGGAGTGGTGCAATGTTGCCTGCACTGGTCCCGTAAACTCTGCAGGAGGCGTGATCGTAAGAGCTTGCACATTCCAGCCGCTCAGTTCGACGGTGCCGTCAGGGCCTGCAATTACTGATCCGGACTCTGTTTCGATCTGTGTGCCCTCTGGCAAATCACTCAGCGCGAAGTGGGACTCTTCCGTAAAGCCGACGGTGCCGGCGCTGATTTCAAAGGTAATAGGCATTCCCGATACAGTCTGTGCATCCACTAGGTCCGGCGCCGTGACTGGCTGTCGCCCAACAAGACCGGGGCCTTCCCATTCCAGGGTTGGCCCTGCTGCACCGGGTGTGCCGGCATTTCGCACTTCAATTACATGCGTGCCGGGCGCAAGGTCGATTTCGCCTGTTTGCGCAGAGCCATTCGGAATGACAGTCACGCCGTCGACCACCAGTGTCGCTGAATTGTGGTCATCCAGATGGAATGTAAAGAGTCCGCCTTCTTCAACGTCAATATTGCCAGAAACTTCGATGCCGAATGCATCGTTTGACCTGCTGTCCTGGTGAGGGACCTGTCCAAAGTCGGTGGTCGAAACAACTTCTGTACGGAAAGGAGTAGCGTTCCAGTCGACGTCCCCCAGACCGTCTTGGGAGGTGGTTCCAAAAAATTTAACGCTGAAACCGCTGGATATCGAGACGTCGGGCATATCGGCGACGTTCACTTGATAGTTGACGGTTTGGCTCAGCCCTCCTTCGTCAATCACTGTCACATTGACACTGACAGAGGCGGCTTCCTCGAAATCCAACGAAACACCCGGTTTTAGGCGCAGAAGGTTGTCGACGACTTCAAACCGGTCATCCGATACTTCGAACCGGTGAGTGTCCCCCTGATCGGGGTCGTCAAAACTGATTTTCCCGACAATGGCGCCGGTGACATTTTCGGCAACCGTTTGCATGGCCGCCGTCAGGGTGATGTTGTCGATCAAGGCCCCGTAGCTGTCATTCTGACTCTCGGGTTCGCGGAGCTCCAACGTATCCTGCCCTGTCCCGACGACCTGTAGTTGAAACGTCTCCCAATCCGATGACTGGGGATCCAACTCGGCAACGAGGTTTCCGTTCCAATAGACTTCGACCGTATCGGTGCCGCCGGCAAGCCGCTCGCGAAGGTCCAGCCCCAGATCATAAAGCTGGCCGTCCACTGTTTGGATCACTTGCGAAATACTGTCTACGCCGTGACCGTGGTCCAATTCCATCAATTGGTCGCCATCCGAGGCTTTGGTGCCGCCGAACTGGTCCCAGATTTCGATGCCGTGTGAATCCGTCCAAGACCCCGACGGGTCATTGTTAAATCCACGCCACCTTCCTTGATCGAGGTCGAATTCTTCAAAGCTGCCGTTGGAAACCAGATTGTCTGTGTTGATGCTGAGGGTCAGGTTTTCAGGACCTTCATTCACGTTCTCAAAGGAGATGACGAAGTCTTTCGTAGTACTCAGGCCACCAGAATCTGTAGTTGTGATTTGCAGCTCGATCTGGTCAGTCTCCTCGTGGTCGAATTGTACGTCTGGTTTTAGCCGAAGCTCACCATCAACCACCTCAAACCGGTCGTCCGAGACGTGATAAGCATGGTCGTCTTTGATGTCGGGATCCAGCGTCGATAGATTTCCAATCACAGCCCCAGCGGCGTTTTCTGCGACCGAGTGGTTGTCCAGGGTCACATCTTGGGGTGCTTCGTTAATGTCTTGAACGTCGATTGTGAAACTCTCGGTCAGGCTTAGCCCGCCGGTGTCCGTCGCCGTCACGTTGACTTCGACCTGGGCGGCGTCTTCGTAGTCCAATGAAACGCCGGGCTTCAACTGCATATATCCGTCGACCACTTCGAATCTGTCATCGGAAACACTGATGTTGTAGTTATCATCCGCATCGGGGTCGGTAACCGTAAGAGCTCCAATAATTGCGCCTGCCGCGTTTTCCGCGACAGCAACGCCGTCTAACTTGATAGTGTCGGGCGCTTCGTTGACATCCAATACTTCGACGGTGAATCGTTCTGTGAGTGTCAGGCCGCCTAAATCCGTAACGGTGACGTCGACCTCGATCTGGGCTGCCTCTTCGTGATCCAAGGTCACTTCGGGTTTCAGTTGTAGCTGTCCGCCCACAACCTCGAACCGGTCGTCGGACACATGAATTGAATGTTTGTCTGATGTATCAGGATCTACGACCGTCAGTGTTCCCACCACATTTCCGGCGGCGTTCTCACTGACTTCTAGGGCATCCAACAGGATTTCTTCGGGGGCGTTATTTTCATCCTCAGTGGAAGTGACGAAGTTATCAATCGGAGTGCCTGGATCTAAGGGGGCAGGCACGAAGGGAGTTGGTCCTGAATCATACTGGACCGTTTGTTGTGTTTCGTGCGTATTGCTTTGAATTTCGAACCGCGCGGTGTGATCCCCGGTATCAGGCCCAAGTTGCGCTTCGGCCTTTGGTTTCGTATCGGCCGTTGGCCCGGTCGCCAAAGTTTGATCCATGGTTTGTTCTGTTTCGGGTGCGGCATTGCTTTTGTAAGACGCCTGCTTTTGCTCGGAATGAACCCGCCCAGGCTGGTCGCCCGGTGCGCCATCTGGTCTGAGCCGCGTCTCAAGGGAACCTGCCCGGTCTTCACCCGTGTGCAGTGCGGCTCGGGTGGGATCATTCGAAACCTGAGGTGTCCCATGGGAAAACTGCGCCGCGAATTCCTCTTTTTCTTCCGTCTCTGACAGCTGGGATTGCGCGAAACTTGAAATTTCGTGGGGGGATTTGTTCATTGCGCTACCTCGATTCATCTGTCGGTCCGACCGATAGATATCATGAAGGGTGCTACAGAAATGCTTCATAAATATCTGCAATTTAAAGGAAATTATTCACGACGGCATCTGGGTTCTTTACCATTCCTAAAGCGGCGGTCGCGCAACCTTCTGGGACAGGAAAGGGTGATAGTGCATCATGGAACCGCAACCGCTTGCTGGAAATTTGTCCCGATCTGGATTTGGATTGCCAATCTGGGCTGCATCGTTTTCGTTGAATGTTTTGGCGCTTCTGATGCCCTTGTCCATTCTGATGATCTTCGATCGGATTATTCCGTTTCAATCCACCGATACGTTGCGGGTACTAACCGTCGTATTGATCATCAGCGCCGCGGCAGAACTTGTTTTGCGCCAGTGCAGAACAATTATGCTGACCAGCACCGCCGAAGGCGCGGCGATAGGCAACCGTCGGCGTTTTTTGAAACAGGTTCTAAATGCGAACACCCGGTCATTTTCGCAAAATCCTGACAGCACTTATTTTGAACGGTTTGCCGCCATTGATCAGTTGAGGGATTATCAATCAGGGCAAAGCCAGACGCTTTCTATTGATTTACCCTTTACTGTGTTGTTCGCGGTGTTGATCGGGTTGATCGGAGGCTGGCTGTTTCTTGTTCCTCTCGGCGCGTTTTGCATCGTGCTTGGTTTTGCCTTTGTGATGAAGCGCGCTCAGTGGGTGTTGTTCGAACGGCGCAAATCTCTGGACGCCCGAAGATACGCCTTTTTGTTAGAAACTCTGTCCAACGTGCAGACTGTAAAAGCTAACCGGATGGAACCGCAGATGGCGCGCCGGTTTGAAATGCTCGAAGAGCAAACCGTAAATATTAGTAACAAATTAATCCAATTTGCGGGGATTGCACAGAGTTTCGGAGCGATTTTTTCACAAATGATGGTCGCGGCAATGGGGCTTTGGGGGGCCTGCCTCGTCATCCAGAACCATATAGGCATTGCCGAGCTTGCAGCCTGTATGTTGTTGAATGGTCGTATCATCCAGCCTTTGACCAAGTTGATGACATTGTGGGTTCAATCCGAAAATGTCTCGGTTGCACGAGGGCGGTTGAATGACATGGAGGAGTTGGAGGTCAACGAAATACCTTCTGGCCAAGTACCTGAAATACTGGGGCAAATTTCGGTGCGCGAGATGGCTGTCGAGCGCACGGATAGTACAGGCGCATTCATGGCTCCGGTAAGTTTTTTAGTACCACCCTCTGGTTGCGTTTTGTTGGAAGCCGAACAGAGTTGGATGGTTGACTACGTTTTTGATGCGATCTCTGGTCAACGGCTTCCCTCGAACGGAGAGGTCTTGATCGATGGTTTTTCCGGGGCCAAACGTGTCAATCAAAAAGGGCAGGGCGCGACGATCGTGCTTGAGGCGGACCCTGCAATGTTTTCAGGCACTTTACTTGAAAACCTGAGCGCATTTGGGGACGCGCAAGTCGTTGAGAAGGCGAAAAAGTTTGCTGCTGCGTTGGGATTGGAAAAACGCATTCACCGGCTCCCCGCAGGGTACAACACCGTCATGACTGCGCGAACAAGTTTCGAGAAAGATCCAGTCAACCGTCACTTGGTTTCTTTGACACGGGCATTGGCGTTGCAACCCAAAATTTTGCTCATGAATGAGCCGTCTGCGGCTCTGGACACACCAGAACGCCAGGCTTTGGCGGATTGTTTAAGAACCCTTGCGCCGCGGCCGACTATTGTTTTGTCCAGTCCGGACCCGCGCTTACGACAAATGGCAGATCAGGTCGTTCATCTAAAGGCAAAGCTGTCTGACGAGATCACGTCTTGGAGGGATGATGCAGAGCTGGATCGCCAGGACGCGCTGCTTAAACAACGGGGGGCGGCATGACAAGTCTAAGCACGCAAAGCGCAAGGGGACTTCTCCAACGACTTCTGTTGGCGGAAGGGTGGAAAAATGGAAAGGACACTATTGCCGAAGCGTTCCCTCATTTGTCGTCCGAACTGCACCGCGACGACATAATAGAAGCGCTTGGCAACCTGAATATTCCCTTCTCGAGTGTCAGGTGCAGGGAAAGCGAGATAACTGATCAAGAATGTCCCGCGCTTGTCTTTCCCAAGTCCGGCGGGTGTTACATTGCCCTTGGGCGTTCCGCGCGGACGATCAGGGTCAGTGACAGTCAAAACCCCGACCTGCGTCACTATCTTCCAGGTTCAGGCCTTTGCACCGTAATCAAGTTGCAAACCGCGACACCAGGGATATCGGAGAAGAAATTTACATCTGTACGTTCGGCTTTCGCGGGTATGCGCGCGATGCTGCCTTGGTTGTTGGTTACGTCGCTGCTTACAAACGTTTTGGGCCTGCTGACTCCATTGTTGATCATGGCGATCTATGATCGTGTCATTCCGTCGGGATCCATTGATATGTTGGTTTCATTGGCAGTCGGTGTCGCCATAATCGGAATATCGGATTTCGCCTTCCGTCGTGCGCGATCTCGCGCGCTTGCTTACGTCGGATGGCACGGTGAGCATCAGTTGATGATCGCCCTGTTTCAAAAACTGATGTCCCTTCCGCTGAGCCAGCTGCAAAAGTCAGATGTGACGCAGCAATTGGCTCGATTTCGCCAATTCGAATCTTTGAGAGAAGTTTTCACAGGTCAGGTGATGGCAACCGTTCTGGATTTGCCATTTGTGTTGATTTTTCTGACCCTTCTGTTCTCTCTCGCACCCGAAGCCGGATTGTTGTGTCTCGGCATGGTTGTCGTGTTCATTTTGGTCGGTTGTCTTACCATTCCGCGTCAGCGCAACTTGGACCGCGCCGCTGCCGAGGCCGCAGAAGTCGGCCAGTCGTTGGTTCATAATGCGATCGTGCATCAAAAAGTAATTGCAAACCTGGGCTTGCAGGAAAGATGGATGCGACGTTCGACGCCAATGATCGAACTCGCCGAAGCCGCAGCCCGTCGCGCGCGCCAATTTCAGGCGTTTACCCAGTCACTTGCGCAAACTTTGACCGCTTTGACGGTCGTCGGCTCAATCATCCTGAGCGCCCACGGGGCGGTAACTGCCGATCTGAGTTTTGGCGCTTTGATTGCGGCCATAGCCCTGGTTTCCAAGGTGCTGACTCCGGTGCAGACTTTGTATGCCAGCTTCCCTCAGATGTTAAATTCAGTTTCCAGCCGAGCGCAGGCGGACCGGGTCTTGGGATTGCAGGAAGAATTGGAACTGCGTTTGGCCCAATCGCATCGAAAAACACTTCGTGGAGCGATTTCACTGTCCTCGGTTACGTATCGGCCGGACCCGCTGAATGGCCCGATTTTGTCGCAGGCCAGTTTGAATTGCGAACCGGGTGAAATTGTTTTGCTCATGAGTAGTGATGCTACCAGCCGGACTGCGGTTTTGGATCTGATCGACGGGCTGCACACGCCATTGGCCGGTACGATCGAACATGATGGCATCGACATTCGTCAGATAGCGCGGGATGAGCTGCGTAAGTCAGTCACCTACGCCCCTTATGAGAAGTCTCTGTTTTACGGTACGGTCGCGCAGAATTTCCGTCTTGCATGTTCGTCGCTTTCGGATGCCGAAATCGTTGCCGCCCTGGATCATATGGACTTGTTGAATGACAATGGGTTGTTGGCAAAGGGGCTGGAAACGCGCCTGACGGACGTGACACTGGCGCAATTGTCAGATGAAACCGTCAAAGCGCTGACCTTAGCGCGCAGTATCGCGCGCCCGTCTACTGTCTATCTGTTCTCCGAGCCTACAAACGGTCTTTCGGACATGCGCCGTGACGGGTTCAAAAGATGGGTTTGGGAGCAAAGAGGGCGAAAAACGATACTCATTTCCAGCGCGGACCGCTCGTTCCTCAACATTGCAGACCGTTTCGTTTTTCTGAACGGCGATAGGGTCGTTGTAAATGCAACAGGGGATGCAGGGTTAAAGAAAATCCAAGCTGCTCTGAAAACTGCTGAGGGTCGATCATGACACGTAAGGAATACACCAATACCAAGCCGGGACCGATGGCCAGGGCGGTGGAAAGAAGGCGCAAGAAACCTCCTCGTTTTGCGGCTTTTTTGACTTTGGTCTTTTTTTTGATGATCTGTGGCCTCGTGACGGTAGCCGGGCGAACAATGACGCCACAGATCACGCGCGCCCCGGGTACGATCATGCCAATTGGGGACTACCCGCAGATCGAAACTCTACATGGTGGAATCGTAAAGGAGGTCCACGTCCGAAACGGTCAAAGAGTTGAGGCAGGCGATGTACTGGTAGAGTTGGAGCATCCGGATCTGACGCAGGAAGGGGATCTGGCCGCAGAACAGATCGAGGCAATCCAGCGAGATCTGGCAAATGCGATGACCGTACTTGCGATGCTCAACAGGGCTGTTCCTCCAAGCGTGTCCGAGATCAAAGCGCTCGAAGCTCAGGGGCTTGTGACGGCGTCATCCAGATTGCAACTGTTCTTTGAACGTCAGAGAATCCAACAAACATCATTGGAGCAGCAAAAGGAAACGCTGGATATTTTGCGGCAGGCGGCGGACCTTGCCAATAGGCGTGTGGTCAAGAAAGAGGAGCTTCTGGCGAAGTATGCTCAGCTTCAGGCTCAAGGTCTCAAGTCGCTTAGCGATTATCTCGAAGAGGAGGACGAAGTCGACGCGGTACGCTCAGCCGCATCTGCAGCTTCGGTGCGTCTTGCCGAGGCGCAAAGCGCGCTCATCTTGGCAAGTTCGACATTGCAAGAAGAGACACTGTCTTTGCGTGATGACGTTCTCACCCGGATTTCCGAATTAGAGAAGGAACGAGATCGTCTGCGTGTGTCCCAACAGATCGTAGCGGGTAAACTCGCCGGGCTCCGCATCGTTGCGCCAGCGCGTGGAGTTATTCAATCGGTCGCATTTCCCAACCCAGGAGAAGTGATCGCGCCCGGAGAAACCATCTTTGAGATCCTACCAACCAGACAGGCGCTGATAGTCGAGGCACGTATTCCGAATGCCGAGGTCGGGCATGTCAACGCCGACGATCCGGTGTCGATCAGCGTGGACACATTCGACGTGCGCCGTTTTGGCAAAGTCGAGGGGCAATTGAACTCGATTTACCCCTTGCCATTGACGGATGAAAAAACGGGCGAAACCTATTTCCGCGCATCTTTGGCGTTGGCGCAGGCGTCGGTCGGAACTGGGTCTTTCGCTCGACCACTGCAGGCCGGGATGACCGTGGTTGCCGAAATGAAAACCGGAGAACAGACGTTGCTGGCCTATCTTCTTAAGCCGGTCCAGACGACATTGGATCGCGCATTCAAGGAAAGATAGCCGGCTGACGTCGAAATGGGGCCGTAAGACTGCCGCGATCCATCTCTGCGGCGGGCGAGGCGCAGCGGTCTTGCACTGCGGTCACAAAACCCATCATGTTCGAATTTAGGGAATATGAGGCGGGAGCTCCTGAATGGCTGATACCATGCTGCAAGAAACGCGGGTTTTGGTCGTCGTCGCGCCCAGTTTCAACATCGCGACAACAATGGGTTTTATCGATCCGCTGAGGGCTGCGAATTACCTCGACGGCGCGGGTCATTTCAAATGGGAATTTGCGTCCGAAGCCGGAGGATCCTGCACGTCCAGCAACGGGGCCTCAATCTGGACACGCGCCTTGAGCGAGGTCGCTGCGTCCGAAGTGGACATCGTTGTCGTATCGGCCAGCTGGGCCCCGGAAAAGCATGCGACGGATCGCACCGAAAAGGCGCTTAGGAATTGGGCGCGACGAGGCGCGAGTATGATCGCGCTGGATACTGGAGCATTCATTCTTGCCCAGGCAGGGTTGCTACGGGGGCGTAAGGCGACAGTGCATTACGAACATATCGACGCGTTCCAAGAGCTTTTCCCCGACGTGGAAGTTGTCGAGAACTTGTTTGTTTTGGACGGCAACCGGATCACATGCTGTGGTGGCGGGGCTTCGGTCGATCTGGGGTTGCAAGTGTTACAGGGTCTGCATGGAAGCGCGCTTGCCAATGCGGCGGCCCGGTACGTGTTCCACGACACACTACGCGGCCCGGCCAACAGGCAGCAACCTGACGGCGCCGAGCCGCTGGGGGCAACGGTTCCAGCGAAACTGCGTCTAGCAATTCAGGCTATGGAGGCCAATTTGGAAGACCCATTGCCTGTGCCCGAAATATGCAAAGTCGTCGGTGTCTCGCATCGGCAACTCGATCGCTTGTTCGCGGTTCATGTCGGAAAGACACCAGCCTTGTATTACCGGGATATCCGTCTTGATCGGGCGCGGGGCCTTGTGACGCAGACGCGCCTTCCCTTGGCCGAGATTGCCATTGCATCAGGCTTTGCCAGCCAGGTGCATTTCAGCAGGTCATACAAAGACAGGTTTGGCTTGCCACCCAGCGTGGATAGGGTCGAAGGCAGGGTGCCATTTGAATTTCGTGCTTGGCCAATGCACAGAAATCCCAAGGACCGAGATGGCTAAAAAAATAAAAAATATGGCAAAAAAAGTTAAGGAAAAAGTGTTTTTTCCACGGATCATGAGCCTGATGACCCAATTGGCGGGCCAATTTACGGTCCGATTTCGCGGAGAGAACGATGAGCGAGCTACCCTCAAAAGCGCAATTTGATACGATTTGTGAAGGCTTTAGCCCCGATCCGTTCAACTCAAGCTCGCTCAAAGCTGACGCCTATGTGGATCCTCGTTGGTACCAGGCAGATGTGGCAGCGATTCTTGCGAAGACATGGCAATGGGTGTGTCATGTCGAAAAGCTGCGTCGACCGGGATCTTATTTGACGACTGAGATTGCAGGCCGACCGATTGCGGTGGTTCGGGATCGTCAGGGGGTATTGCGTGCGTTTTATAACGTCTGCAAACACCGGGCGCATCACTTGTTAACCGGCGAAGGCGAAACGACGCGCATCATGTGCCCATATCATGCATGGGTCTATAAACTGGACGGTCAGCTTGTTCGGGCGCCCGAGACCGAAAGCCTGACAGGTTTCGATACTGCGGATATCTGCCTGGACCAAGTTGGAGTGGAAGAGTTCGCCGGTTTTATCTTTGTGAACCTCGACCCCGGGGCGCGCCCGTTATCCGAGGTCTCTGGCGATCTGCAGACTGAAATCCGCCATTGGGCGCCCGATATCGATAATCTGACTTTTGGTCATCGACTGACCTATGACATCAAGTCGAACTGGAAGAATGTCGTCGACAACTTTCTTGAGTGTTATCATTGTCCGACTGCACACAAAGATTTCTGTGACCTGGTCGACATGGACACCTACAAGGTCACGACCTACGGGATCTATTCCAGCCATATGGCAGAGGCGGGCAAGGGCGCAAACTCGGCCTATGACGTGTCCAACGCGACCGTTCGTACGCATGCGGTCTGGTGGTTGTGGCCCACGACCTGCCTGATGCGCTATCCAGGAAGATCGTCGATGATTGTCTTGAACGTTATCCCGGTAGGCCCTGATCGCACGCTGGAAACCTATGACTTCTTTTTGGAAACTCCTGAGCCTGACGATATGGAGCTTGAAGCGATCCGCTATCTTGACGAAGTACTGCAGCGCGAAGACATAGATATTGTTGAAAGTGTGCAGCGCGGCATGAATACCCCGGCTTTCTCGCAGGGGCGGATCGTTCACGACCCTAGCGGATCGGGCAAGTCCGAGCATGCGGTTCACCATTTTCATGGTCTTGTGCTGGACGCCTATGAAAAGGTTGCGCCGTGAGGCGGCCCAATATCGTCGTCATCATGGCCGATCAGCTAGCACCGCATTTTTGCGGCGCTTATGGCCATCCGACGGTGAAGACACCTCATATTGATGCGTTGGCGGCTCGGGGGATGCGGTTCGATGCGGCGTATTGCAATTCTCCGCTGTGCGCGCCGTCGCGGTTCGCATTTATGTCGGGACAACTGATCAGCCGGATTGCAGCCTATGACAATGCCAGCGAGTTCAAAGCTTCGGTCCCCACCTTTGCGCATTACCTAAAGGCGCTGGGATATCGGACTTGCCTGTCCGGTAAAATGCACTTTGTCGGCCCCGACCAGAAACACGGGTTCGAGGATCGGGTGACGACCGATATCTATCCGGCTGATTTCGCCTGGACCCCGGATTGGGAGGCTCCGGATGAACGGATCGACAAATGGTACCACAACATGCAAACCGTCAAAGAAAGCGGCGTGGCCATCGCAACCTTCCAGACAGACTATGATGACGAGGTCGAATTTGCAGCTCGTCGATGGCTGATTGATCGGGGCAGGGATCGGGCCGCGGGGAATGCCGCGCCGTTTTGCATGGTCGCAAGTTTCATCCACCCGCACGATCCCTATGTGGCAAAACCCGAATGGTGGAACTTGTACTCGGACCGGGACGTTCCGATGCCGGATTACACGCTGACACCAGAGGAGCAGGATCCGTACTCACGCCGCGTGATGGACGGGATCGAAGCAAGCTATGTGCCGTTGAGTGATGAGGAAGTTCGTCGTGCACGCCGCGCGTATCTGGCAAATGTCAGCTATTTCGACAGTAAAGTCGGTGCCATCATCAAGGCGCTGGAAGATATCGGAGAACGCGGCAACACAATCGTCATCGTGACCGCAGACCACGGTGACATGCTGGGCGAGCGCGGGCTTTGGTACAAGATGAACTTCTTTGAACACTCGGCACGGGTGCCGCTGATCATGGCTGGGCCAGAGATCGCTTGCGGGGCGGCCGCGAGAGCGTGCTCGCTGGTGGATCTGTTGCCGACCTTCATTGATATTGCCGGTGGAACAGATGCCATTCTGGGCGAACCGATTGATGGCCGATCGTTGATGCCTCTGGCGCAGGGGCAGGTCGACACGGTGGATGAGGCCATCGGCGAATACTGCGCCGAGATGACGCCCTATCCTGTATTCATGATCCGTCGGGGGGTGCTCAAGTACATTCATTGTGACCCCGATCCGCCGCAGTTGTATGATTTGGAACAGGATCCTGGTGAACGGACGAACGTCTCGAATGACCCTGCCTACATCAAACTAGCCAGGGCTTTTGCGGCCGAGGTCGCCCATCGCTGGGACAGCGAGGCGTTGCGTAAGGATGTGATCGCGACCCAGAAATCGCGACGTGCCCTACACGCCGCAATGGAGGCCGGTGCCGGCGAAGCGTGGGACTATACGCCTCGGCGCGACGCGACGCAGGAATACGTCCGTAATCATATGGATTGGACTGCGGCCGCCGCAAGATATCGGTACCCGCCCCGAAAGGAGAACAGTGAATGATGCTGAAAGGCAAAACCGCTTTGGTTACCGGTGGACGCGGGGGAATCGGACGCGCCATCGTTTCGCGTTTCCTGCGCGAAGGGGCCCACGTTTACGCTGCGGATCTTTCACCCGAGGGGTCGCTGGCGGAACATAATGAAGATGGCAGCATCTTCGTAAAACTCGACGTCACGCAAGAGGCTGACGCGGTCGCGGCGATGCACAAGGTCGGGGCAGAATCTGGACAGTTGGACATTCTGGTCAACGCGGCAGGGATTGAGATTGAAAAGACGATCGAGGAAACGACACTGGAAGAATGGAACCTGTCGTTTGCGGTTAATGTCACCGGGACATTTTTGACATCGAAACACGCGCTGCCACTGATGCGTAAGGCAGCACAGGGAACCACGGCGTCTATCATCAACTTCGGCAGCTATGACGGCTTTATCGCCGACCCCGGTCTGGCTGCTTATTGTGCGACCAAAGGAGCGGTTCATGCGTTGACTAGGGCCATGGCCTGTGATCACGGCCCTGAAGGCATTCGCGTGAACGCGATTTGCCCGGGCTATGTCGACACTCCGATGTTGCAGAGTTTTTTCTCGGGTGACGGTTCAGGCGGAGGTGGCAAGTCGATCGACCAGTTGCAGCAGGCGGTTCGCGACGTCCACCCGATGCGGACCTACGGCACACCTGATGATATCGCAAACCTCGTGAATTGGCTGGCCTCGGACGAGGCGCGTTACGCCAGCGGACAGCTTTGGGTCTTGGACGGGGGCTTGAGCGCTCAGGTCCAGCAGATGAAGCTATGACAGCCCCTGATCTTAGGGACGAACAGGGCATGCCGTCGACAAGCGGGGTTGCGGCAGGGATAGACGCCGCCTCGCAAAACAGTTCAGGAGAATAGTGATGCGTTTGGCTGGTAAAAGAGCGCTGGTGACAGGCGGTAGGCAGGGTATCGGGCGAGGAATCGTCGAGGCGTTTGTACGCGAAGGCGCAGCTGTCACCACGTGTGGTCGCGGTTCCCGTCCGACAGATCTTGGCAAGAACGTGATTTGGTACACGCTGGACGTAACCGATGCTGCTGCGGTTGCGGAACTGGCCTTCACAACCGACGGTACGGATATTCTGGTCAATAACGCCGGTGTGCAGGTGGAAAAGACCGTAGCGGACAGTACGGACGCGGATTGGGAGGCGGTCATAGGGACAAATTGCCGGGGCGTGTTCAATCTCTGCCGCGCTTACATCCCTCGCATGCCCGAGGGCGGTTCGATTATCAATATTGGTTCTATTTCTGGCCATGTCGCTGATCCGTCTATGGCGCTGTACAATGCGTCCAAGGCATTTGTGCATGGGTTGACACGGTCCATTGCTGTGGATCACGGCCCGCGCATTCGCTGTAACGCGATTTGCCCGGGATGGATCGAGACAGGAATGCTCGACGCCGGTTTCGACTTGGCTAGCGACCCGGATGCCGCGCGAATAGATGCGCTGGCCCGGCACGCGATGCGCCGTTTTGGCAAACCCGAAGATATCGCATCCATGGCCCTTTGGCTGGCCTCGGACGAGGCCGGGTTCGCAACAGGGCAATTGTTCACAGTGGACGGCGGCATGACCGCTGCCTCCCCACTCAATCCGGGGCTGTTTTGATGGATGTTAAACAGACGGCTTGTCTTGGCGGTGGCGTCATCGGTGCCAGTTGGGCGGCGCTTTTTCTGGCCTCTGGCCGCTCGGTCGCGATGTATGATCCCGCCCCGGATGTCGAAAGCAAGGTACGCGCCTATATCGAAGAGGCGTGGCCGACGCTGGCCGCGCTTGGCTTGACCGAAACCGGCGGGCCTGACGCGATCACCTTTTGCACAGACCCGGCAGCAGCCGTTGAAGGCGCAGATTTTATTCAGGAAAACGTCCCCGAAAGGCTAGAGGTCAAACACGCGACCTTTGCCAGTATTGAACCTTCGCTTTCAGCGCATGCAATCGTTGCCAGCTCTGCGTCCGGTTTGACGTTAAGCCAGATGCAATCTGGCTGGAGAGATCCCTCTCGGTTTGTTTTGGGGCATCCGTTCAATCCTCCGCACTTGATCCCCTTGGTCGAGGTACTGGGAAATGACAGGACGACATCGGGAGTGGTCGAAACCGCCCAGCGGTTTTACGAGAGTTTGGGTAAGACCACCATTCGCCTGAACAAGGAAGTCCCGGGTCACGTCGCCAATCGCCTGCAGGCGGCTTTGTGGCGCGAGGCTATCCATCTTGTGATATCGGGCGTCGCGTCGGTCGAGGATGTGGACAAAGCTGTTTGGGCCGGGCCGGGCCTGCGATGGGCGGCGATGGGGCCGACAATGCTGTTCAACCTTGGCGCAGGCGATGGTGGGTTGGACGCGTTTTGCGATCATTTTTCCCAGACCTTCAACGGGTGGTGGGATGATCTGGGTCAGGTCTATTTGACAGATGATGTAAGGCACCAGCTGACCGCAGGGATCAAAGCGCAAACACAGGGAATGCCGCCTGCGGCCCTGTCGCGAGAACGCGATGCACTGATCGTGGCGCTGCAAAAGTCGGTTTCGGATGTGCGCCGAAATCAGGCTTAACGGCAGGCACGCCCACCGGCTTTTTGCCTACGTAAGAACAGATTTCCCAGATATGCGCGCCCTCCGGAACATCGCCCAATCCGGTGTAGTATTGAAATATTTGAAATTCTGGTGTGTTCCGCCTAGCATTGATGACATGTGGCCCTCGGGTGTTTGCTTTACCCGTGTCAGGTCTTCGTAGTGTGAATGAGTTTTCTAGTTTGCGGTGACTGAAATGAATCTATTTTCCAGCCGTCGGCGGGTCCTTGCGATGCTTCTTTCTGCGGTTGCGGTGGTGCCAGTCGCGCGGATCGGCTTGATGAAACTTAAAGACAATCCCCTTCCACAGGTGCCAGAGCCGCGACTGACTCTGGTCGACGGATGGCTGCTGGATGAAAGTGACCCCGGCGCAGGAGAAGCGTCGTGATCCTTGATGCGCGTTCCGAAATTCCAAACCTCGACGGGACGTATGATTGCTGTGTCATAGGTTCGGGGCCGGCGGGTTTGTCGCTGGCATTAAAAATGGCCGAGGCGGGCAAACGGGTGCTTGTACTAGAGGCCGGTGACAGGGACATCGAGTCAGAGTCGCAAGACCTTTACGAAGGTCAGGATCTGGGCGTTGAGTACGGATCTCTTTCTGCCACGCGCATGCGGGCCTTGGGTGGGTCGACGTCTGCATGGTATGGCCGTTGCCCTATGCTTGATCCCTTTGACTTTTTGCCTCGTGAAGATGTGCCACTGAGTGGTTGGCCTATCGGCTTTGATGACCTGCAGCCTTATCAGGCGGGCGCAGAACGTATGTTGGGCACGGGTAAATTCGGCCCTCGACTTCGCAAACCAGCAGACGAAACCGGACAAATCGACATCGTCGAGCAAAGGTTCAGTTCGGATCGCGAGTTTTATGACGTGCGTGATGACGAAGCAGCCCGCTTTGGAACCAAATACTTGTCGGATCTGGAGACTTCGGAGAACATTGATCTGGTCCTGAATGCCAACGTCGTGGGCTTCACAGTTGATGGCGACAGCGGCAACGTCACTCAAGCACATGTTCGAAACTATGCTGAAGGTGAAGGAAAAGTTCAGGCAGACACCTTCGTGCTGGCGATGGGTGGCGTTGAAAACAGCCGTATGTTGCTGCATTTGAATGCGCAGGAAAACAACCGGTTTGGCAATCAGAATGACATGGTCGGTCGCTGTTTCATGGAGCACCCGATTGTCGTGTTTGGTGCCTACTTTATCACCAAGCGCCTATACTCTCATTCAGCGTCATGGGAGTTCGAACGCCTTCTGCGTCGCTCGGTTCCGGAACTGATGTTAAGTCCCAGCCAAGAGACAATGATGGCAAATGGCTGGTTGAATTCCAGCGTCAGGCTGGAGCGTCTGAAACAGCGTCCGATTGCCAAAGCGCTGGTAGGGGATTCTGAATTCATCAAGGGGCTGACCTACGATCAGGACTATTTCTTTACGGGTGATTGTTTCGTGACGGGCGAACAACAGCCCAATATGGACAGCCGTATCGTTTTGACCGAACAACGTGATCGCTTTGGGCTGAATGTTGTTGGGCTTGATCTGCAATTCACTGACAAAGACATCGAAACTATGCGCGGTTCGGCAGGTGAGGCGGCTAAGTTCCTGATCCGCAATGGACTGGGGCGGATGCGGATGGTGCCTGAGCTTTGGGACTTAGCGCCAGTTGAAGAGATCGGGCTGGGCTATTCAAACCATCACATGGGCGGGGCGCGGATGTCTGCGACGGCTGAAACCGGAGTAGTGGACTCTGATTGCAAAGTGCATGGAGCCACTAATCTCTACGTCGCGGGTTCTGGTGTATTTCCGACATGTGGACAGGCGAACCCCACTTTCACCATTGTGCAATTATCGCTGCGTCTGGCCGACCATTTGATCGCACGGAGTTAACGGGCACTGTTTTCAGCGGTGCAACGGCCATTTTCGGGTTGCTCAGATCGGTTGTGCGTTGTCTCTGTATGACAACAAATGGGGGCGGGAAATCCAATGGCAAATCAAGCGTCCGGTCGGGCGGTCTTTTTGACAGGCAGCCTCATGCGGCATGTGACACGCATGTCCTTGACCACAAGTATTGGCTTGATGGCCATTTTCGCGGTCGATTTTGTGGATATGGTTTTCATCGCGATGCTCGGGAATGATGCTTTGGCTGCGGCGGTGGGATATGCGGGAACGCTGTTGTTCTTCACCAATTCCGTAAACGTGGGCCTGTCCATCGCGGCCGGGGCGCTTGTCGCTCGCGAACTTGGTGGCGGGCGGGGCGATCGTGCCCGCCATTACGCCACCAGCGTCGCCATGCTGGGGGTCGTGTTCGGGATTCTGGTATCCGGAATTGTCCTGTTCAATCTCAGCTTTTTCCTCTCACTGCTGGGGGCAGAGGGCGAGGTCCTACGGCTGGCTGCACGCTATGTTTCGATAATTCTGCCAACGATGTGGGTCATGGCTTTGGCAATGGCGGGTATGGCTGTTCTGCGTGCCCATGGAGATGCGCGTCGTTCCATGATGGCGACGATTTATGGCGGAGTAGCAAATGCCGTGCTGGATCCGATTCTGATCTTTGCTGTCGGGTTGGGACTGGACGGTGCGGCTATTGCGTCGGTGATCGCCCGTCTCTGTATGTTGGTTTTTGCGCTTGGGCCGGCGATCAGGGTACACCGCGCTTTTGCGCGGCCTTCGATGCGGCAAGTCGCCCAGGATTTCCAGGCGGTGCGTGGTATCGCCGTTCCTGCGGTGCTGACCAATATCGCAACACCGGTGGGCAACGCCATTGTCATACGCGAAGTCGCTCAATTCGGAACAGATGCCGTGGCGGGCATGGCAATCATCGCGCGGCTGATGCCGGTTGCGTTTTCAGTCGTGTTTGCGTTGTCGGGGGCCATTGGTCCAATCGTCGGTCAGAATTTTGGGGCCGGGCAGTACGATCGCGTCAAGGAAACTTTTCTGGCAGGGGTGAAATTTACCGGCGTCTACGTCCTGTTGATGGCCGCAGTTTTGTTCGTGCTGCGCGCGCCCATCGCCGATCTGTTTCAAGCGCAAGAAGAGACGCGGTCTTTGATCTACTTGTTTTGTGGGCCGTTGGCGCTGGCGTCGTTTTTCAACGGCGTGATCTTTGTCTCCAATGCCAGCTTTAACAATCTGGGGCACCCCATTTATTCCACTTGGGTGAATTGGGGACGGCATACACTGGGGACGTGGCCGTTTGCAGTCGCGGGCGCATATGTTGCCGGAGCACCGGGAGTGTTGTTGGGCCAAGCCTTTGGTGGGGTCATATTCGCTTTGGTCTGTTGGGTGCTTGTGCGCCGCGTTGTGTCCGGCCTGAAAGCGCCACAGCGGGTTGATCCTTTTGCAGGGCAGAACCGCCTGCAGGCCCTGTTTGGCCGCCGGGGGTGGTAGCCCCCGGATCAGTTGCCAGCGTTGCGGGCCTCAAGACGCTCCAGATTGACGACCGTGGACAGCATAAGCCGGTCGTGGCTCCAGTCTTCGGTCTGCTGGACAGAAGCAGCGCCCAAGCCCAGAACGGCAGCGAATGTCAGCGTTAGGACAAGGAAAACGACCGGTGCCGTCGATTGCACCGACGGGGCCTCGGTCAAGGCCAATACACGTTGGCGCAGGACTCGCTTGGCTTTTCCACCGGTCACAAGCGCGACGTTCAGAACACGCGGGCTGCCGCGGCTGATCGTTTTGGCGCAGTAGTCCAGCAGGCAGTTCGTATAGTCGCGCGCGTCGATACCCCTGCGGGAGACCACCGACTGGTCACAAGCCAGTTCGCGCAAGCGGTCGAATTGATATTTCAGCGCAATATAGGCTGGATTCCAGAACAGCAGGGGGCGAAGCAGTTCAAAACCCAATTCCCATTCCACATCGCCGGCGCGCACGTGCTGCAGCTCATGCGCAAGGGCAAATCGCAGCTCGCGCGGGGTGTCCAGCAGGTGGCTGGGCAAAACGACATGACGGCGGAACAGGCCGCGAACCGCAAAGGGCACGGTAATCCGGTCCGACAGACGAATGTCTACTTTGGCCGAGCGACGCCAAAGAAAGCTGTTTTGAATAGTTTGGCGGATTGCTATCCCATCGCGGACGGCCCGCAATAGATAGACAACCGCCATAACCGCCAAAAGGGACAGAGCAGCAGACGCCAAGGGATGGGTGCCCGAGAGCAATATTTCGACCCAGCGTTCACGCGTGTTCAGAAGCGCTTCGAACTGGGTTGCAGGCATTGCGATTTCTCCGCGCAAGTAGGCCGCTACGGCGATGTCGCCTATTGCGACTGTCCCGTTAGACGACGTTTGCGCCGCAAGCGCGCCTATACCCACAGCCAACACTGGGCTGATCAAAACGCACAGGCACAACGCTTTGAGCGCCCTCAACTGCGCAACAAATCCATATTGCATCGGAGTTTTGGTCAGAGCCACCCGGGCGGCCATCCAAATCAGGGCAGCAAGACCCAGCACGATGTTTAACTCCAGATATACGTCGAGAACCGGTTTAACCGCTGTCATTTTGCAGTCTCCTCTCTACCAGTGCCCGAATATCCTCCAGATCGGCTTCGCTCAGGCCCGCATCGTCAACCAGACGCGCCACCAGCGAGGCAGGCGTGTCATCGAACAATGTACGCGAAAGGTTCTGCAACGACCGTGCCTGATACTTGTCCTTCTCCAGCAGCGGCGTATAGATCAGCGTCTTGCCGTCCTTGCGGCTTTCGACAAAGCCTTTCTCGTCGAGAATCCGCAGGATGGTTGCGCCAGAGGTATAGGCCAGATTGCGTTCTGGTGGCAGACGATCAAGCACGTCGCGGACCGAGCCCTGACCAAGTGCCCAGAGCTCATTCATGAACTCCAGCTCTACCTCGGTCAGAAGGTTTGTTGTCTTTTTCTTTCGCATCGGTCTTTCGTGTCGCATTTTTTAGTATGCCTGACAGACAAGCATCCTTTCGCTGTTTCGCAAAGCTCAAACTTTCCAGAAGACGAAAATACCCCAGCCGATGGACAGGAATAGCGGTGTCCAGACGGGTTGCCCAACGATCCCAAGCCAGGCGAGGAAGATATAGGCCGATCCCAGCAGGGTGATGAACAGCCGGTCGCCTAGGGTGGTCGTCAGGCCCAGCACGCCGCGCCGTTCGATCCCGTCGCGGAACTTGAACCCTTCGAGCACGCCAATCAGGGCGATGGCCGAAAATATGCCGACGAACAGCGCCAGCGTTGCGGGCGTCCAGGCCATCCAGAAATCGGGCCACAAGGGATCGGTCCAGGAAAACCCTTTTTCCTCTTGCTGGCCGACACTGCCCCAGCCCGCCTGTTGGGCCGCCGCCATCGACGGCAGGAAGGGGAGGGTGAGAAGTAGTTTACGCATATCGAACCTCACACACGGCCCATCGCGAACCCACGCGCGATGTAGTTGCGGACAAACCAGATGACGATGGCACCGGGTATGATGGTGAGCGTACCGGCCGCAGCCAGAAGGCCCAATTCGTACCCTGCGCTGGAGGCGGTACGGGTCATCACGGCGGCGATGGGTTTCGCCTCGACCGCTGTGAGCGTTTTAGCCAGCAGCATTTCCACCCACGAGAACATGAAGCAGAAGAACGCCGCGACACCCACGCCCGCTTTGATGTTGGGCAGGAAGATCGTCACGAAGAAGCGCGGGAAGGAATAGCCGTCGACATAGGCCGTCTCGTCCAGTTCCTTTGGGATGCCGCGCATGAAGCCTTCCAGAATCCACACCGCCAGCGGGACGTTGAACAGCGTATGCGCCAGCGCCACGGCCAGATGGGTGTCAAACAGCCCGATCGACGAATAAAGCTGGAAAAACGGCAGAGCGAACACCGCCGCCGGGGCCATCCGGTTGGTCAGCAGCCAAAAGAAAAGCTGCTTGTCGCCGAGAAACCGATAACGCGAGAACGCATAGGCCGCAGGCAGGGCCACACAGACCGACAGCACCGTGTTCAGCGTCACATAGAAGATCGAGTTGATATAGCCCCAATACCACGTCGGATCGGTGAAGATGGTAATGTAATTCTCCAGCGTAAAAGTCTGGGGAAAAAGGGAAAAGCCCGACAGGATCTCGTTCGTGGTCTTGAAGGACATCGCGACCAGCCAATAGATCGGCAGCATCAGGAACGCGACATAGAGAATCGGGATGATGGAGCGCTTTTTCATTCTGCGTCATCCTTTGTCATCAGAGTGTAGAAGACCCACGACACAAGCAGCGTGATGGCGAAATAGATCAGGCTCATTGCCGCCGCAGGGCCAAGGTCGAACTGTCCCAGCGCGATCTTCACAAGGTCGATCGACAGCAAGGTGGTTGAGTTGCCGGGGCCACCGCCGGTCAGAACGAAGGGCTCGGTATAGATGTTGAAACTGTCCATGAACCGCAGCAGAACGGCGATGGTCAGGACGGTTTTCATCTTCGGCAGCTGGATGTAGCGGAACACCGACCACGGGCTGGCTCCGTCGATCTTGGCCGCTTGATAATAGGCATCTGGGATCGACACGAGGCCGGCATAGCACAGCAGGACGACCAGCGAGGTCCAGTGCCAGACATCCATGACAATGACCGTGATCCAGGCCGACAGGGGCTGTTGCGTCATGTCATAGTTGATGCCCAGAACGTCATTCAGGAAGTACCCCATCAGACCGATTTTCGGCAGGGTGAAGATGTTCCACATCGAGCCCACCACGTTCCATGGGATCAGCATAGGCAGGGCCATCAGCACCAGACAGACTGGCACCCAGAACCCTTTGCGGGGCATCGAAAGGGCCACGATAATGCCCAGAGGCACCTCGATCAGCAGGATCAGGAAGGTAAAGAGGAACTGCCGACCGAGGGCCGCTTGGAACCGATCTGAGCGCAGGATTTGTTCGAACCAGCCCAGTCCTTCCCAGAAGAACTGGTTGTTGCCAAAGGTTTCCTGCACCGAGTAGTTGACCACCGTCATCATCGGCACCAGCGCGTTGAACGCGACCAGCGCCAGCACCGGCAGGACAAAGAACCACGCTTTTTGGTTTTCCGTTCTCATCAG
This sequence comes from Ruegeria sp. SATB045, assembly GCF_059613525.1. Lineage (NCBI taxonomy): Bacteria > Pseudomonadati > Pseudomonadota > Alphaproteobacteria > Rhodobacterales > Roseobacteraceae > Ruegeria > Ruegeria sp. SATB045. The sequence continues at coordinate 323,417 of NZ_JBXWSR010000019.1, read as the reverse complement.
CTGCGCTCCTCGGTTGCGATCCAGCCGTCACGGTAGACGCGGGATTGTTCAGGTTTGAATTGTAGGAAGACCTGTGATCCGGGCTCGGGCACACTGTGTTCGGTCACGGCTTTCAGGGCGGTATTTCCGACCATGGCGCTGACCACGTAATGGCGACCAATATCCGAGACCTTGGTCACATGCGCCGGGATGCCAGTATCTCCAAAGCCCACATATTCCGGGCGGATGCCAAGATCGGTGCGACCTCCGTCGCCGTGGGTGGGGCCTTCCAGCATCACCTCATGACCCTCGAACACTGCGCGGTCGCCTTTGGCTTCGCAGGGCAGGACATTCATGCCGGGTGAGCCGATGAAGTGGCCCACAAATGTGTGCTGAGGCCGCTCGAACAATTCGACTGGCGTACCGATCTGCACCACTTCACCTTCTTGCATGACAACGACTTCGTCGGCGAAGGTCAGGGCCTCGGTCTGGTCGTGGGTCACGTAGATCATCGTGGCTTTGACCCGCTGGTGCAGCTCTTTCAGCTTGGACCGCAGTTTCCATTTCAGATGGGGGTCGATCACGGTCAGGGGTTCATCAAACATCACCGCGTTCACGTCGTCGCGCACCAGCCCGCGCCCCATTGATATTTTCTGCTTGTTGTCCGGGCTGAGGCCGCTGGCGCGGGTGCTCAGCATATCCGTGACGTCCAACATCTCGGCGATCTCATCGACGCGGCGTTTGATCGTTGCCGGGTCAACCCCCCGGTTTTTCAGCGGAAAAGCCAGGTTTTCGCCCACAGTCATCGTGTCGTAGATCACCGGGAACTGGAACACCTGCGCAATGTTGCGCTGATCGGGGGGCAAGGCGGTCACGTCCCGATCATCGAACAGGATTTGTCCTTCGGACGGGGTCAGAAGGCCCGAGATGATGTTCAGCAAGGTGGACTTGCCGCAGCCCGACGGCCCCAGCAGCGCATAGGCTCCGCCATCGCGCCATGTGACGTCGATTTCCTTCAGCGCATAATCTTCGGGGCCTTTCGGCGAGGGCATATAGCTGTGTCGCAGGTTCGAAAGTTTGATCTGTGCCATGTCAGGCCACCCTTTTGCCGTCTTGGCCGAAATACCGGCAATGGGCCGGGTTCATGTAGAAACTGTGATCTTCGCCAACTTGGTAGGGATGCACCCCCGCCGCCAGCGAAACCCAATCATCCGATCCATGGCGGAAATGCGCGCTGGAATCTGATCCCGACAGCTCGGTCACAATGACCCGGCCCGTCAGTTCAACATCCGCATCCGATGTGCGGAACGGCGTCACCCGGTGCGGGCGCACGGCGACCATGTAGTCTCCATCGGCCATGTCCGAGACGGCCCAGCCTCCGCCACCTGCCAGTTGCGCTTGAGCGCCGGACACGGTGATGTGGGCCACGTTGATCGGCGGGTCCGAGAACACACGCGCGGCGGCGATGTTTTCAGGATTGCGATAGATATCTGCTGTGGGGCCGAACTGCGTCACGCGGCCATCCTCCATCAGGGCGGTGTAGCCACCCAGCAGCAGCGCCTCTTCTGGTTCCGAGGTCGCATAAACCACCACGGCCCCGCGCCCCGCGAACAAATCGGGCAGTTGCTCGCGCAGTTCTTCGCGCAGTTTGTAGTCGAGGTTTGCCAGCGGCTCGTCCAGAAACACCGCGCGGCTTTCCTTGGCAATCGCGCGGGCGAGAGCTGTACGCTGTTGCTGACCACCCGACAGCTCATGCGGGCGGCGGTGCAGCATGGGGCGCAACTGCAGCAGGTCGGCGGCCTCTTCCACGCGGCCTTCGATCTCAGATTGCGCCATGCCCGCCACGCGCAGGGGCGAGGCGATATTGTCAAAAACAGTCATATGCGGGTAGTTCACAAAGAACTGGTGCACCAGGCTGATCTGTCGCTTTTGCGTGTTCAGCCGGGTCACGTCCTGCCCATCCATCAGCACTTTGCCCGAGGCCATCGGATCCAGCCCGGCCATCATCTTGATCAGAGAGGTCTTGCCCGATCCCGTAGCGCCCAGCAGCACATTGAAATGGCCTGTCTGCAGCTTCAGGTTGGTAGGCTTGATATGAATAACGTTGCCAACCCGCTTGGTGGCGTCTTGAAGTTCGATCATGTCCGTGGGTTCCGGTCCTTCAGTGCGGCGCACTGGTCGTGGGGTGGGGATGCCGCGCACGGCACCCCCGGTTGCATTGGCTTAGTTGGCCTGCCAGCGCGCAACCAGCTCGTCATAGTTGACGGTCTGGCCCTGCGGCTTTTCGTTGTCCAACTTGGCCTTGGGCGAACCGGCTTTTTCCAGCCAGAAGGCAGGATCCTGGGGATCGTTCAGGCGGGGGCCACAGCCGCCATAGACGTTGGCTGCCTCATCCGCGGCCTGCATCCGGGCCATGGTGATGTCCATTTCCTCGGCCAGGCGATCCATCGCCTCTTGCGGGGTGAAGGCGCCCGAGTTCACGTCACCTATCTGCTGCCACCAGATCTGGGCCAGCTTCGGATAGTCCGGAACATTGATGCCGGTCGGCGACCATGCCACACGATCGGGCGAGCGGTAGAACTCGACCAGACCACCCAGCTTGGGTGCGCGTTCGGTGAAGGACTCGTGGTTGACCGAGCTGTCGCGGATGAAGGTCAGACCCACGTGGGACTTCTTCACATCGACAGTCTTGGACGTCACGAACTGGGCATAAAGCCACGCGGCCTGGGCACGATCTGAGGGGGTCGATTTGAGGAACGTCCACGAGCCCACGTCTTGGTAACCAACCTTCTGACCTTCTTCCCAGTAGGGGCCATGCGGGCTGGGCGCCATCCGCCACAGCGGAGTGCCTTCGTCATCCACGGTGTTGTTGCCTTCGGACTTCGGCTTGACCATGTCCGCAGTAAAGGCGGTGTACCAGAAGATCTGCTGGGCCACGTTGCCTTGGCTGAGCGCCGGCAGCGACTGGTAGAAGTCATAAGACGCCGAACCCGGGGGCGCATAGTTCCGCAGCCACTCATCCCATTTGCGGATCGCATAGACCGCAGCCGGACCGTTTGCAGCACCACCGCGCGACACAGACGCGCCAACGGGGTTACAGGTGCCCGCTTCCATGCGGATGCCCCATTCGTCGACAGGAACACCGTTCGGCTCGCCCACGTCACCGGCACCGGCCATCGACAGCCAAGCGTCGGTCATACGCCAGCCCAGGTCCGGCGCGCGCTTGCCGTAATCCATGTGGCCATAGATTGCGACACCGTCGATTTCTTTCACGTCATTGGTGAAGAACTCGGCGATGTCCTCATAGGCTGACCAGTTGACAGGAACACCAAGGTCATAGCCATACTTCTCTTTAAATGCGGCCTTGTTGGCCTCATCATCGAACCAGTCCTTGCGGAACCAATAGAGGTTCGCGAACTGCTGGTCGGGCAACTGATACAGGTTTCCGTCCGGGCCAGTGGTGAACTGAATGCCCATGAAGTCATCCAGATCCAGCGTCGGCGATGTGGTCGCCGCCCAGTCACCTGCCATCTGTTCGGTCAGGTTATAGGCCAGTTGAAGGCGCGAGTGCGTACCGATCAGGTCACTGTCGTTGACATAGCCGTCATACAGGTTCCGGCCCGTCTGCATCTGGGTCTGAACAGCTTGAACCACTTCGCCTTCGCCCAGGATCTGGTGGTTGACCTTGATGCCGGTGATTTCCTCGAATGCCTTGGTCAGAACCTCGGATTCATACGAATGCGTGGGGATGCCTTCGGACAGAACGTTGATTTCCATCCCGGCATAGGGTTGTGCAGCTTCGATGAACCACTTCATCTCGCCCATCTGTTCGTCTTTCGACAGGGTCGATGGCTGGAATTCGTCGTCGATCCAACGTGTTGCTGCGGCTTCGTCGGCCCAAGCAGAGCCGTGGCCCGCAATGACGGCCGCCGCCGCCACTGCGCAAAGTAGATGTCTCCGCATCTGTCTCCTCCCAAAGATTATGTGATCCGGTGCGGACCGGATAGCGCTCAGCATCAGCGATTTTTTGCATATGTGTCAAACTAAATTTTTAGTAAATGAGATTGGTCACCTTACAGCCTTAAAAACATGCGCTTTTTGATGATGAGGGCCTTTGACGGACGGATTCGCGCGTCTTGTCGGGTAACTCATTCGTTGATCGGCATCTATCCTTGCCAAGTTGTTGATTCTTAGTAAGCTGCTTCCACGTACAAGCCCCGAAGCGGTGCGCGCCCGGGCGACAAATTTTATTTTTATGACTGAGGATGTTTCATGTCCCAAAGTCTTTTGAAGTACACACGCGTTCTGGAAATTGTCGGCGACACGATCAAGGTTCGGGTGCCGCTGGACGGGTCGGCTGACGCCGCTGTGCGGTTCAACGATCTGGCGGTGATCGAAACCATCGACGGACACAAAACGCTGGCGCAGGCGATTTTCATCGACCGGGATGTGGTGACGCTGCAGGTGTTCTCGGGCACCAAGGGTATCTCGACCGAGGCGACAGCCACTTTTCTGGGTCATCCGATGCAGACGCCGTACTCGGCGAATATTCTGGGCCGTGTTTTTGACGGGGCAGGGGTGGCAATCGACGGTGGGCCGGACCTTTCGTCCGAGCCGCGGATCGAGATTGGCGGGCCGACGGTGAATCCCTCGGAACGTGCAGTGCCCAACAAGATGATCCGCACCGATGTCCCGATGATCGACGTGTTCAACACGTTGGTGGAAAGCCAGAAAATCCCGATCTTTTCGGTCTCGGGCGAGCCGTTCAATGCCTTTCTCAGCCGGATCGGCATTCAGGCGGATGCTGATATCGTTGTCTTTGGTGGGCTAGGGCTGATCTTTGACGACTATCACACGTTCCGGACGTCGTTCGAGGATGCGGGCGTGTTCTCGCGCACGGTGATGTTCGTCAATCAAGCGATGGACCCGCTGGTGGAACGGCTACTGGTGCCGGATATGGCGCTGGCGGTGGCCGAGAAATTCGCGGTCGAGGAAGGCAAGCGGGTGCTGGTTCTGCTGACCGACATGACCGCCTATGCCGATGCGATGAAAGAGGTGGGCATCAGCCAGGAACGCGTGCCTTCGCAGCGGGGATATATGGGTGATCTCTATTCCCAGCTGGCGCGGCGGTATGAGAAGGCGTGCGATTACGCCAAGGGCGGTTCGGTCACGGTGCTGACCGTGACGACAATGCCGGGCAATGATGTGACCCACCCGGTGCCGGACAACACGGGCTATATCACCGAGGGGCAGTTTTACCTGCATTCGGGGGTGATTGACCCGTTCGGCAGTCTCTCGCGCCTCAAGCAGAACGTGATCGGAAAAACCACGCGTGAAGATCACGGGCAGATCATGAACACGATGATCCGGTTTTACTCCGAAAGCCGCGATGCAGCGCAGAAACAGGCGATGGCCTTTGATCTGTCGGATTACGATCATCAGTTGCTGAAATTCGGCGCGCTGTTCCGGGCGCGGTTCATGGATATCAACGTTTCGATCCCGCTTGAGGACGCGCTGGATCTGGGGTGGCAGACGCTGGCCGAGTGTTTCCAACCCGAGCAGTTGCTGATGAAGCAGGCCTTGGTCGACAAGTATTTCCCAAAGGATACCGATGGCGCGGTTGCAGCTGAATAAATCGTCGCTGGCCCGCCAGCAGACCCAGCTGAAAAGCTATGAGCGGTTCCTGCCGTCGCTGGACCTCAAACGCCAGCAATTGATGGCGGAACGTGCCAAAGCCCGCGAAGATGTCCAACGCCTTCAGCAAGAGGTGCATGATCTGGCGCAGCAGGTCGGGGAAAAGCTGCCGATGCTTGCGCAGCAGGGGGTTGATCTGGACGGGCTGGTCGAGTTGAAGGACTACCAGTTGAAAGAGGTCAACGTGGTCGGCGTCAAGATGCCCGATCTGGACCGGATCGAGGTTGCGGTGCGGCCCTATTCGTTGCTGGCGAAACCCCATTGGGTCGATGCCGCCGCCAGCCTGTTGCACGACATGATCGAGGCACGGCTGCGTGTGAAGGTCGCCGAGGAACGGGTGCGCATCTTCGATAAGGCCGTGGCCACGATTACGCAGCGGGTGAACCTGTTCGAAAAGGTTCTGATCCCGCGCGCTAAGGCCAATATCAAGAAGATCCGCATCTATCTGAGCGATGAACAGATGCAATCGGTTGTGCGTTCGAAAATCTCCAAGCGCAAACATGCGCAGGAGGCGCTGACATGAGCGTTGCACGGCTGAAGAAACTGTCCCTCGTCGGACCTGCCGCGCAAAAGGGCGACACGCTGGAGGCGCTGCAAGAGCTGGGTTGTATGCATGTACTGCCGCTGGCGCCTCCGCCCGCCGAGCCTGAAAAGATCAGCGAACGAGGCGCGCATGACGCCTATAAGGCGCTGCGCTTTTTGACCGACGTGGCCGACCCGCGCCGCCAGATACAGCGCGATCCGGCCTTCGACATGGACCAGTTCGTGCGCGACGTGCTTGACCTGATGCAGCGCACCCGAGAGGCAACAGATCGGCGGGATTTTCTGGCGCACCGGATCGCGCAGGTGCGACCATGGGGTGATCTGGATTTTCCACCCAATGATGTGCTGGCGGGCAATCGGCTGTGGTTCTACCAACTGCCGGTGAAACACCGCGAGGCGTTGTCCGAGGTCAAACTGCCCTGGGCCATTCTGGAACAGGATCACCGCTATATCTATGCCGTGCTGATCGCGCCCGAGGATCCGGGTGATGATATTCTGCCGGTGCCGCGCACTCATACCGGGTCGCTGCCGATCCATGAGCTTGAGGCGCAGCTGGAAGAGGCCGAGATTGCGATCGAGGCGCTGGAGGCCGAACGCATCGCCCAAACCCGGTACCTGACGCTGATGCGCCGCAACCTGTCGGCGGCGGAAAGCGCGGCGGAACTGGCCCACGCCACGCAGAAGGTCCGCGACGAGGGCACGATGTTCGCCCTGCAGGGCTGGGTGCCCGAAGATCGTGTGGATGCGGTGCTGGAGATGGCGCAGGCCAAAGACGCCGCTGTTCTGATCGAGGAACCGGGGCCGGATGATGCCCCTCCGACGTTACTGGAGCAGCCCGAAAACCGCAGCGCGGCTGTCGATCTGGCGCTGTTTTACCAGATACCGGGCTACAAGGATTGGGATCCAAGCATCATTGTTGCGGCCTCATTTGCGATCTTCTTTGCAATGATCGTGGCGGATGCGGGTTATGGCGCGGTGATCCTGCTGGGTCTGCTGGCCTTTTGGAAAAAGATGGACAAGACCCCGGCGCAGCGGTCGTGGCGGCTCTATGGTGTGATCATCGCGGGTGCGACGGTGATTTATGGGGTCATGGTCGGCAGCTATTTTGGTGCGTCCCCTGCGGAGGGGTCGATCTGGGCGCGGCTCAAGATATTGGATCTGAACAACTTCAACGCGATGATGATGATCTCGATCGTGGTGGGGGTGTTCCATCTGGTGCTGGCCAACGCACTGGCCGCGCGCGCGGCGTGGGGACGGCGCAGGGCGATTGCCAATCTGGGCTGGATCGGGGTGCTGATCGGCGGGTTTGTTCTGTGGTTGGCCTACATGAACGACGGCGCGACCCTGCCCGGAACCGTCCTGATGGTTGCCGGTTTTCTGACCATTCTGCTGTTCACCAGCGAGCGACAGATCACCACACCCACCGACTGGCTGTGGCGTCTGATCGAAGGGCTGCAGGGGCTGGCGGGTGCGATGGGAGCCTTTGGCGATGTGCTCAGCTATATGCGCCTGTTCGCGCTTGGTCTGGCCTCGGCCTCGCTGGCGATCACGTTCAACGATCTGGCGGTTTCGGTGATGCAGGCGCTGAAAGGGCCGGGCATCCTGTTCGGCCTGCTGATCCTGATCGCCGGGCATCTCCTCAATTTCGCCCTCGCGATGATGAGTGGCGTCGTCCACGGGTTACGTCTGAATTACATCGAATTCTTTAAATGGGGTCTGCCGGATGAAGGCATCGTCTTTCGCCCGTTCGCCCGCAAGGAGGTTCAGGAATGAATGAGCTTGTATTGACATTGGGTTGGCTGGGAATCTACGCGCCCATGGCTTTGGGTGCGGCGTCCAGCGCCATTGGTTGTGCCATTGCGGGGCAGGCCAGTATCGGCGCGATGACCGAGACCGAGGGCGGCTATGGCCGGTTCATCGGCGTTTCGGCTTTTCCGTCGACCATGGTGATTTATGGCATTGTGATCATGTTTACGCTGAACCGCGATGTGACACCGGAAAACGCGGGCGGGCTGTTCGGCATCGGTATCCTGTCGGGGATTGCGCTGATGTATTGCGGCATCTGGCAGGGCCGGGCCTGTGCGGCGGCGATCAATGCCACCAAGGAGAAACCGGAAATCTTCGGCCTGTCGCTGGCTCCGGCGGCGATCATCGAAGGCTTTGGCGTCTTCGCCTTTGTCTTTGCGTTGGTCATTAGCGCGGGGATCAGCTGATGGCACAGGACGGGATGATCTCGCACGGGGTCGATGCGCTGATCGACAAGCTGCGCAGCGATGGTGTGGCGGCGGGGCAGGCGGATGCGGAAAAGCTGCGCAACGATGCCAAGGCCGAGGCGGCCAAGATACTCGCCGATGCCAAGCGCGAAGCGGATGAGTATCAGAAAAAGGCCCGTACCGAATCCGACAATTACCGCGCCGCCGGGGAAGAGGCGCTGAACACCGCCATGCGTGATGCGGTGTTGACCATGAAGGCGGGTCTGACCGATCGGTTCCGCGAAGATGTCGAACGCCTTGTCACCAAGGAAATGGCCGACCCCGAGATGCTGAAACAGATGATCCTCGAAGTCGTCGGGCGCGCGGCGGAGGGGGCCAAGCTGGACGGTAAGGTGCAGGTGATCCTGCCTGCTAAAGTGGCCACGCAAGAGGATATCAAACAAAACGCTGACGATATCCAGTCGGGCAAGCTGACGAAATATGTGCTGGGCCTGACCGCCGACATGCTGCGCGAACAGGTGGAATTGCACGCTGCAGACAGCACGCAGGACGGTATCCGGGTGCGCGCCGAGGATCAGGGCGTGGTGCTGGACCTGACTGACAAGGCCGTGGCCTCGTTGTTGATGGAGCATCTGCAGCCCCGGTTCCGTGCCGTGCTGGAAGGGGTGATCCGCTAACATGTCGGACCCCGACGCCTATATCGCGCTAATCAGCAGCCTTCCCGGCTCAGAGCGGTTGTTTATCGCCAAACAGCCCCCAATCTCGCGCTTACGGCTAAACCGGCGGCTGCGCGCGTTGACGCCTGAGGATGCGCAGGTGCTGCGGGTGTTGGAGCACGCCCTGAACTGGGGCGATTACGATATGGACGTGACAGACGTGCAGGCCATCGAGCGGTGCAAGGCCGCGCTGGGCGATATCCCGCAGCCGACGCTGCAGAAGCTGTTTCTGGAGCGGATGGATTTGCGCACCGCCGTAGCCGCATTGCGCCTTCGCAAACAGGGTGGCAGCTCGCCCGCCGGAACCTTCGGCATGGGCCGCTGGGCCCGCCACATCCCGGCAAACTGGAGTGATCCGACCTTTAAGCTTGAGAGCTCGATGCCGTGGCTCAAGGAAGCGCAGCAACTGCTGGAGGCCGAGGACCCGCTGGGTCTGGAGAGGCTTCTGCTTTCGGTTAGCCATAAGCAGCTGAAACGCCACGCCGCCCGCCATCTGTTCGATTTCGAGGCCGTAGCGATTTACGTTCTGATCTGGAATATTTTCGACCGCTGGGCGCAAAGCAATGCGCAGGATGCGGCAACGCGATTTGAAAAACTGGCACAACAGGCAATGGCCGACGTCGCCGATATCGACTTTGAGGGAGCCTACGCATGACCGCCCCAACCCCCGTCACCCAAACCGCCACTGCCCGCGTCGTCTCGGTGCAAGAGGGGCTGGTGCAAATTCAGGCCAACGCAGATGCCTCGGGCGCGCCGGGGCAATTGGTCAAGAACGAGGTGGTCTTCATCCTGCCCACGCGCCCCGGCCCCGGTGGCCGTCAGGAGCGTTTGAAAGCCGAAGTGCTGCGCGTGCGGAGCGACACGGCGGATGTGCAGGTCTATGAAAGCACCGATGGCGTGGCTGTCGGTGACCCGGTGGAACAATCGGGCCAGTTGTTGTCGGTTGAACTGGGGCCGGGTCTGCTGGGTCAGGTGTTTGACGGGCTGCAATCGCCGCTGCCGAAACTGGCGGCGGATTTTGGCACTTTCCTGCCACGCGGCGCAGATGTGGCCCCGCTGGATACGCTGGCGAAATGGTCGTTTACGCCCTCGGTCAAGGTGGGCGACACGGTGACGGCGGGCGACAGTATCGGCACTGTGCCCGAGGGGCGGTTCGAGCATAAGATCATGCTGCCGTTCAACTGGGTGGGCGACTATAAGGTCGTCTGGGTCCAGAAAGGCGCGGCCACGATCCACGACATCGTGGCCCGGCTTGAGGATGAGCAGGGCGGCGAACACACGCTGACCCTGTCGCAGAAATGGCCTGTCCGGCGGGCGCTACCGGAAGGCATCCTGAAACGCGCCTTGTCGGAACGTCTGTACCCGACCGAACCGGTTCTGACCTCGCAACGCCTGATCGACACGTTCTTTCCCATCGCGCGCGGAGGGACGGCCTGTATTCCCGGCCCGTTCGGTGCAGGTAAGACGGTCTTGCAGAACCTGATCGCGCGGAACTCAAAGGTCGATATCGTGATCGTCGTGGCCTGCGGCGAGCGCGCGGGCGAGGTGGTGGAAACCATCGCGGAATTCCCCAAGATGACCGACCCGACCTCGGGCGGCAGCCTGATGGACCGGACGATCATCATCTGCAACACTTCGTCCATGCCGGTTGCTGCGCGCGAGGCATCGATCTTCACCGGCATCACGTTGGGCGAATATTATCGCCAGATGGGCTATGACGTGCTGCTGATTGCCGATAGCACCAGCCGCTGGGCGCAGGCCATGCGCGAGACCTCGGGCAAGCTTGAGGAAATTCCGGGTGAGGAGGGCTTCCCCGCCTACCTGGAAAGCTCGATCAAGGGGCTGTACGAGCGCGCGGGTGCGATGAAGACCAATGACGGCGCGTTGGGCAGCCTGACGCTGATTGGCACTGTGTCCCCCGCCGGCGGCAATTTTGACGAGCCAGTCACGCAGTCGACCTTGTCCACGGTCAAGTGTTTCCTCGGCCTGTCATCCGAGCGTGCCTACAAGCGATTCTACCCGGCGGTGGACCCTATGCTCAGCTGGTCGCGCTATCTGGATCAGCTATCGGACTGGTATGACAAGAACGCCGAAGCCGGTTGGACCGGCAAGGTCCGCGATCTGCTGGCGCTTATCGAAAAGGGCGAACAGGTCGACCAGATGATGCAGGTGACGGGCGAAGAGGGCGTCACGATCGAAGACTTCGTCACCCAGCAAAAGGGGCTGTTCGTGGATATGGTCTATCTGCAGCAGGACGCATTCGATCAGGTGGACGCGACCGTCCCGCTGGAGCGACAGAAGATGACCTTCAAGCTTGTCTATGGCGTGACCCAGTCCACCGCAGAATTCAAAGATAAGGCCGAGGTGCGGCAGGTTTTCACGCAGCTGACAGGGTTGATGAAAAACTTCCACTATGCAGCGGAAAACACGCCAGAATTCAAATCCACGTGGGGGCAGATCGAAGACCTGTGCCGCGAGAAATTCGGAGTGTAAGGAAATGGTAGCCCGTAGGGGAATCGAACCCCTCTTTCCAGGTTGAAAACCTGGCGTCCTAACCGATAGACGAACGGGCCATTTAGGCAAAACAAGCACAAGTGGTAGCCCGTAGGGGAATCGAACCCCTCTTTCCAGGTTGAAAACCTGGCGTCCTAACCGATAGACGAACGGGCCACGCTGGCTTGTGGAGGGCCTTTTACGGTTTACCTACCACCCCCGCAAGCCGAAAAATGCAGGGAGGGACAAGTTTTTTGCTGGGGCCGGGGACGGGCTCAATTTGCATCGGCGGCATCTTCCAGCCGAAGCTGCACGGATTGCCGTCCGCCCCATGTATTGACCTCGAGCCGACCGGCGAAATGGAACCGCGCGCCGCCGTGATTGGACAGCTTTTCGCCCATTGGTCCATCGAACGCACCGAAGGCTATGGCGTCCAGACCGCCGCCCACGCCATCGGACAAGGACAGTTTCAAATGAGATTCGCCCACGCGTTTGGCAAAACGCACCTGTAGATCGGGCAGGGCATAGCGTGGGGCAGGGGCGCTGGCCCCGAACGGTCCTGCTTTTTCGATCTGTTCGATCAGGTCCACTGTGGCCGCACCCGGCATCAATGTGCCGTCGAGTTTCAGATCCGCCGGGCCGCCTTCGCCCGCGCCTTGTTTGGCCAGCAGTTCCGAAAGCCGGGTCATGGCCGGTTCCAGCTGATCGCGCATCACTGTCAGCCCGGCGGCCATCTTGTGCCCGCCACCTTTGATCAGCAGCCCCTCAGCCGCCAGCCGTTGAATCGAGGCCCCCAGATCAACACCGCTCACAGACCGGCCCGAGCCTTTACCCTCATCTCCATCAAAACCGATGACGATGGCGGGGCGGTTCGCAGCCTCCTTCAGGCGCGAGGCAACGATGCCCACGACGCCGGGATGCCAGCCCTCACCGGCGGCCCAGACCAAAGGCGCGTCCAGCCCGCGCTCCTCGGCCTGTTCGATCGCGGCCGCGCGCACGGCGTTTTCGATATCGCGGCGCTCGGTGTTCAACTCATCCAGCCGTTGCGACAGGGCCTCGGCCTCGTGCATGGAATCGGTGCTGAGCAATCGCGCACCTAGATCGGCCTGACCGATCCGCCCCCCGGCATTCACGCGGGGGCCCAGCAGGAACCCTAGATGATAACTGTTCGGCGCCGAATCCATCCGCGCCACGTCCGACAGGGCCACCAGACCGGGCCGCTGCCGCTGGGCCATCACCTTCAACCCCTGACGCACCAGTGCGCGGTTCGCCCCGATCAGAGGAGCGACATCTGCCACGGTCGCCAGCGCCACCAAATCCAGCAGCGAGATCAAGTCCGGTCCCTTAACCCCGGCCTCACGCAGTTGCCGCCCGGCCTCGACCAGCATCAAGAACACCACGCCAGCCGCACACAGATAGCCCAGATCGCCGCTTTCATCCTGCCGGTTCGGGTTCACCACGGCCACGCATTCGGGCAGGGTCTCACCCCCCAAATGGTGATCCAAAACGATCACATCCGCATCCTTGGCTGCCGCGATCGGTTCATGGCTCAGCGTGCCGCAATCGACACAGATAATCAGATCGTGCTGCGCCGCCAACTCCTGCATTGCGGGCACATTGGGGCCATAGCCCTCATCAATTCGGTCGGGCACGTACAGCGTCGCCTGCAACCCCATCTGACGCAACCAGACCAACAGCAACGCAGCTGAGCTTCCGCCGTCCACATCATAGTCCGCAAAAACAGCAATTCTCTGTTTGGCGCGCACCGCCGTCAGAAACCGGGTTGCTGCAACCTCCATATCCTTCATGTCTCGCGGATCGGGCAGCAGCTCCTTAAGCTTGGGGTCCAGGAAACCGGGGGCCTCCATCGCGGGAACGCCACGGCGCGCCAGTACCTGACAGACCGCGCGCGGCAGGCCTGCCTGTTGCACCAGCATCTCGGTCGCTCGTTCCACATCCGCCGAGGGGCCGACCCACCGCCGCCCGGACAAAGACTGTTCAACCCCAAGAAAGCTCATGACCCGCCCCTGATATGCCAAGGCCGGATACCTTTCGGACCCGGCCCTTCTTCTCGTTCAAAATACGACCGCCGGAGGCCGCGGCGCAAGCCGCTAGTTGTCGTGAGACCACAGCGGGGTGCGGTAGGACATGCGCCGAACCGATCCGGTCTTAGACCGCATCAGCAGGGTGGTGGTTTCCAGCCAACCCGGCTCGCGCTTGATGCGCGGCAACAGCGACCCACCGGTCACGCCGGTTGCGGCGAAGATCACGTCGGCTGTCACCATCTCATCGCGTTCGTAGATACGGTCCAGATCGGTGATGCCCGCCTTGGCCGCGCGGCCGCGTTCGTCATCGTTGCGGAACAGCAGGCGGCCAAAGATCTGACCACCCATACATTTCAACGCGGCCGCCGCCAGCACACCTTCAGGTGCGCCGCCTTGGCCCATATACATGTCGATGCCGGTCTCTTCACTTTCGGCGCAATGCATCACACCGGCCACATCCCCATCGGTAATCAGGCGGATCGAGGCGCCGGTCTCGCGTACTTCGGCGATCATCGCCTCGTGCCGGGGGCGTTCCAGAATGCAAACTGTAATGTCGGCAGGCGCGCAGCCCTTGGCCTTGGCCAGAGCCTCGACCCGTTCGCGCGGGCTCATGTCCAGATTGACGACGCCTTCGGGATAGCCCGGACCAACGGCCAGCTTGTCCATGTAAACGTCGGGCGCATGCAGCATCGAGCCGCGCGGACCCATGGCGATCACGGTCAGGGCGTTGGGCATGTCCTTGGCGGTCAGGGTGGTGCCTTCCAGCGGGTCCAGCGCAATGTCCACGCCGGGGCCATTACCGGTACCGACCTCTTCGCCGATATAAAGCATCGGCGCTTCGTCCCGCTCGCCTTCACCGATGACCACGACGCCTGCGATATCCAACAGGTTCAACTGTTCGCGCATAGCATTGACCGCCGCCTGATCGGCCGCCTTCTCGTCACCGCGTCCAACCAGCGAGGCAGAGGCCAGAGCAGCCTGTTCCGCAACCCGCGCCAGGCCCAGCGACAGCAGTCGGTCGTTGAAATCAATCTTGGCAGCACTCATTTTCACTATCCTCAGGTCAGTATAGGCGTTTTCTTGGGCATAGCCTGCGGCCTAGGCAGGCCGCAAGGGTCAAACCTCTTCTATGCGCAGCGCGACCGGTTCGCCCGAGACCACATCGGTGTCGCGGAACCCGTCCAATGCCACGTCTAAAGTGGCCCGTGTTGTTTTATGCGTGACGATCAGGACCGGGGCTGTGCTGTCCGAGTGGCCATATTGGCGCATTCGGTCGATCGACACACCGGCATCGCCCAGAATGGCAGCCACTTTCGCCAGCGCGCCGGGTTTATCGAACAGCGCAAGACGCAGGTAATAAGGGGCAGGCAGGCCGGTGATCGCCGGTGCCGCATCCTGCAACGAGCTCGCGGGCCGGCCAAAGGTCGGGATTTGCAACCCGCGCGCCAGATCGCAGACATCGCCCATCACGGCACTGGCCGTGGGGCCTTCGCCCGCGCCGGGGCCGCGCAGAACGACTTGATCAACTGCGTCGCCCTCGATCACCACCATGTTGGTGCCGCCTTCCAGTTGCCCCAGCGCCGAGCCGCTGGGCACAAGGCAGGGCTGCATCCGCTGCACCAGCCCACGCGCGGTTTTCTGTGCGACGCCCAGCAGTTTGATGCGATAGCCCATGTCGTTGGCCTGGTGGATGTCATCGAGGCTGATTTGCTGAATGCCCTCAATCTCGATTCCGTCGAAATTGGGTTTGGTGCCGAAGGCAATTGACGATAGCAGCGCCAGTTTATGCGCTGCATCGATGCCGCCCACATCCAGATTGGGATCAGCTTCGAGATACCCCAACTCAGCGCATTCTTCGAATAGGGCGTTATAGCCCAGCTCCTGCGATTGCATCCGGGTCAGAATATAGTTGCAGGTGCCGTTCATCACGCCCATGACGCGGGTGATTTCATTGCCCGCAAGACCTTCGGTCAGGGATTTGATCACCGGGATACCGCCTGCAACGGCGGCCTCGAACCGGATCACGCGGCCTGCGGCCTCGGCCGTTTCAGCCAGCTCTTGCCCGTGGATCGCCAGCAGGGCCTTGTTTGCGGTTACGACATCTTTGCCACTGGCCAGCGCCACCTCGACCGAGGCTTTGGCGGGACCGTTTTCACCGCCCATAAGCTCGACATAGACGTCGATATCGTCCCGTTGTGCCAAGGCTACAGGGTCGGTTTCCCAAGCATAGCCCGACAGGTTCACGCCGCGATCCTTGGACGCGTCGCGCGCTGACACGGCGATGATTTCGATTGGGCGACCAGTGCGCGCTTGCAGCAAATCCGCATGTTGCCGGACGATCTTGACGACACCCACGCCGACCGTTCCCAAGCCCGCAATTCCAAGCCGCAGCGCCTGTGTCATCCCGTGGGTTCCTTTCGCTCGAATTTATCGCCTTTTGGGCCTTGCCCATTCCCGGGTGCCTTACCGGGTTCGGCGCATGGGCGCAATGCGTTGCAGGCCGGCCTGAACCGGGAAATGCAGGCGGTCAGTTAATTTCTTCGCTTTGTAGCTTGTCTGCCTTTTTCTGCAGCGCTTCTCGTCGGGCAGACAGGTCTTCTTCGACCTCAGCGGCCTCGCTCACTGGGTCGATCGGGGGGCCAAGATTCTCTTTCAGAGGGATCAGTTTTGGATACCGTGTGGTTTTCAGGCTTTCAGGCTCGCTGCCTTCAAGTTCAGGAAAGTCGACGCAGCTGGCGCAAAGACTCAAAACAATCAGCAATGGCAGGGGTTTCATGCCGAACCCTTTCGATGGCGGTTCTGCCTGTGATGCACCTTTTGAATAGTGCATTCAAGCGGGGTTCTATCTGAACGGACGTTCAGATACATTTGCAATATGGCACGGACACAAGGTTCTCATTCCGATATCACTGGCCCCCGTATTCGCAAGGCGGCCCTATCGTTGTTCGCGCGCCACGGCTACGCGGCGGTTTCCATGCGCCAGATCGCTGCCGAGGTCGGGGTGCAGGCTGGCGCGCTTTACAACTACACGCCGGACAAGCAGAGCTTGCTGTATCGCCTGATGAACGATCACATGCAGGAGCTGCTTTCTACATACGCCAAATTGACACCTGCGGACTCGCCAGTCGAAGCCTTGCGGCAGTTCGTGGGCTTTCACATTCGATTTCACATGGAGCGCCCGGACGAAGTCTTTATCGCCTATATGGAACTGCGCAACCTAAGCCCCGAAAACTTCACGGAAATTGAAGCGGTGCGGCGCAAATATGAAGACTCGTTAGAGGCCATTTTGAAAGCCGGACAACAGCAAGGGCTGTTTACTGTTGCCGATACCAAAATTGCCACACTTGCGGTTATCGCCATGTTGAATGGCGTGATGACTTGGTATCGCGCGGGGGGGCGTTTGTCGCTGGACGCCGTCGAGCAAATCTACTGGGACATGGTTCAGAGATCGGTGACAGCTTGATCAATGCGTTGGGCGGATAAATGTGCCGTTCCGCAATTCTCGAAACGCCTGTTCCAGTTCAGCGCGGGTGTTCATCACAATAGGGCCGTGCCACGCGACGGGTTCATCAATCGGCGCGCCCGAGATCAACAGGAACCTGACGCCACCGGGACCGGCCTGAACCGTGACCTCATCGCCCGTTCCGAACCGAACCAGAGTTCGATCCCCCGACATGTCACGAATGTTGACCTCTTGCCCTGCAACCTCTTTCTCTAGCAGTACCCCCGTCGGTTGCGAGGCGTCTGCGAAGGCGGCCTGGCCTTGAAAAACATAGGCAAAGGCACGGCGATACGTGTCAATGCGGAATGTCTTTTTCACGCCGGCCGGGATCGAGATATCCAGATATTGCGGATCTGCAGCGATGCCGTCGACTGGGCCGGTCTTGCCCCAGAACTCGCCGACGATGACTCGGACAGTTGTGCCGTCGTCATCGGTTATTTCCGGAATGTCCCTGCCTTGAACATCCTGATATCGCGGTGCTGTCATCTTTTGACTGGACGGCAGGTTACCCCAAAGCTGGAACCCGTGCATTTGACCGGTCGCGTTTCCTTTTGGCATCTCTTGATGCAAGATGCCGGACCCGGCCGTCATCCATTGAACGTCTCCGGCACCCAACGTGCCAGTATTGCCTAGCGAATCTGCATGTTCGACCGTGCCGGACAGCACATAAGTTATCGTCTCGATGCCTCGATGAGGGTGCCAAGGGAACCCCGCCATATAGTCTTGCGGGCGTTCGTTTCGGAAATCGTCAAACAGCAGGAACGGGTCCAGCTCGGACGGATCCTGAAATCCGAATGCACGATGCAGCTTGACCCCTGCGCCTTCCATTGTCGGGACAGCATTCCTGGTTTCCAAAGTGGGTCTAAGGGACATGAGGGCCTCCTGCTTGCTTGGGCCATACTTAGCCGTTGGATGACATGCGTCAATTTGCGGAAAGGCACCGACTATGTGCAAAAAATTGCAGGTCGCGCCCCTCTGTCTTTCAGCGGGGAAAGGCGCTAAACCCTGACCACATCGAACGGGGAGAGAAGATGCAGGAAGAAGTACTGGCTCGGATCAAGGCTTCGACACCACGGCGGTGGCTGGGTGTCGGAATGTTGACGGTTGTAGGAGCGATGGTTCTGTATGTGGCCATGGCAACGCCGCCCGAGCCTGCGTGGTTTGTGTTTTTGCTGGTCGTTGGCGCTGCAGCATTCTGGCTGGCGCATCGAATGTGGTATGCCACGAGCGACAGCATCGAATTGACCGATACAGTGGTTCGAACCGGGGCAGGGCGTGTGATCGCCCGGGTTCAGGATATCGAAGCCGTAGATCGCGGAGTGTTTGCGTTCAAACCGTCAAACGGTTTCTTGATCCGCACGCGGACCAAGGATGCAAATGCCTGGGCCCCGGGGCTATGGTGGCGCCTCGGTTATCGGGTGGGCATCGGCGGCATGACAGCCGCCGCTGAGACCAAGTTTATGTCGGAAATGCTGTCGGTTAAGCTTGCGAACAGGACTGAGGACCAAGGTTCTGAGCAATCTCATTCGTAAATCGTGGGCGAGTAAACACGAAATTGCGGAAAGTGTGATCTTCGGAAACCCACGATCCGACCACCCAGTTCGACCCGAAAATAGGCTGATACCTATTGGAGGTCTCGACAATGATCAGCGTGTCCTGATCGGGCATCGGGGGCAGGTTATCCCGCATGTTACCGATGTTGTCGTTAGTCCAGGCCTCACAATAGCCGCGGATGGCTGACCATCTCACGTAGTGCCGATCATCTTCGGCATCGTAGACAATCAGCGAAATACGCAGTTGAATATCGTTTCGGCTGTTGACCATTCGATCCAAAAGCTCATGCATGGAGTCGACGTAGGTGTCGGTCACAGTCCCGGTTTCACGCGAGATGAGGTCGCCGACCGTGTAAGCAGCCTTTAGGTTAGCCGCGCTTTGCCGGAAACCATCGAAGAAGGCAAAGGCGCCCGTGATTGTCCAAACCAGCATTGGGAAAATCAGGATTGCTTCGACAGTTAGTATACCGCTTTCATCCCGTTTGACCGAGCGAAAGAGATTTCTGAGTCTATGGATAATAGTCATAGTCTTACGAAGGCTCCTGAACGAAGGCTGTGGTCGCCGTTAGTGCGATCTGTCCGGTGTCATCTACCAGCGCCCGCCCCATGGCCGAAGTCGGAAACAGAGGATCAACCCTGGCGCACGCGCGCAGAATCATAAGCTCATTCGACAAACCGTTTTGGAAGGTACGAACAGGGCGTACTTCTTCAGTGTTGTCGGTGCAGTCTACGGTTTCGGGCAGATTGACACCGGCGAACGCGCTCTGCTGGATCATTTCCAGTCGCAAATTTCGCGAGCAGTTACGGACTAGCAGCGTGTTCTCACAGATCGAGTCCTTGATTGTATCGTGGTCCGGGTTTGTTCCGGTTCCCAGTCGAATCTCGCGAACTGTTATGTCCACCGCGCGTTCCAGCATTGATTGCTGGACCGTAACCACCGCGTATTCCATTGCGCTGAGGATAAAGAACATGAAAACCGGGAAAATGAGGACAAATTCCACAACGACGTTGCCGTCCTCAGATGCCTTGAGTTTTCCTAGATATGTTCGAAGATTTTGGATCATTGGGTCAGCCTCAGCTTCTTGATCGACGATGCGATTGACGCAAATGCGTCTTGCAACGAGATACCTTCGGGGTCATCGAACTCGTCCACTTCGTAGACGTGGCTGTCCGAACTTGCACAGTTCTTGATGGTCGTCAGGCCCGCATTGGGTGCTTCGAACGCAATTCCATAGATGATCACGCCATTATTCTTTGCAGCGCCGCAAATGCTGGTTGTGCGTGAATTCTTGGTTGTTGGTCCGACACTTATTCGAGGGTTCTGGAACCAGTTGAACACGTGATTGCTCTGCCAGAAGTAGTTGTTGGTCGCGTTCCAGTACAACGAGGCCTGATTGAACAGCTGAGGGAAAGTCATGCGCGTCGCTGTTCCCGTCTCATTGTTAAAAGAGTTCTCGTTCGGAGGGTTGCCGTAAGGATAGTCGGCAGTAATGAATCCTCCGCCGAACTGCGCGCCGTTTTCGATGCTTTGTTGCATCCACACGTAGCGGTCCGGGTTGCGCCTGAACCGAATGCTATATTCCCCTGTGGACCCATCGTCGCGGACGTATTCCGGGTTGAACCAAATGTCCGACAAGCCTGAGCGGTACTGGTCTTTCAGCATATATTGAGTGGTGTTTTGTCCGTCGGTCATGACGATCGCGACCTTTAGCACCTCGGAGTCATAGGCTTCAGGCCGTTCTTTAAACTTATCCGGAACGATGTTCTCTCTGGCCAGTTCTCCGACAACGTTCTGGAATTTGGGGTCCAGCATGCCGACACCCCATTTCATGCCCACGTCGATCGAAGTGTTGCCGTTGGCCGTAAGCGCATCGATGCGGTTGTGCAGAACATCGATATCGTCGGTCACAGCGGTAATGTCACTGCCTGCGCGGACAGGACAAACAGGGAAGCGGGGGAATTGCTCTGCGTTGTTGGTGTATTGGAAGGGGTCGAACGGAGCGGTTCGGTCATAGGAAATCGTGGGATCCAATGCCGAACTACCAAACTGGGCCGAAGTAAAGTTGATACAGTGAGAAAAATCATGCTCGGACGATACATTGCTGAAATGCTTCAGTATGTCGTCACCCGCGCTGACCTGGGTTGCGTAAGGAATGATGGACATCGAAATTTGGCTTTCGCCGGGCTTGTCCAGCATCAGGGTCACGAACTCTTTGGCGGCAGAGCGCAAGACCTCGATTTTCGTTCTTCCCGCTTCCGCAGACGCGCGGTTCATCGATCCGGACATGTCGAGTACGAGCGAGATTTCGACTGATCCAATCGATTCCTCCGCTGTACTTGCCGCTTGTGCAGTCAAGGTCTTGTGACCCGAAAAGCGCATGAAGTTGGTGTTCACGATCGTTTCTGCAGTTGCAGACACGGTCCGGGATCCAAATCCTTCCTGCACGTTGACCGATTTCAGTTTGTCACTGAGGCCGGCTTTGTCCAAGTATGACTCGACCACCTGTCGCGGCGGGAGCGTTTGGTCAAGGTCGGCGGCGGCAAGAACAGCGCGATCCAAGGTAGATTGCAACGTCGCACGGTCGCGTTCAAAATTCATGACGTCGACCCCAATACCTGTGGTCGCAAAAATCACCAGCACGCCAAGCAGTACGAAAATGGTGAACGACCCGTCTTCTTCGCGCTGGAAGGCCTCGGGCGTTGGTAGTTTTTTAAAGCGTTTAGTAATGCCGCTTTTGAAACCGCGGTTAATCATATTGCCGTCCTCACTGAACAGTCATCCACTACTGCTAAGGAAAAGTTAACGTTGAGAAATTAACGCTCAAACGTGGCGGGAATTGGGCGAAACCGCCTTGGATCAGGCCCATTTCTTGTCAAACCGGGAATAATATGATCCGCGCTCAGGTTCTGTTGTCTTCTGGTCGACAATGCACGCGCGCGTGATCGCATTCAGCGACTCAGTTTTTCGAAATTTATTTTTGCTTAAATATTGATCGTTTATCCAATGGGTGCGACAAAACGACAGAACGCAAGTCGTTCGTTGGCACGGAGGTATAGATGACGGCCACAAAAGAACCCAGCTTTCGCGAAAGTGTTGACCTGATGTTCAACAGGGCGGCGTCCCTGATGGATCTGCCTCCGGGGCTGGAAGAGAAGATCAGGGTTTGCAACGCCACTTACACGGTGCGGTTCGGTGTTCGCCTGCGCGGTGATATTCATACGTTCACCGGCTACCGGTCTGTTCATTCCGAACACATGGAGCCCGTTAAAGGTGGCATCCGCTACGCTTTGGCCGTCAATCAGGATGAAGTTGAGGCGCTGGCAGCGCTGATGACCTACAAATGTGCGCTGGTTGAAACACCTTTTGGCGGCTCGAAAGGCGGGCTGTGTATCGACCCGCGACAGTATGAGGATCATGAGCTGGAGCAGATCACGCGCCGGTTTGCGTACGAACTGGCCAAGCGGGATCTGATCAACCCGTCCCAGAACGTTCCAGCCCCCGACATGGGGACCGGCGAGCGTGAGATGGCGTGGATGGCCGACCAATATGCCCGGATGAACACGACGGACATCAATGCGCGGGCCTGTGTGACCGGCAAGCCGTTGAATGCGGGTGGTATCGCCGGGCGGGTCGAGGCGACGGGGCGCGGCGTGCAATACGCGTTACGAGAGTTCTTTCGCCATCCTGAAGACATTCAGAAAGCCGGGCTTACTGGGAAGTTGGACGGCAAACGCGTGATCGTCCAGGGCTTGGGCAATGTGGGCTATCATGCCGCAAAATTCCTCAGCGAAGAGGATGGCGCGATTGTCACCGGCATCATCGAATGGGATGGCGCGCTGTATAATCCGGAAGGGATCGACGTTGAATCCGTTCGGCAGTGGATCGTCAAACATGGTGGCGTCAAGGATTACCCGGACGCGACACATTCCGCCGAGGGGGCGGTGGTGTTGGAAGAGGACTGCGATATCCTCATCCCGGCGGCGCTGGAAGGCGTGATCAATCTGTCAAATGCCGAACGCATAAAGGCCCCGCTGATCATCGAGGCTGCGAACGGTCCTGTGACGGCGGGTGCGGATGAAATATTGCGCAAAAAGGGTACGGTGATCATTCCTGACATGTATGCTAATGCCGGCGGTGTGACGGTGTCGTATTTCGAGTGGGTCAAAAACCTGAGCCATATCCGCTTTGGCCGGATGCAGCGCCGTCAGGAAGAAGCCCGGCATGAGCTGATCGTCAGCGAGTTGGAGCGTCTGGATCGGTATCTGGGCGATGCGTGGTCGATGTCACCGGATTTCAAGGCCAAGTACTTGAAAGGTGCGGATGAGCTTGAGCTGGTGCGTTCGGGCCTCGACGACACGATGCGGATTGCGTATCAGTCCATGCGTGAGGTTTGGCATAGCCGCGATGATGTCGAAGACCTGCGCACAGCCGCTTATATCGTGGCGATCGACCGGGTCTCGAAAAGCTATCGGGCCAAAGGACTTTGAGGAAAATGCAAGGGCGGAAATTGGTCGCCCCTGCGCAACACGAAGGCGCGAGGTTCAAAACGGCAATGGCCGGTTGGCTTTGCGGCGGATAAGCTGCTGCGACAGAAACGAATCCCGGAGACCCTCATGTTGCGTATCGCCATAGCGGCCATTGTTCTGGCTACTCCTCTGGCCGCTCAAGAAACCAAGGAACAGAGCTGCAAATTCCAGTCAGACGTCGTGGCTGCCGTCCAGCAGGCAAGGCTGGACCGGGTAAAGGAACGGGACGTGGCACAGGCGGTGGCAGAGTCAGGGCCGACATGGCCCGAGAACTACAACGCGGCGATTCCCCTGATCACTCCGTGGGTCTATGAGCAAAAGATGCGCGATGTGAGAAAAAAAGACCTCGGCGCTGCTTGGCTGGAGCTGTGCCTGCAGCAGTAATCCACATCCATTGCATTTCGCTGTGGATAAGCGCGGGCCATCCCCTTGGCCTGCGTTTTCATTTCTGGCAGGTTTGTCCCCATGTCTTTGCCCCCCGGATTTCTTGACGAATTGCGCACGCGCCTCAGCCTGTCTCAGGTCGTCGGTCGCAAGGTCATGTGGGATCCGCGCAAGTCCAATCAGGGCAAAGGTGACATGTGGGCACCGTGCCCATTTCACCATGAAAAGACCGCCTCGTTCCATGTGGATGACCAAAAGGGGTTCTATTATTGCTTCGGCTGCCACGCCAAAGGCGACGCGATCAGTTTCGTGAAAGAGACCGAGAATGTCTCGTTTATCGAAGCGGTCGAGATTCTGGCGCGCGAAGCAGGGATGCCGATGCCGCAGCGCGATCCCAAGGCGCAGGAAAAGCAGGACCGCCGCGCGCAACTGGCCGAGGTGATGGAGCAGGCAGTGCAGTTCTTCCGCCTGCAGCTCAAAACCGGGGCAGGGAGTGCCGCACGCGATTACCTGACCCGTCGAGGATTGGACGCGCAGGCGCTGGACCGGTGGGAGATCGGATTTGCCCCCGATGGGTGGCAGGCCCTATGGGATCATTTAACTGGTAAGAATGTGGCGGAAGATCTGATCCTCGGGGCGGGTCTAGCCAAGCCGTCGAACAAGGGTAAAAAGCCCTATGACACGTTCCGCAACCGGATCATGTTCCCGATCCGCGACCCGCGCGGGCGCTGTATTGCGTTTGGCGGCCGGGCGATGGGCCCGAATGACAATGCGAAATACCTGAACTCACCCGAGACCGAGTTGTTCGATAAGGGCCGCAGCCTCTATAACCACGGCCCCGCGCGGCAAGCGGCAGGGAAGGGGCAGCCGCTGATCGTGGCCGAAGGCTATATGGATGTGATCGCGCTGGCCGAGGCCGGTTTTGGCGCTTCGGTGGCGCCGCTGGGTACCGCGATTACCGAGCACCAGTTGCAACTGCTTTGGCGGATTTCCAATGAGCCGATCATCGCGTTGGACGGCGACACGGCGGGCTTGCGCGCCGCGATGCGCGCGGTTGACTTGGCCTTGCCACTGCTTGAGGCCGGGAAATCCTTACGGTTTGCGTTGATGCCCGAGGGCAAAGACCCCGATGACCTGTTACGCGCCGAGGGGCCGGGGGCCGTGCAAACGGTCTTGGAAGGCGCGATCCCCATGGTCAAACTGCTGTGGCAGCGCGAGACCGAAGGCAAAGTCTTCGACAGTCCCGAGCGCAAAGCGGCGCTGGACAAGGCGCTGCGCGACAAGATCAAGCTGATCCGTGACCCTTCGATCCGCTCGCATTATGGGCAAGAGATTAAGGATCTGCGCTGGCAACTGTTCCGCCCGCAGCGTCAGCCTCAGAACCGATCGTGGCAGCTGCGCGGTAAATGGCAACCTAAGCCGACGGCGACACCAGGCGCGCGAGCGTCATTCTTGGCGTCGTCCGAAGGTGCGGAAATCCAACTGCGCGAGGCAGCGATTTTGGCAATTGCGGCGTTGAACCCGCAAGTGGTTGTGCAGTTTGAAATTCAGTTGGAAGAGATGGAGTGCCGTGACCCTGACCACGCCGCCCTGCGTCACGCCATTCTGCGCCATGCGATTGACGACCCCGAGAACCTGAAAGACCACATAGCCGAAACTTTGGGGCCCGAAGCCCTTGAAAACCTGCTGGCCCTTCGCCATGTCGCAGTGATCCCTTGCGTGCATAAACCGGGCGATGTCGAAAAGGCCGAAATGACGCTGGCCGAGGAACTCGCAAAGATCAAAGCTCTCAGGGGGTTGGACGCAGAGATTGCCGAAGCGGAGGAGGAGCTGTCGGATCTGGCAGATGAGGCGTTGACATATCGGCTGGCTCAGGCGGCCGAAGAGCGTAACCGCACAAGCCGTAGCCAGAATGAAGACAGGGCGATTTTCGACGTGGCCGACAATGGCGCGCGAATCAATCGTGACGAGAAAGACGCGTTTGAGGCAATCATGTCCGGGATCAATTTTGAGCGGAAACGCCGGTAAACTGGTGTTTTCGTAAGGCACTGGAAAAGAAAAACGGGTAAACGGGTAGCCGAATCACTTCTACGCGCTAATGATTCGGTTCAATCGAATCACCCATCCCTGCAGGAGCATTGAATGGCCGCCAAAGACACGACCGAAGATCGCAAATCCGACGAGCAGGAACAGGAAATCTCGCTGGACATGAGCCAGGCACAGGTCAAGAAGATGATCGCTGAGGCCCGCGAGAAAGGGTACATCACCTACGACCAGCTTAATCAGGTTCTGCCGCCGGATCAGGTCAGCTCGGAACAGATCGAAGACGTGATGTCGATGCTTTCCGAGATGGGCATCAACATCATCGAAGATGAAGAAGCCGAAGAAGAAGAAAACAAAGGCTCGACCGAACTGACCACGACAGAAAGCAACCGCGAGGTTGCGCTGGCCGGGGCGGGGACCGAAAAGCTGGATCGCACCGACGACCCTGTGCGCATGTACCTGCGCGAGATGGGCAGCGTCGAACTGCTGAGCCGCGAGGGCGAGATTGCCATCGCCAAGCGGATCGAGGCTGGTCGGAACACCATGATTGCCGGGCTGTGCGAAAGCCCGCTGACGTTCCAGGCGATCACCATCTGGCATGACGAATTGCTGTCCGAAGACATTCTGCTGCGCGACGTCATTGATCTGGAGGCCACCTTTGGCAACCAGATGGACGAAGACGGAGATGTCGAGGAACCGGTAGTCGATACCTCGAACGTGCAGGCCGCCAAGCCTGAGAAAGAGGATAAAGGCCCCGAGCTGGATGCTGACGGCAACCCGTTGAACAACGACGACGATGATGACGACGATGATCAGGCCAATATGTCTCTCGCCGCGATGGAAGCCGCGCTGAAGGATCAGGTTCTGACCACGCTAGAACGCATCTCGACCGACTTCTCGATGCTGTCGGAAATGCAGGACAGCCGGATTTCGGCCACACTGAACGAAGACGGCTCCTTCAGCGAGCAGGACGAGGCAACATACCAAAAGTTGCGCGCCGAGATTGTTGAACTGGTGAACGGGCTGCACCTGCATAACAACCGGATCGAAGCGCTGATCGACCAGCTTTACGGTATCAATCGCCGTGTGATGTCGCTGGACAGCTCAATGGTGAAGCTGGCGGATCAGGCACGCATCAACCGTCGGGAATTCATTGACGCCTATCGCGGGCGCGAGCTGGACCCGAACTGGTTGTCGGATATGGCGGAAAAGCCGGGCCGGGGCTGGCAGATGTTCATCGAACGCTCGACCGCAAAGGTCGAGGAACTGCGCAATGATATGGCTCAGGTCGGTCAGTATGTCGGCTTGGACATCCCCGAATTCCGCCGCATCGTGCAGCAGGTTCAGAAGGGCGAGAAAGAGGCGCGGCAGGCCAAGAAGGAAATGGTCGAAGCCAACCTGCGTCTGGTGATCTCGATCGCCAAAAAATATACGAACCGTGGCCTGCAATTCCTTGATCTTATTCAGGAAGGCAACATCGGCCTGATGAAAGCGGTGGACAAATTTGAATACCGCCGCGGCTACAAATTCTCGACCTATGCGACATGGTGGATTCGTCAGGCGATCACGCGAAGCATCGCGGATCAGGCGCGCACGATCCGTATTCCGGTCCATATGATCGAAACGATCAACAAGCTGGTGCGGACCGGCCGCCAGATGCTGCACGAAATCGGCCGCGAGCCGACACCGGAAGAACTGGCCGAAAAGCTGCAAATGCCGCTGGAGAAGGTTCGCAAGGTGATGAAAATCGCCAAAGAACCGATCTCTTTGGAAACGCCAATTGGCGACGAGGAAGACAGCCAGCTGGGCGATTTCATCGAGGACAAGAATGCCGTGCTGCCGCTGGACAGCGCCATTCAAGAAAACCTCAAGGAAACGACCACACGGGTTCTGGCCTCGCTCACCCCGCGCGAGGAACGGGTTCTGCGGATGCGGTTTGGCATCGGCATGAACACCGACCACACGTTGGAGGAGGTTGGCCAGCAGTTCAGCGTGACCCGCGAACGTATTCGCCAGATTGAGGCGAAGGCGCTAAGGAAGCTGAAACACCCAAGCCGGTCGCGCAAGTTGCGGTCATTCTTGGATCAATAGACAAATAGGCGCCTCATCTGAGGCGCTTATTTTTTGCGCGGGTGGTGAAAGTGGCCGGCCCAAAATTCAAATTGGCAGAAAGTCACAAGTGTCATCTGGCTTGGTCGCCTATTTCCGTTTTGTCCACTCATGGGACAGGCCGGGGAGAGGCGACGGTGCCGATGACCCCCGGTCTCAGGCCCCGGAAGTAAAGTCCAGCCTGCTGCGGAATGTGCTGGGTGCCTGACCTGTCCAACGTTTGAACGCTGTCGAGAACGCTGGTTGATCAGCGTATCCAAGTGAAAATGCGATCTCTGACAAGGGCATGCCGTTTGTGATAAATGTTTGCGCCAGATCGCAACGCAGGTCATCGACAATCTCGCGATAACTGGTTCCTTCGTATTTAAGACGACGTGCAAAGGTGCGCGCGCTGAGGCCAAGGTTGGCGGCAGCGTCATCCGCCTGAATGATCGCTCCGGGCAGAGAGCGGGTGATCAAGCCTTCAACCCGAGCACGTAGTTTTTGCTTGGGCTGTCGGTGTTCTGCGATGACTCGGTCTCCGTATTCCAACAAATGCGCGCGCAGCTTGGGGTCATAAGTTGGGACAGGTAGATCAAGCGATGATAGTGCCAGCACGATTTCAATTCGTTCCGCCCCAAAGATGACTGGAAAACCCGCAAGCTTTTGGTACGCGGTCCGATTGCCTCCTGTTTCATGTTGAAAACGTATTTCCATTGGGAAGAAATCAATCTGAGTCAGGTTTCGCATCCGTGCCAGACCTGCAAATACTAAAAACTCTGTGCGTCTGTGGTATCGAGCAAAGCTGGCATCTTTCCATTCAGCCTCGATCGACGCGAAATTCCCTGCGACGCGCAAACTGAACATCAGAGCCGGGTCAATGATCCCGTGAAAACGCGAGGTATTTTCTAGAACTTGTTTCAAATCTCGCGAGTATTTGCTGATGTATGCGGTAAGGCTTGAGGAAGATCGGTATTCTAGCCCGGCCGCTGCGGCAAAAGTCGGGTCCTCAAGAATATCGCAGGCATATCTGGCAAAGAGGGCTTCTGTGTGGGCGCTACAAGTGCCCGCAGAAACCGTGATGTCATCGCGCTGTATGTTACATTTTTCCAATACTCGATCTGTGACAGCAGGATTCTGTGTCTTGTGATCAAGCATGCGCGTCAAAAGCTGAATACGTGAGATATCGACGTCCATGCTGTATCTTATCGCGATATCTGTTTGTTTGCACCCTTGCTGAGAGGTGTGGGACGCATCCGCCGTGACATAAATCCGTAAAACGTTGGCAAAAAGTCACATGCGCTTTGGGCGGCAAACCCGTATTTCTGTCACGTTGCCGGGTCAGCGCCTTTTTGGGGATGGGGCCAGAGCCCAGACGATAATTCGAGCAGGCATACTGTGGCTCCCCGGCACGCCCATTCCTGCTGTTGCCTGTGTCGCATTGTGGCGTCGTGTTTGCGGTGTCACTTTGGGGGAAATTACGGCAAAGGCGATTTTAAGATGCACGACATTGCATTGGACGAATTGGTTAAGAGCCAAGATTTTATTGTGTTTGATGGCGAATGCGTGCTGTGCACGGGCTTTTTTCGTTTCATGCTGAAACGGGATAGGGCGCAAAGGTTCAAGTTTGTAACTGCGCAATCCGAGTTGGGGCGAAATCTCTATTCAGATCTTAAATTACCGACACAGGATTTTGAAACGAACCTCGTCGTGTTGAACGGTCAAGTTTATCAACGGTTGGATGCATTTGCTGCAGCCATGCAGGCTCTGCCGGGGATGTGGTCCGTCGTGTCCCTGTGCAAATATCTGCCTGGGGTGGTTAAGGACCCGATATACCACGTTTTGGCGCGCAACAGATATGCCGTGTTTGGTCGGGCTGATACCTGCTTGGTTCCGGACAAAGATCTAATGTCGCGCTTTCTTCCCAAAGGGTACTAGATGCAACCTGATCCGTTTTGGCAAGCGTTGCCGGCGCAGTCAGTTTTGCCCGACGCCTTGCGGCACCTGCACGGCAGTCAGGGATTCTATTCGGGTTTCTGTGATATTGAGCGTGGCCGCGGCCTGTTAGTGCGTATGGCTTTGTGGCTTGGAAGCTTCCCCACTGGTGGCCGCAATGTTCCTGTCTCTTTATCGGTAACAAAACGGGACAGGGCATGGATATGGGTCAGGAATTTCAACGGCCAGACGACCTGGTCGCGGATCGGCTACAGGTCAGGCTACGTACTCGAGCGGATGGGCCCATTGACCTTGTGGCTGAAACCCGTGCTTTTCGATGGGCAGTTGTCCATTCGTCTTCACCGGTTACGCTTGTGGGGAATCCCGTGCCCAAAGCTCATATTACCCAGGTCTAATACGTTTGAGTGGCAGGATGACGAAGGGCGCTTTCGGTTTGATGTGTCCGCTCGGATGCCTGTTTTGGGGTTGCTGATCCGATATCACGGAAGGCTAACGGCTGATCACGCAAAACAGGACGTGGGCTGAATTGATCGTGAACCCGCTTTGCCGTTGAGCGGGTTATACTATTTCCAGTCTTACCTCGTAACAGGAAAGAGTATGATTATGAAACAGGTTATGACTTACGCTGCGCTTGCCGCAGTTGTTCTGACTACACCGCTTTCGGCCGCTGGCTTTGCGCGATTTGGGTTTCAGACGGTCTCGGTCAATGCCAACGTCTACGAAGTGATCCCGCGTGGGCGCAACGATGTTGATGGGTATTGGTGTGCCGCTGCCGATTATGCCCGGAGGACTTTGGGCGCAGGTTGGAAACAGCCGATCTACGTAGTGCGCGGTTATGGACCCAGCGAAGCAACTGGACGCCGGACCGCTGTACAGTTTTCCGTCAGTCCTCCGCCTGGTGTTGATTTGAACGTCAAGTCAATCAACGTCGGCTTTGTTGCTGGTCAAAGCAGATCGGTTCAGAGTGCGAACGCACTGTGCTATCGTCGGCAAATCTTTGACGACTAAGCGAGAATGAGCACCTGTTGCAGACCGAGTTTATTATTTCGACACGCGGACCGGGGTTATATGAATTCACCCCGGACGTAGGTAACTGGCTAAACTCGGTCGAACGCGACGGGCTGCTGACGTTGTTTGTGCGCCATACGTCCTGTTCTCTGGTGATACAAGAGAACGCAGATCCCGAGGTGCAAACTGACCTGAGTGCTTTCTTTGAGAGGCTGGTTCCGCCCTCGGATCATCCATCGATGTCCTATTTACGGCACACTTATGAAGGCCCAGATGACATGCCAGCACACATAAAGGCTGCCTTACTGCCGGTATCATTGACGATCCCAGTGGCAAGTGGCCGTCCGGCTCTGGGCACTTGGCAAGGGATCTATTTGTTTGAACATCGTTCAGCGCCCCACTATCGAAAGGTCGCTGCGCATTTCGCGTGACCCCTTTATCTTGCGGTGAAAAATTCCGACTACCCAAATCCTAGAGGCTGCCCTATAGTTGTGGATAAGTAAGCCATAGTGCTTACAATTAGAGGCGGAATTAGGGACGAGGAGACGGCGGATGCGCTGCCCGTTTTGCGGAAATATTGACACTCAGGTGAAAGATTCACGCCCCGCAGAGGATCACGTCGCGATCCGCAGGCGCCGGTTCTGTCCTGCGTGTGGCGGACGTTTCACAACCTATGAACGGGTGCAACTGCGCGATCTGGTTGTGATCAAAACCAATGGCAAACGGGAAGACTTTGACCGCGACAAACTGGAACGGTCTATCCGTATCTCAATGCAGAAACGTCCAATCGACCCCGAACGTATTGATCAGATGATCTCGGGGATTGTGCGCCGCCTGGAAAGCATGGGTGAGACCGATATCCCGTCGAACAAAATTGGCGAGATCGTCATGGAAGCGTTGGCGCGCATTGACACGGTTGCTTATGTGCGCTTTGCAAGCGTGTACAAGAATTTCCAGGCGGCCGATGATTTCGAGGAGTTTGTCCACGAACTGCGCCCGCCGCAGCCTTCGTCTGACGAGTGAACGACACAGATAAACGATACATGGCGTTGGCCCTGTCTTTGGGGCAACGCGGTCAAGGCACGTGCTGGCCAAACCCCTCGGTGGGTTGTGTTATCGTGCGCGATGGTCGGATTATTGGGCGAGGTTGGACCCAACCCGGCGGACGACCGCATGCGGAAACCGTTGCGTTGGCACAGGCTGGTGAAACGGCCAAAGGCGCGACGGCCTATGTCTCGCTGGAGCCTTGCGCACATCATGGGAAAACTCCTCCTTGCACGGATGCGCTGATCGCAGCGGGGATTGCGCGCGTGGTTTCGCCGGTCGAGGACAGTGATCCGCGTGTTGCAGGGCAGGGCTTCGCCAAATTGCGCGAAGCTGGCATCGAAGTCACGACAGGTGTTTTGGCCTCGCAGGCCGAACGTGACCACGCAGGTTTTTTCTTGCGGATGGAGCAGGGGCGCCCGTTCATAACCCTTAAATTGGCGAGCAGTTTCGATGGCCGGATCGCGACGGCCAGTGGTCACAGCCAGTGGATCACCGGTCCGCAGGCGCGGCGAGAAGTCCACGCGATGCGCGCGCGTCACGACGCGGTTATGGTTGGCGCAGGTACTGCGCGGGCCGATGACCCTGCACTGACCGTCCGTGATCTTGGTGTGGCGCAGCAACCTGTCCGTATCGTTGTCTCGCGCCATCTTGATATCCCATTGATGAGCCAACTCGCCCGATCCGCTAAGCAAGTCCCGGTTTGGCTGTGCCACGGCCATGCCCCCGATGCCGAGCGGGCCCGGGCATGGGAGGGGCTAGGGGCCACATTGATCCCTTGCGTATTGCAAGATCACCAGATTGATGCTGCGGATATGTTGCAACAACTGGGGCAGGCGGGGCTGACACGTGTTTTCTGCGAAGGCGGCTCGGCGTTGGCGGCGTCTTTGTTGGCGCAGGATCTGGTTGACGAACTGGTCGGATTTAGCGCGGGTCTGACCATCGGTGCAGAAGGTTTGCCAGGGATCGGAGCATTGGGACTGGAGACGCTGGAAGCAGCCCCCCGGTTTGAATTGATGGAAACGCGCGCCGTTGGCCCCGACGTCATGCATCGCTGGCGGCGGTCACTGCGCTAGCGTCGCCATAGATGAGCATGTGTCGCAAAGGCGCCCTGCAGCTTAGATAGCAATCGTAACATCGGCGGACCTTTGATTCCTTCACGGTCGGTCAGGCGCTGCAGCGCGACCTCGACTGGGCAGGGGTTGCCTGTGATCGGGTCCAGATACCGCGGGTAGTCGATCAACGCGGCATGGACCAAACCCAACACCGTGGGATGTGCGCCACGCCGAGCCGGGACGGTGCCGAGGTCCTGCGTCAACCCCCAACCCGCATAGAAGGGGGCGCCGACAGTGGTCACAGGCAGGTTGCGGATCAGCGCCTCGAACCCCAGTAAAGACGTCATTGTCCAGACTTCATTGACCTGCGGCAATAGCTGGGCCGGATCCGTATCGCGTATGGTGACATCAGCGAGGCCGTCGGCATCTATCGCACCGTCTCGTAGACTGGCCTCGACATCTGGGTGGGGCTTATAGATCAAAACAGCGTCCGGGTTCTTGTCCCGTACCATCTGTAACAGTTCAAGGTTGGTACGGATCGTTCCGGTCCCTAACAGGATCGAGGCGTCGTCCTCTACTTGTCCGGGTACAAGAATGCGATGCCCCTTGGGCAAGTCCGGTACTTGGCCGCCGATATTGTATTTGCTGATCTGCCCCGAGGTGATTTTCTCAACCAGCCTGTCTGCGCGCAGTTCCTGATCCGGGCGCAGAATTTCCCGTCGGGCGATAAGCTGTTCAAGCCGATTAGATCGCGTCGGGTCGTAATATATACCCAGATCATCGGTGACCAGCGAAACGGGCGGAACCAAGGCAGCGCCCAAACCACGGGACCGCAGGAAACCATCCTCGATCCTAACAACACTCTCTTGCCCTTCGGCTCGGCTGGCCCAAACCATATGTGGTTTTTCGGAAGACGGAGGAGGGCTTTTGGTAAAGCGAATTTTGGTCTCGCGCCCGAACATCCTTTGAAGATGACCACGTTTCCACAAACGCATCCCCGAGGCGGTCCAGCCTGCGTGGTCCTGACGCCATGCGCGTGTCTGCGCCTCTAACGTATCCAGAACCATTTCCAATTCGCAAAGTTGATCCCGATAGGGGTCATACCAAGTAGGATAAAGGATCATGGCGGCCGCAAAAAGCTGGGCTGGTGTCAGGCTGCGCTGACGGCGGGGCAGGTATTCTTCGTCCTGCGTTAGGCCCCAGCCAGCATAGAAGGGTTGACCAAAGACGCGGGGCTTGTGGCCTGCCAAAATGGCCTCGAACCCGAATTGCGAAGACAGGGTGTAGACGCCCACTGCACCTTCAAGCAAGTCCCACGGGCTGATCGGGTTTTCAAACAAAGCGACACGACCTGATTGGTCCAGGTCAGAGAAATACCCACTGCGATGGCCACTAATGGTTTCGGGGTGGGTTTTGATCAACACGCGCGCGCCTGGGTGCTCTTCTTGCGCCATGACCAACATTTCGCGGAACCGGGCCGCGTCGCCTTTGCTGGCAGTAACCGATGCATCGTCTTGGGCCTGATCGACAACCAACACATACCCCGGCGCCGGCAGAGACTTAGTGACTTCAAACCCCGAATACTTGCTGAGATGCAGTTCCTTCATCCGCGCAATCGCACCGCGCGCCCGGTTCAGCAGGGCCGTATCATCCAAAGGGTGCGTCGCCATCAAAGTCTCAAGATCGGATGGGCGCGTAGGATCGAAGTGTAGACCGGACCGGTCCAGCAATAGGCCTAGCGGCGGTTCGCCATCCCGACCAGGGTGCAAAGATCGCAGAAAAGCATCTTCGACACGCAAGACAGGGGATTTGTGTTTTTCTGCGATATTCAAGCCGCGGTGGGCGGTTGGACTGTTGCCCCATATGGCAACGGTGTCTCCGTCTTTGGGTAGACCCAGCCGAATGTCGTAGCCCGCAAGCTTGAGAATGTGACGAATACGGCGATTGGTCAGGAAACCGCCATTGTAGACACGCAGGCGGGTACGCTGTTCCTCGGCCATCGCCGCAGCCGACATCACCCGCCTGTCAGGGTCGTGACGTTGGCCAGCGGTGTAAGCCCGCCCGCGATCAGCGATATCGACTTGCTCCACTGCGCATAGGGCGCTTCGGTGACGTAGATCGTGTCGTCGTCGCGGATGACGAAATCACGGGCTACGAACAGGCCGTTTGGTGCAGTAAGGTTAAGCAGGTAAATCACCCGCTGTTCGCCCTGTAAGTCCGAGCGTCCCATGACCGAACGGGCAATGTCCTGTCGTTCGTTCCGCAGCACGAAGATGCCGGTAGGGTCCGAGGACAGGGACTGTAGCCCTCCGACTTGGGCCAAAGCTTCGAGTGCAGTCAAATCTTGACTGTCGAACGCAACACGTGACTGTCCGGTAGCCCCTAGGGCGACGTAAGACCGACTGTCGGCCTCGACCAATATGCGGTCACCGGCGCGTAGTGCGATATCCAGCTTTGGATTGGTGAACAGGTCATTGTACCAGACCGTTCCCCGTTGATTGCCCCGAATAACGGTAACAAGCGCGATGTCAGACCCGACTGAAACGCCTCCGGCTTGGGACAGCATGCCAGCCAGAGTGCGGGTCGGACTTTCGATAGGATATATACCTGGCGAGCCAATCTCGCCGTTCAGCGTAACGGTTGAACCGTTTCCGGCTGTCCGCCGGACCTCGACCTGTGGATCTGGTGTTTGGTCTTGCAGTTTGCTTGTGATCAGTTGGCGCAGCTGTTCGGGGGTATTCCCAGAGGCCCTGACACGACCGGCATAAGGAACAAAGATAAACCCTTCACTGTCCACTTGAATTTGATCCAGCGTCGTCGCGCCGCCGATATCTGAAGAAAGCAGCCCGTCATCGACGTTCTCCCAAACCGACAGGCTCAGGGAGTCACCGGGGCGCACTGTATCGGCGGCCAGGTTTGGCGCGCTGAGGAAAGACTGCGAAAACCCGAATTGGGGAACAGCGGACGTGACCTCGGTAATACGATCATCCACTTCGACTATGAATGCATTGCCACCATTCTGAACTGAGCCAGCCAAAATTTCATTCTTGCTCGGGCCAGATTTGGGAAGCTGACACCCGGCCAAAAAGCCAAAAACGGCAACAAGGAAAAGTCCCCGTGCCCATTGGAGCGGAAAGCACTGCACTGCCGAATATCCTCAGTCTTCTTTTGTTTGTCTTAAGTTAGCTTGTCATTGCGTTGACTTCCAGCATCAAGCCGTTTGTTTCCTTCAACGATCTTCAACTGTGGCGTCTGCGCCGCGTTACCCGACAGCAGTGTCTCATAGGGGTCGCATTGGGCAAGCAACATATCCGTTACACGCCGCAGCAACTGCCGCCGACCGCGTCTGGAGTAAAACCCTCCGGGCACCTGGCAGGTTTTAAGCAGGAACTGGCGATAAGCCTGATACGCGGCCGTGTCAGGAGGGGTGGGGTTGCCAAAAAACTGGGCAAATGTCTGTCCCGAGATGAACTCGGGCTTGTTGTAGACGGACCGCCCGAAACTGCGCAGCGGAATTCCGCGCCACAAAACTTGCTGTCCGGCGGTCGAGTTGATGGTGACAGCGGAATTCGCCTCGTTCAACAGCCGCGCAAGCTTTCCACCCGGCACATAGTGGACACGGTCGCCGACACCATGGGCGTTGGCGATTTGACGGGTTCTGCGGTTCAGGGGTTCTCGGTGGTTTTCAAGCGGATGTTCTTTGATGACAAGCTGGTGGTGACGCGGTGCCCCATCAGCAAAGCCCTTGATGGCCTGTTCCAGAAATTCTGACATGTTGGAATAGTCGGAATGCGATTGAACCGAGCTGTCATGCCCCAATTGCAGCAGCACAAGATGATATGGCATACCGCTGCTGCGAGCGCGAAACGTCGCCCAGCGTCGTTGCAATCGGTGAAAGGGCATCAGCATAAGTCGTTTGAAATAAAGCGTAAATTCCTTGGAAACTGGCAGCTCTCTGTGTCGCTGGAAGTTGCGATACCTCTGATTGAGGAACAACAAAAACCAATGATATAGCGCACCATAAAAGATGTGCTGCCGCATGTCGCCCCAATGCGAAGGCGGTGGGGGATCCTGAGTGTCTGAGCGTTCGAGGGCTTGTTCCATCTGCGGGATCGTAAGCGACATCAGGCGAGAGTTCCCGTTCGATCCCATGCGTTCATAAGTAACCCACCACGGACGCAGATAACCTTCTTCGAACACATGCACGGTTATGTTTCGTTCGCTGGCAATCTTGATTGCTTGGGCATGTATTGGGCGTGCGTCGCCGTATAAGACGAGGTCGGTCACACCAAGCGTCTCAGTCAGCCTGCGGAAACTTTCAGGCCATTGCTCAGGACGGTCGGTAAAGGGAATATAGCTTGCACGGTCGAACCAGAACGCGCGGTCACCGGCATTGAAGCCCACACGCCGAACCTCGGCACCTGTTTTGCGCAGCACGCGTGCGAGTGCATTGAAAAACGGTCCGTGCGGTCCCTGTAGAAACAGGAAAACACGGCGCTCAGAGCCTTTTGTGAGTGGTGGCATTGGTGCTGCTCTTGCTCGTTGGTGCGAAATTTATGCCTTTTTGTGCTGCGTCCGGCAAGGCGGGCCTTGCCCGGAACCGCCGATACGCTTACCTCGGCAAGTAGACTGGATGGAATATTAGGAACCGAAGGGTAAAGGAAATGTTCACAGGTATCGTCACCGATGTTGGCACCATTGCCGAACTTGACCAACAGGGCGACCTGCGGGCGCGGATCAAGACCGCCTATAAGACATCCGGCATCGATATAGGTGCCTCAATCGCAAGCGATGGGGTGTGCCTGACCGTCATCGCCTTGGGGGACGACTGGTATGATGTTCAGATCAGTGCCGAGACGGTATCCAAGACGAACCTGTCCAACTGGTCGGTCGGCAAACATGTCAATCTGGAACGCGCCCTTAAAGTCGGGGATGAGTTGGGCGGTCATATCGTGTCTGGGCACGTGGACGGAGTCGCCGAGGTCGTTGCTATCGAGGATGAAGGCGACAGTACCCGTGTGACCTTGCGCGCGCCCAAGGACCTTGCGCGCTTTATCGCACCCAAGGGTTCGGTTGCGCTGAACGGGACGTCTCTGACCGTCAACGATGTGGACGGCAGTGACTTTGGTATCAACTTCATCCCTCATACCAAAGAGGTGACGACATGGGGCGATGTTGCGATTGGAGACAAAGTCAACCTCGAGATCGACACCCTGGCCCGCTACGTTGCCCGCCTGGCCGAAATGTCCTGAGTTAAACGCCGCGTTCTGACCGGTTCGGGACGTTTGCAGACTGGCCTTTGCGCGCGGGGTGGTCTATCCACCCGTGCAAACATGCTCTGCGAAAGGCTGCCCAATGAGCTTTGAAACCCCCGGACCCGTCGAAGCGCAACTGCGCGACGCGATCAGCCCGATTGAAGAGATCATCGAAGAGGCGCGCAAAGGCCGGATGTATATTCTGGTCGATCACGAAGACCGTGAGAATGAAGGCGATCTGGTCATCGCCGCCGAGTTTGCGGATGCCGAGGCGATCAACTTCATGGCCACCCATGGGCGCGGCCTGATCTGCCTGCCGATGACCGCGGAACGGGTGGATGCGCTGGGCCTGCCGATGATGGCGGTGAACAATTCCTCGCGTCATGAAACCGCGTTCACCGTGTCGATCGAGGCACGCGAAGGTGTGTCGACCGGGATTTCCGCCGCTGACCGCGCCCTGACTGTTGCGACGGCCATCAATGAACAAAACACGATGGCGGCCATTGCCACCCCGGGCCATGTCTTCCCCTTACGCGCTAAGCGGGGCGGGGTGCTGGTGCGCGCGGGCCATACCGAAGCTGCGGTTGATATCTCGCGCTTGGCCGGGCTGAACCCTTCAGGCGTGATCTGCGAGATCATGAAGCCCGACGGCACAATGGCGCGTCTGCCCGATCTGGTGGAATTCGCCCAAACCCATGACATGAAAATCGGTACGATCAGCGACCTGATCACCTATCGATCCCGCAATGACAATCTGGTGGTCGAGACGTCGCGTGAAACCGTCAATTCGGAATATGGTGGCGAATGGGAGATGCGGCTGTTCACTGACCAGCTTCATGGCATCGAACATGTGGTCATGATCAAAGGCGACATCACCACGCCCGAACCCGTTCTGACCCGCACCCATGCTTTACACGAAGCGCCGGATATCTTGGGCCTCGGGCCTAAATCTTCGCGCGAACTGCCGCGTGCGATGGAGAAGATCGCCGAAGAGGGGCGCGGCGTCGTCTGTCTGTTCCGCCAACCGCGCAACTCGCTTTATGCGGTCGAGGATGAAGGCCCTCGGACCATCAAACAAACAGGACTGGGGTCTCAGATCCTGTCCAAATTGGGAATTCACGAGCTGGTGCTGCTGACCGACTCGCCCGAAACCGTATATCTGGGACTCGACGCGTTTGGCCTGTCCATCGTCGGCACCCGTTCCATCCTCAAGGAAGACTGATCGTGGCTGAACAAGACAAACACGGCGTCCTGCCGACTCCGACGTTCGACAAGCCGGTGAAACTGCTGCTGGTGGTGGCACCGTTCTATCGTGCCATTGCCGACAATATGGTTGCCGGTGCCAAGGGCGAGATCGAGGCTGCGGGCGGCACTTGTGACGTGGTCGAGGTTCCCGGCGCGTTGGAGATACCCACCGCCATCGCCATGGCTGACCGGCAGTGCAACTATGATGGCTATGTCGCGCTGGGCTGCGTTATTCGCGGCGAGACCACGCATTATGAAACGGTGTGCAACGATTCCAGTCGCGCCATTCAGTTGATGGGCCTACAGGGCCTGCTGATTGGTAACGGCATCCTGACCGTCGAGAACGACGAACAGGCCGAGGTGCGCGCCAACCCAGAAAAGATGAATAAAGGGGGTGGGGCAGCCGCTGCGGCCTTGCATCTGATCGCGCTCAGCCGTAAGTGGGGCTCTTCCAAAAAGGGCGTGGGCTTCAAGCCACCGTCCGAGTCCATCCTAGTGGCGGGCGACAGCAACGGACCCACGACAGCATGACCCAGACAGACGCGCCTAAACCGGCAAACCAGAAACGCCTGATGAAATCCGCCGCTCGGCTTTACGCCGTTCAGGCGCTGTTCCAGATGGAGCAGTCAGGCCAGACGACCGAAGCAGTCGTGAACGAGTTTCTGGATCACCGGTTCGGTGCCGTCTATGAGGGCGAAGAAATGCTGGACGGCGATATCCGCCTG
Organism: Ruegeria sp. SATB045; assembly: GCF_059613525.1. Classification (NCBI taxonomy): domain Bacteria; kingdom Pseudomonadati; phylum Pseudomonadota; class Alphaproteobacteria; order Rhodobacterales; family Roseobacteraceae; genus Ruegeria; species Ruegeria sp. SATB045. The sequence continues at coordinate 283,349 of NZ_JBXWSR010000019.1, read as the reverse complement.
TTCGGCAAGCTGGTTGAGGATGCAGTTAACTATCAGGCCCCGATCGATCAGATGACAGACCGCGCTTTGGTGGCCAAATGGCCCATCGGGCGCATCGACCCGACCTTGCGCGCTGCGTTCCGCGCCGCAGGCGCCGAACTAACCCAAAGCGACACGCCGCCCAAGGTGGTCATCACCGAATTCGTCGACGTGGCCCGCGCCTTCTTCCCAGAAGGAAAAGAGCCGAAATTCGTCAACGCTGTACTGGACCACATGGCGCGCGAAGCCCAGCCCGAGGCGTTCTGACGCCTTTACTAGGTGCTCTGGCAGACTAAGCTTCTTGCAGAACAAGGAGTGCCGCAATGCCCAAGCTCATCCGTCTTTATATCACTCAGGTTATCTGGGGCTTCGTAATCTCAGCCGTGTTTGTCGGCGTGCTGTTGGCGGTGAACGTGGCCAATCTGCGCGGGCTGATCTGGGGTTCGGACGTTGGGCTAGTGGCGTTGGTCATGATCTGGTTCATGAACGGGATTGTCTTTGCAGGCGTCCAGTTTGCTTACAAGATCATGAGCATGGCCGAAAAGCCGGGTGGCCCACGGCGCGGCTCGCCGGTCGTAAATCTGTTCAAACCGGTTCCGGTCAAGCAGGATTCCAGCGCAGAGCGCTGAAATTAAAGGAAAATTGCGGCGGGACCACCAGTCAACCGTGCGGTGTGATTCCCGAGGACCTGTATGTACAGGTGGGCGCCAGGTAATCAGGCCAGGACCTGAACAGAGCCAGCCCCCTCGGAATTGCTTAAGGCCACCAGAATGCTACCAGTCACAAGAAGGGCAGAACCCGCCAAGCGCTTAGTTAGGGCGTCTTACGGGCTGGCACAAGGGGTTAAGCGTCAACAGTCTCGTGCAGGGCCTTGCGCATCTTGCCGAAATGCTCGTCCCACCCGTTATCCAGGGCCAGGATCAGGCCGAAAGCCTCTGCGCCTTGTGGCAGGCCTTCGTGCTCCAAAGACAATCGCGTGCCGCCGTCTATGGGTTCTAACGTCCATTTGACTACGCTGACAGCGTCCCCCATCGGTTTCACCGTGAAGGTATATTCAAGATATTGCGGCTTGCGCGCCTCACGCACCTCTCCCCAGATCAACAGATCGCCGCTTGTGGTCCCGAACATCTCAAGCCTTTGTCCTGCGGCCAGTGGGCGTTCGGGCTTGTGAAACCATTCGGCAAGATGTTCCGGTTCGGTCAGATAGGCCCAGACAGTGTCCGGTTCGGCGCACAGGAAGATGGTCTTTTGCAAAACTGCTTTGGTCATGTCTCTTTCCTTTCAATGGCTTCTTTCAAGTTACGCAGGCGCTCCTCCCAGAACTGATCAAAGAAGCTCAACCAATCCAGAACAGGGGCCATTCCCTTGGGTTCAAGACGGTTGATGCGTTCTCTCCCCCGAGCTTCGACCTGGATGAAGCCCCCGTCCGACAACACGGTCAGGTGTTTCTTGACGGCCGCTCGGGTCATGTCGAAGCAATCTGTCAGTTGCGCGATTGTCATATCCTGCGATGCAAGCATCTGAACGATGTCCCGGCGCGTGGGGTCCGCAAGCGCGCGAAACGCGTTTTGGATTTGGTCAGGCATCCGTTTCCCCATATTCGATACCATTTGGTTTCATATTTATTCAATACCATATGGTATCACGTCAACCGTAATCTCTCCCTTGCAATTTGTTCATGAATTGTTCACATTTTTCCAATGACATTGGATCTACAACCCGGCCAGAAGCTAGCACGCGGCGTGGCGCGTCATCTCAGCGCGCACGGTTTTGTTTCTGTTGAGGAATTCGTGCCGGCGCGCGGGTTGCGTGTGGACGTTATGGGGTTGGGCCCCAAGGGTGAATTGTGGGTAGTGGAATGCAAATCCAGCCGAGCCGATTACCAATCGGATTCCAAGTGGCAGGGCTATTTGGAGTGGTGTGATCGGTTTTTCTGGGCCGTGGATACAGATTTTCCGACCGAGCTGTTGCCGCCTGAGACGGGGCTAATTATCGCCGATGCCTACGATGCTGAAATAATTCGAATGGCACCCGAGGATAAGCTGGCACCAGCACGTCGCAAAAAGATGATCCAGAAATTCGCCACAGATGCGGCCCGAAGACTGCACGCGTTGCGCGACCCAAGGCTTTGATACTTCAGCCTTTAACAGCCAGAGCAGCCTGAGCAGCAGCACGGATTTCTTCCGCAATTTCTTCGGCTTCGTCCGGTTCAAAGTCCATCGGAATCTCGACGCCATCCGCCTCAATGAACAGGCGTACCATACCTCGATCGGTTGGGCCGATCTGCAGATTTGCCTGAATGTCACGTTCGGTGTTGATGCTCATTTGCGCCTCCGGGGATGAGGGTCTGTGCTAGCGCGCAAAGACTTGAGAATCAAGACAGAGATGCGCTCAGATACAGTATGAACGATGTAGCAATCAGACTCTTTCGCGCGTCAGATGTGCCTTGGTTGGTAGAGCAGCACGCAATCCTATACGAGCGCGATGAAGGGTTCGACAAAAGCTTTGCCCGGTTGGTGCGCAAGATACTTGACGAGTTCGTGGCCAGTCATGATCCCAAATGCGAACGTGGTTGGGTGGCCGAGCAGGCAGGTGATCGCCTTGGGAGTATTTTTTGTGTCCGGCTAGATGAGGACACAGCGAAACTGCGGCTTTTTTTCCTGGTGTCAAAGGCGAGGGGGAAGGGGCTTGGCAAACGCTTGTTGCGCACCTGTATGAACTACGCGCGTGCTGTTGGTTTCACGAAGATGTCACTATGGACCCATGAAAGCCATAGGGCGGCTTGCGCGCTTTACAAAACTGAAGGGTGGCATTTGACGGACAGCAAACCAGTGCATTCCTTTGGGGTCGATCTTGTCGAACAAAGCTGGAAAATTCGGCTTTAATCCTCTTGCATTCCCCCGGCGCGTTCGGTAAATCGCCCCTCACGAGTGCCGCCTTAGCTCAGTTGGTTAGAGCGCTGGATTGTGGATCCAGAGGTCCCCTGTTCAAGCCAGGGAGGCGGTACCATTTCCTCGAAAAACGCGAAAAAAGAAACGCACAGGGCAGAGCCGTGCGCGTGTTGTGTTGCGAAAAGGTGCGCCGGGGTCAGCGCACCAGATTCAGCCTCAGTTTCATTTTACTGCGTTTGGCAACCGGCAGATGCCGGTTCAGACGCTTGTTGACCATTCCAAATCCCCAGATCACGGCCAGAGTCAGCAAGATGAAATAAAAGGCCAGAATCGGGTAGGGGACAAACGGATTGAAAGTTTTGTCCGCGAAATATCCCGCGTAATACAGAGCGTCCCCGCGCTGCTGCCAGACCGGGAAGGCCGAGAAGAAGACCAGCGTAGTTGCGTGGAACAGAAAAATCGCCTCGTTGGTGTAGGCAGGCCAGGCCAGCCGCAGCATGGTGGGCCAGATGATGCGGCGGAACCGTGGCCAGCCGGTCATGCCATAGGCGTCTGCGGCCTCGATATCGCCCTTGGGGATCGAACGCAGCGCGCCATAGAAGATCTCGCCCGAATAGGCTGCCGTGTTGAAGAACAGCACGATCAGCGCGCCCAACCAAGCGGATGTCAGGGCGTCAAGGAAGGGAAAATTCTGTTTGAGCGAGAGGAAGAAGAAATAGGCAAAGAAAAACTGGATAAACAGTGGCGAGCCTCGGAAAAGGAAGATGAACCATTCCGAAGGTTTGCGCAGCCATTTCTTTGTCGACGCTTTTCCCATGGCCAGTGCAGTGGCCAGAAAGAACCCGGTGATCAGCGCCATGATGCCGAAATAGATATTCCAGATCATGCCCGAGCCGATCAGGGTGAAGTGTTCGCATAGCGTGAAACCATCGCGTGGCAGCAACCGCTCACCAATCCCGATCGAACGCAGGCCGTAATCCTGAATAGTCTGAAGACAACTCATGCCGTCGTCTCCTTACGCAGCAACTCTCCGCCTGAGGTGGCCTGACCGTGCGACAGTCGGCGCATCAGGCGTTCCAGGCCAATCTCGGACACACGGGTCATTCCAAGGTAGAACACCAGCAGAGCAAGGAAGTACCACATACGCCAGTCACCATGGGGGTATTGGGTGAATTTCGGGTTCTTGATCGCGCCCAGCTCACGTGCCCAGTACACGATATCTTCGATGCCCAGCAGGAACAGAAGCGGCGTGGCCTTTATCAACACCATCCAAAGGTTGGATAAGCCGGGCAGGGCGTAAACCCACATCTGAGGAACCAGAACGCGCCAAAAGGTCTGGCGATTTGTCATGCCATAAGCAGCGGCCGTCTCTAGTTGTGCATGGGGAACCGCGCGCATACCGCCAAACAAGACGTTCGCTGCAAAGGCACCAAAAACGATCGAAAAGGTAATAACGGCCAGAAAGAACCCATAGGTTTCGTGGACCCATTCAGGGGATGTGCCCAGCGGCAATTTCGCAGCCTGACAGACGATAAAATCATTGCCTTGCCTAACCGGGTCCGTCCATTCGGGGCACAGAACTTTGTGTCGCGTCCATTCGAACGCCTGATCCAAAGCGATTACGAAGAACATGAAAAAGGCAATGTCAGGGACACCGCGCACGACGGCGATGTAGCCTTTGCCAAGCCATGCCAGCGGCAAAAAATGAGATCGGGCCGCCATCGCCCCAAGAAAGCCAAACCCCAATGCCACAGGCGCGGTGATTGCCAGCAGCAGCAGAACCTTGAAGAAGGACAGGTAGAACAGCCAATGGACACCGTTGGTCAGGTAACAGGAGAACCAACGGACCGTGCCGAGCGTTTCGGGATCAGTGCAGAACGAGAAAATGGCGGGCCTCTTTGACTTGCAAGGGCTCAGATGCGGCGCGCCCTGTGATCGGGCGCTCCGCTGAGGTTTGGATTAGAAGGTCGAAGACACTTCCCATTTGGTGATAAGCGCGTTCAGGCTGCCGTCATCCTTCATGGATTGGATCGCCGTGTTGAACTTTTCTTTCAGCTCACCGTCGGATTCGCGGATGCCCATACCGACACCGCCACCCAGCGGCACTTCGTCACCAACGAATACCATGCCCGAGCCGTCTTCGGTGAAGGGCGCCAGGAAGGATTTATCCGCCAGGACTGCATCCGCCTCACCGTTCTGAACGGCTGCGATTGTTTCTTCGGGGCTGGCGAATTCGACCAGAGTCGCGCCGGAATCGGCGACATAGCCCGCCTGAATGGTGCCGGTCTGCGCAGCGATCACACCACCGGCAAGATCAACGCCATCGGACATCGCAACATAAGCAGACGGATCCGGCGGCGTGTAGTTTTGGGTGAAGTCGATGACTTCGTCACGTTCGTCGGTGATCGACATACCGGCGATGATGGCATCGTAGTTGCCCGACACCAGGTTCGGAATGATCGAATCCCAATCGTTCTTGACCCATTCACATTCCAGGTCGGCGCGTTTGCACAGCTCGTCGCCCAGCTCACGCTCAAACCCGTCGATTTCGCCTGCATCGTTGACGAAGTTCCACGGAGCATAGGCGCCTTCCGTGCCAAGACGGACGGTGTCCGCCATTGCCATACCAGCGCCGAGCGCCAGGGCTGCTGTGGTCAGAATCAGTTTTTTCATTGGTTACTCCCCAGTTTGGTCCTGTCCGTTTATTAGGCCGCCTGTGTGGCGGATAGAAAGCCCTGAAGTCTCTTGGATTCAGGGGTGGTGAAGATGTCCTCCGGCAGACCTTCTTCTTCGATGAGGCCCTGATGCAGAAAGACGACATGGCTTGAGATATCAGCCGCCATCTTCATGTCGTGGGTCACAATGATCATAGTACGCCCCTCGGCGGCGAGATCCTTGATCACCTTAATTACTTCTTGCTCCAACTCGGGGTCCAGCGCCGATGTCGGTTCGTCAAACAACAGGGCTTCAGGCTCCATGCATAGCCCGCGCGCGATAGCAGCGCGCTGTTGTTGGCCGCCAGAAAGCTGGGCCGGGTAGACGTCGCACTTGTCGCCAATGCCCACTTTTTCCAGATACTTGCGGGCGCTGTCCTCAACCTCGGCCTTGTCACGCCCCAAAACGGTAACAGGGGCTTCCATCACGTTTTGCAGAATGGTCATGTGAGACCACAGGTTGAACTGCTGGAAAACCATCGACAGGTTCGTGCGGATACGCAGAACCTGCTTAGGGTCTGCGGGTCGGCGGTGATGGTCGCTACCTGTCCAGCGCACGGGTTCGCCCTTGAACAGAATCTCACCCTGCTGACTGTCTTCCAACAGGTTGCAGCAGCGCAGCAAAGTGGACTTCCCGGACCCGGACGAACCGATAAGCGATACGACGTCGCCCCGTCTTGCCGTAATATCCACCCCTTTCAGCACCTCAAGATTGCCGAAACTCTTGTGTAGGTTTTTGATCTCGATGACCGGAGTGGAATCTGTCACGGGCGACCTGAGTGTTGTTGGTGTTGGTGCGGTACTAGGGCTTAAATTTCAGCTCAATGCAATGCGCAAATGACACGATTGGGGGGCGAAGCCGTCAAATTGACCAGACGTTCTGGTCAAATCGGTCAGGGAATAAGCTGCTTGACCATGTTCGGAGAGGGGTTTGGAATAGCAAGATAGTCTTGCGCAGGTATGGTGATCAGGTCCAGCAGATGCAGAGCATTGCGGTCGCGGGGCGGCAGAGCGTTGATTGCGTGTCGGACAGCTTTGGCGACAGCGGTCGCGTCCTGTGTGCCCGAGGTGACATAGGGCAAGGCAGGGGTTGGTTCTGTCGCGTCGACATCGCGCAGTTCCGTTCCCAGTTTTGTGTGTTCTTTCAGCATCAACCACGTGAGCGCATCCAGTGCCGCAAAATCGGCTTCGCCTTCAGCCACAGCGCGGGCCGACATGGCGTGAGATCCGGTTTCCAGACCGGACAGAGGACACAATCCCATTTTTTCAAGATGAACCAAGGGGCCTGCCCAACCGGACTGAGACGTCGTCTCGTTATAGGCAAAGGTACCTCGGGAAAGGTCAGCAAGCCCGCGTGAATCCCGTGCGCGTGCCACAAATACCGATCGATAATGACCCGGTGGACAGCCAGACAGACCATAATCGGGCGTACCAACCAACTGAACGTGACCATATAGCCGCGTGCGAAAAGGCATACCGCAGGCCTGCGCGAACAACAAGTCAGGGTTTAGCCAGATATCCCAGGGTTCCGCATCGCGCGTAAGTTCAACCGGGCCGTAACCCAAAGCTGAGCGAATCAACGACCAGTAGCGGTCGTTGGCCGGCCGCAAGCTGGGCAAGTCGTACATGCCCAGCGCAGCGATCACGACTTGGCAGCCTTCTGTCGGGCAAGCGCCGAGTCTACGTCACTGACGCCCAAAAGATTTACCACAAGCCGTAAGAGCGAATCTTCTTCACCCGTCCGGTGTCCATCCGCCAAAGCAACCGACCACAAGGCGTGAACGACCGCGAGCCGGTCATCATAGGCAACGGCTTCTTTAATGGCACGTGTAAAACGCACAGTGTCCGGTGCCTCGGCTTCAAGATCTTCGGCACGGGCGCGCAAACCGGCGGCCTCGAAAGGGGACAGGCCATAGCGTTCCATGGATATCCGGTCGATGCGGGACATCTCGCTATCGGCATAGTCATTGTCAGAACGTGCGATCCGCACCAAAAGGGCCGTAAGCGCCAGGCGCGCATCATGATCGGGCAGCGGATCGGGCTGCGGGTTTGTCAGGCGGGACAGAAAATCACTAAACATGCGCCAGATATAAAGCGCCGTCAGGTCTCTTCCAAGCGTCTTTGCACGCGGCCACGGGCGGCTTGGCTGTCATTATAGCTTAGACCCATCGCAATCCGGGCCTCTTCGACGATTTTCATTTCGCCTTCGTCCGAGCTGCCATCGGCCAAAACGACTTCCCATAGTGCGTCTAAGGCGGCGAGACGTTCATGCAGATCGGTGGTCTCACGGATCAGCTTGCCGAATGTGTCCGTCTCAGGAGCGGCGGCGTGCAGTTTCTCGCAAGTTGCGCGAACCTTGGCGGCCTCGATCGCGTTGTGCTGATATAACCGCGCCAGAATGCGGTCGATCAAGCTGATTTCTTCCAGCTTATAGTCCCTATCCGCCTGCGCTACGCGCACCATCAGCGCCCCTAGCGCAAGCTCTGCATCAGGGTCAGGCAAATTGTCGTGTTGTGGCGGTCGGAACGCCTGAAAAAACTTTTTCAACATATCGCGAGGTTATTCCATATTTGGTAGCCCGCCAAGCACGGACTACCTGTCATAGCCATCCGTGATCATCAGACCACCATTGACGATCACAATACGCGAAAAAGCGCCAACAAAGCTCGGTTTTCAGCCGCCTTGCTGTAATGCCGCGCTTGCTTGTTCCTGCAACCATCCCAGCATTTGGCGATAGGGCACGGGGCCATGGCTGATACGTGCCACACCAAGCGAGGACAGAGTCGCCGTATCAGGTGTTCCGGGCAATGCGATAATGTTCACCGGCAGTTCGGTCGATTCGCAAAGCCGAGCGATCAATCCTTCGTCCTTAAGACCCGGTGCGAAGAACCCGCTTGCCCCTGCATCTGCGAAGGCACTGGCCCGTGCAATGGCTTCATCCAACATCGCATTGTCATGCTCTTCTGGCTTGGCCTTCAAAAACAAATCTGTGCGGGCGTTGATGAAAGCCGGAACGCCTGCCACGTCGCTTCCTTCACGCATCGCAGCCACCCGCGCGGCCTGGGTTTCAATGTCATAAAGATCATTGGTTCCAACAATTTGATCTTCGAAGTTAAAGCCGACGATCCCAGTCTCCAATGCACGCTGGACGTTGGCCGCAATTGCTACAGGGCTTTCGGCATAGGCACCTTCGAAGTCCAAGGTCACAGGCAAATCGACAGCTGAGACGATGCGACTGACATTGTCCAGCGCAAAGTCCATCGGGATATTCTGACCATCGCCGAACCCTTGAGCCATTGCGACCGGTGCACTGCCTGTCGCAATTGCCTTGGCACCGGCATCGCGCACGGCACCGGCGCTACCAGCGTCCCAGATATTGTAAAGGATCACCGGTGTGCCTTTTTGGTGCAGGGCAGCGAAACGTTCCGCTTGTTTGATCTGATCGGTCATGGCCGGTCTCCTGTCTCGTGTTCCACGGACAGTTAACCCTGTAAACAGGTGTTTCGAACAGAAAAATCCGAAACACCCGTCACGTTAAGGTGACTTAAACCAAGCGAGAAGTGTCCTTGGCCGCGCGGACGAAATCGCGAAACAAAGGGTGCGGATCAAACGGCTTCGACTTGAGCTCGGGGTGATACTGAACGCCGATGAACCACGGGTGATCGGACCACTCGACAATCTCGGGCAGACGGCCATCGGGCGACATGCCCGAGAAGTTCAAGCCCGCTTTTTCAAGTTGTTCGCGATATTTGATGTCGACCTCATAGCGGTGACGGTGGCGCTCCTCGATATTTGTGCCGCCGTAGACTTCTGCTACCTTTGACCCCTCGGCCAGAACCGCATCATAAGCGCCCAGACGCATGGTGCCGCCCTTGTCGTCACCCACTTTGCGTTCGACCTTGTGGTTGCCCTGCACCCATTCTTTCAGGTGATAGACAACTGGCTCAAAACGCTTTTTCCCGGCCTCATGGTCGAATTCCTCGGACCCGGCTTCGGTGATGCCCGCAGCGTTGCGGGCGGCTTCGATCACGGCCATCTGCATTCCCAGACAGATACCCAGATAGGGGACTTTATGCTCGCGGGCATATTGCGCCGCTTTGATCTTGCCCTCGGTTCCACGTTCGCCAAAACCACCGGGCACGAGGATGGCGTGGAAGCCCTCAAGATGCGGGGCGGCGTCTTCAGTATCGAAGACCTCGGCATCGACCCATTCGACCTTGACCTTGACGCGGTTGGCCATGCCGCCGTGGGTCAGCGCCTCGGCGATCGACTTATAGGCGTCTTCCAACTGAGTGTATTTGCCGACGATGGCGACCTTGACCTCGCCCTCGGCGTTGTGGATGCGGTCGCTGACATCTTCCCACTTCGCCAGATCGGGCTTGGGGGCCGGGCTGATCTGGAATGCATCAAGAACCGCCTGATCCAGACCTTCGCGGTGATAGGCCAGCGGCGCATCATAAATGGTCGACAGATCCTGCGCTGCAATCACGCTGTCGGAGCGCACGTTGCAGAAAAGCGCCAGCTTTTCACGTTCTTTCTTCGGAATCGGGCCTTCCGAGCGGCAAACCAGAATGTCGGGGGCCAGACCGATCGAACGCAGTTCCTTGACCGAGTGCTGGGTCGGTTTGGTTTTCAACTCGCCCGAGGCCTTGATGTAGGGCAGCAGCGTCAGGTGCATAAACATGCACTGACCGCGCGGCTTGTCCTGACTGAACTGACGGATGGCCTCAAAGAAGGGCAGACCCTCGATATCGCCCACGGTGCCGCCGATTTCACAAAGCATGAAATCGACCTCATCCTCGCCAATGGCAATGAAATCCTTGATCTCATTGGTGACGTGCGGGATCACCTGAATGGTCTTGCCTAGGTAGTCTCCGCGGCGTTCTTTCTCGAGCACATTCGAATAAATCCGACCCGAGCTGACCGAGTCGGTCTTGCGAGCAGCAACACCTGTGAAACGTTCATAGTGGCCAAGGTCCAGATCGGTCTCGGCCCCGTCATCGGTGACGAACACTTCGCCATGTTCAAAGGGCGACATCGTGCCGGGGTCAACGTTCAGATAGGGGTCCAGCTTGCGCAGGCGAACCGAATAGCCTCGCGCCTGCAACAAAGCGCCCAAAGCCGCCGAAGCCAGCCCCTTGCCCAAGGACGAAACCACACCACCGGTGATGAAAATAAAACGCGCCATGTTGTTCGGCTAGCTCCCGTGAGACGTCAAAATCAGCTGCCCGACGGTTTACGAAAAACCGCTGCATCACGGGACTTCACACATAAAGGATTCGCGCCCAAAGCGCAAGAGAACCGCAAGATGCTGTTGCAGTTCTCTTTCAGATTTCTAGGTTTTGTGGATCAGTTCGCTTGCGGGATCAGCGGCGCGTTGTCGCCCTGCGCCGGAGGCAGCAGATCATCTGCCGACGGAACCGCCGGTGTGCTTTCCTCGACCGGGGCAGGCGCCGGAACGCCCAGACGGTCGATGACCGAGCTGCCCGAGGATTTTTGCGCGGCGAGAATGGTCAGCGTGATCGAGGTGACGATAAAACACGCTGCCAGAATCCATGTGACCTTGCCCAACGCGGTTGCTGCTGCGCGGCCGGTCATGGCGCCGCCACCGCCGCCACCCATACCCAGGCCACCGCCTTCGGACCGCTGCATCAGAACAACGGCGATCAGGCCCAGAGCCAGAAGAAGATGGATGATGAGAACGACGTTTTCCATGGTGGTCCTGTACAGCGTGGCGTGTATCGCGTGGTACTTATGCAAGTTTGGTTCCGGGGGCAAGTCAGGACTTTGCATCACACCCCATGATGTGTCCTATCACAGCAAAGGGACTGGACAGATCGGCGAAAGCTGGCGCACCCTGCCGCCATGCCTCATGACGATCACGACCACCCGCACGCCCTTTTGCCACCCGAACCCGCTCTGCGCGTCAAGGCGCTGGAGACGATTCTGACCCGCAAAGGGTTGATTGATCCGGAGGCGCTGGATGAGATCATTGATACCTACCAGAGTAAGATTGGCCCTCAGAACGGGGCACGGGTTGTTGCAAAGGCTTGGCTGGACTCGGATTTCAAACGTGCTTTGATTGAAGACGCCACGCCCGTTGTCGCCGATCTTGGGTTCTATGGCCGTCAGGGCGAGCATATCTTGGTGGTCGAAAACACGCCCAAACAGCACAACATGGTCGTTTGCACGCTTTGCAGTTGCTACCCTTGGCCGCTGCTGGGAATCCCTCCGGGCTGGTACAAGTCTGACGCTTACCGTGCCCGCGCTGTGCGCGAACCGCGTAAGGTGTTGGCCGAGTTTGGCGTTACCCTGTCGGCTGAGACAGCCGTGCGGGTTTGGGATTCAACGGCCGAGATTCGCTATCTGGTCCTGCCGATGCGCCCCGACGGCACCGAAGGGCTGGACGAGGATGCCCTTGCCGCGCTCGTGACCCGTGACAGCATGATCGGCACCGGCTTACCCAAGGTGTCCGCATGACCCGCGTGCACGACATGGGGGGCCGCTTTGGAGATGGTCCGATCAACCCCGAGCCTAACGATGCCCCGGTCTTTGCCGAGGATTGGCACGGCCGCGCGCTGGCGGTGACGCTGGCCGCCGGGTTTCTGGGTCAATGGAACATCGATACTTCTCGGCACGCGCGCGAGAGATTGTCGCCCAAGGATTATGCTCGGTTCTCCTACTACGAAAAGTGGATTTCCGGCCTTGCCGATCTGTTGGTGGAAAAGGCCGTTCTGACTCGCGAGGATTTGTCAGAGGCGGGCTCAAACGATCCGCACCCTCTGGCCGCACGGATGCTGAAGGCTGAGGCGGTGGCTACCGCGCTTGCTAAGGGCGGTCCGGCAGATCGCCCGTCGGACGTGCCGGTCGCGTTCGAGATCGGGCAACAGGTGCGCACCGCCCATCCTGCGGCCAATCGCAAGGTCGATGGCGGGCACACGCGCCTACCGATTTACGCCTCTGGCGCAACAGGGCGCATTCTGCGTCTGCATGGCACCCATGTTCTGCCGGATTCCAGCGCGCATGGTTTGGGCGAAGCGCCGGAACCTCTCTATGCGGTGGTTTTCTCGGCGTCAGAATTGTGGGCGGACCCGGAGAACCCAAGGGATGAGGTCGTACTGGACCTGTGGCAAAGCTATCTGGAGCCGGCATGACCAATTGCCCAAACCTCAGCGCCCCTGAACCTGTCTTCTCTGAGCCTTGGCACGCACAGGTTTTTGCCGTGACCGTAGCCCTGAACGAGGCCGGGCGACTCGACTGGCCCGATTGGGCAAGTATGTTCTCACGCACCCTCAAACAACACGGTCTTGAACGAGAGCTTGACGGGGGCGATGACTATTTCAACGCGTGGCTGGAGACGCTTGAGAACTTGCTTGCCGATCAGGGCACAGCGGCATTTGATGAGATATCGAACCTGCAGTCAGCATGGGAAGAAGCGTATCTGACAACGCCGCACGGGCAACCTGTGCATTTACGGCAAAGCGGGTAGGGGGCTCTGCCCCCGCCGCCCGTTCCGGGCGACTCCCCCGAGGTATTTGCGGCCAGATGAAGCAGGGGATCTGCTCTTCATCTGGCTAAAAATACCTCCGCCGGAGGCAGCGCGCGCAGCGCGGTTCAAAACTGCGGCGAATTATCGGTTTCCCTGCCGCGTTCTCCTCGCTATACGAGCGAGGTTTGATAATTCAGCGCAAAAGGACCGGGTATGGCCAATGTGGTTGTTGTCGGCGCCCAGTGGGGTGACGAAGGAAAAGGCAAGATCGTCGACTGGCTAAGCGAGCGGGCAGACGTGATCGCGCGTTTTCAGGGCGGGCACAATGCCGGGCATACTCTGGTCATCGAAGGCGAGGTCTATAAGCTGCACGCACTACCATCGGGCGTTGTGCGGGGCGGCAAGCTGAGCGTGATCGGTAATGGCGTGGTGCTGGACCCGTGGCATCTGCTCAAGGAAATTGGCACCATTCGCGCGCAAGGTGTCGAGATTTCGCCCGACACTCTGATGATTGCCGAAAATACTCCGCTGATCCTGCCGATTCATGGCGAGCTGGACCGGGCGCGCGAAGAAGCCGCCAGCAAAGGTACCAAGATCGGCACCACCGGCCGTGGTATCGGCCCAGCTTATGAAGACAAAGTGGGTCGCCGCTCTGTCCGTGTTGCTGATCTGGCCGATGAGGCGACGCTGGAGGCCCGAGTAGATCGTGCGCTACAGCATCATGATCCGTTGCGCAAAGGACTGGGTATCGAACCTGTGGACCGTGACGCGCTGATTGCGCAGTTGAAAGGGATCGCGGCGGAAATCCTGCCCTTTGCGGCTCCGGTCTGGAAAGTGCTGAATGAAAAGCGCAAAGCCGGCAAGCGCATTCTGTTCGAAGGTGCGCAGGGAGCCCTGCTGGATATCGACTTTGGCACCTATCCGTTTGTGACCTCTTCCAACGTGATTGCAGGGCAGGCCGCCACGGGTGTTGGTATCGGCCCGGGTTCGATCGACTTTGTTCTGGGCATCGTTAAAGCCTATACAACCCGCGTGGGCGAGGGTCCGTTCCCGACCGAGTTGGACGATGCAGATGGGCAGCGTCTGGGTGAGCGTGGACATGAGTTCGGCACCACCACCGGGCGTAAGCGCCGGTGCGGCTGGTTTGACGCCTGTCTGGTCCGCCAGACCTGCGCGACCAGCGGTGTGAACGGTATCTCGCTGACCAAGCTGGATGTTCTCGACGGGTTCGAGACGCTGAAAATCTGCGTCGGTTACGATTTGGATGGCGAACGTCTGGACTATCTACCCACTGCCGCGGATCAGCAGGCACGCTGCACACCGATTTACGAAGAAATGCCGGGTTGGAGCGAATCCACCGAAGGCGCGCGCAGCTGGGCCGACCTGCCAGCAAACGCGATCAAATATGTGCGCCGGGTCGAAGAACTGATCGAATGCCCGGTTGCCCTTTTGTCCACCAGCCCGGAGCGGGATGACACCATTCTGGTGACCGACCCGTTTGCCGACTGATGAGCGATAACGAGAAAACCGGCCTTAGCTATAAAGCCCGGCGGCGGTGGTCGCTGGTGCTTTTGCTGGTTGGGCTGCCACTGTACATCGTCGCAGTTGTGACTGTGGTCAACTGGTTGGACCGCCCACCGATTTGGCTGGAATTCCTGATCTACGTGGTGCTCGGTATTCTTTGGGCGTTGCCATTCAAATTCGTATTTAAGGGCGTCGGAAAAGAGGATCCGGATAATCCGTCTGAATAGGGCGGTTCTAACGGCCGCCCCTGACCTCAATTCTCGGCCAGGTCAGGATGGCCCGAGCGAGGGCGTGGTATTCGCCCGAGATTTCTTCGACCAGGCTGAAAGGCGTGGGCCATGGGGGGGTCAGGGTCGCCTCGACCTGACCCGTGACCAGTTTCAGATCGGCTTTGTGTTTAGACGCCAAGCGGCGCATTCTTTGGTTGGTCGCCAAACACATCATGTGAACTTCTCGAAACCCGCGATTTCGGGCGGCGGCAATGATCCGGGATAAAAGCGCGTCGCCGATGCCTCGGTCCTGCCAGGCGGTTTCTACGGTAAAGGCTAGCTCAGCCACCTGATTTTGGCGGTCTGGTACTGTTCGCAATTCCCCAACGCCGCGCAAACAGGAGTCGGGAAACGCACCGTACACCAAAGCACCGTCATCAAAGATCCGGCTTAGGTAAGCGTCCAGGAAGGTGCGGCTAACCGGAGCACCAAATCGCGATGCGAGTGCATCGGTGTCCAGGCTGTTGAAATGGCTTGTAACTTTCGGCGTATCGTAAATTCTTAGTCGTCGAATTGGTAGTTCATACATGGCTTAGCCTCTGCTTGAACAGTGTCTATAGGACTAGTTTCTACAGTTTCGATACTATCATTTTTCTGCACTGCAGCATAGCTGACGTTTCGTCATTCCCGCATTAATCCGCCGAGGATTGGAAAAGGCATAAAAAAGAGGCCCGAGAAAACTCGGACCTCTTTCATCTTTGTGTTTATTGGCCGTCAGCCCGCAGCGCGCTCGTCATCATCGGGTCGGAACCCGATCTGAGTAGAGGCCGCGAACCGACCACCCCCGGCTTTTTCGATTTTGCCGTCGCGCAAAAGCTGCCCAAACGAGCGTAGGCTCTCTTCTCGATTGAACTCATCCTGCTTCAATGAGCGGATTTTGTTCATAAGCTGCGGACGCGAGAATTGTTCCTGACCTTCGACAAAGGACAAGTAGGACGCTGCGGCCTCTAGAAGGTCCGGCAGGGATTGGGCACCCTGTTCCTGAGCATAAAGAGCAAATCCGCCTTCTTCGGTCGCGTTGTCTTGTTCCTGCGCTCGGACGCGGCGTGGGGTTACAGGGTCGTCAGATGATGCTTGTGTATCAACGCGCTGTTCAGCGACCAGTTTCAGTGGGGCCAGTGCCTCGGGCTGCGGACGTGTGCTTGTTACCTCAACCTCAGGGCGGCGGGGGCTGATGGACGAGGTCATATCCCGGTACTCGTCCTCATCGGCGTCCGCCAGAGTCCTTTCAGGTGCCTTGCCACTGCGTTCGGCTTCAGTCGCCGCGACGGCAGCGCGCAAATGCGAATAGGTCTCGCGCTGGTCGCTGGCTGCGGGGTCGTCCATTTGGACGTCGGCTTTGTCCATCAACCGCGACACGTCCTGGTCCATGCCGGATACGTCCGCGCCAGAGTCTGCAGCGCGCCGTGCCAGGAACTCTTCAACGTTCGAAATTTCGCTCAGCAGGTCTTCTTCGTCGTTTGCCGTCAGGAAACCTTCGGGAAGTACCTCTTCGTCTTCATCCTCATCCTCGGTCGCGGCCTCGTCATCCATGGCGCAATCGCTGAGGATGTTCACGATTTCTTCGTCTTCCTCAGGCGCATTGTCTTGAGAGGACGGTTCGTCCTGAAGATCAGTTTGTTCGAATCCGGCGGCTAGTTCGGTCTCTTCTTGTGCCTCCAGCGGTTCCTGCGCTACGGGCGGTTCGTTCACCCTCGCGGGTTCATCCATCGCAGGTTTCTGGTCTGGTTCCGCATGGTCTCCGAAGGCCGGTTCTTGTTGGAAAGCGGTGGGGTCTTCCTGTTTGGGTTCCTCCAGGGTTTCCTCGAAATCGGCACCTTGAAAATCAGGAGCTTCAGTCTCAAGAGTCGGGGTGCCTTGAGCCTCTTCTTCGAAATCCGAAGAGCTTAGGGTTCCAGCCGCAAACGCGGCCGCGACAGCGTCGCTGGGGCCGGCATCGGCATTCATCAGCGACGTTTCTTCGTCCTCGGCGTAGATGACTGTGTTTTCGTCGGTATGAGAAACCACGGCCCGAATGCGCTGAAGCTTGGCGGCAATACTGTCTGCTGCGAGTGGCTCTGCATTTGATGACGGGTCAGTTTCGGGCACAGTTGGTTCTTGCGCCCGTGCCGTGGGCGTTGGGAGCGGGGCAGAAGCGATGGGTGCGGGCGCGGGCTGATCTGTCGAGCGTAATACAAGCCCGTGATCGTCATGGCTGGCTTCGATCCGCCGCGCGGCATCACGCTGCGCAATACGCGCCAGCATTTCCGCATCCGGCTGAGGGGGCTCCGATCCGAAATAGCGATCTTCCGCAGCCAGATCGCGGAAGTACTCTGCAATCGCCTTCATCGTCTCGAAAGAGTCGTCGAAGCCTTCCAATGTGCATGAGAAGGTGCCGTAGGAAACGGTCAATACCTTGTTATTCTGTACCATCAGACGCACGTCCTTTACAAACTACGAGAGCCAACCCACCCGACAGAAGGTATAGCTGTTGACCCAGAACTATGCCCATGAACCTATCATTTTGTGGTCTCAATGTGTCCAAATCCGGGAAAAATGATCAATCTAGGAAAAAATATACCGATTGTGCGTACAAACGAGCCAGTTTTGTTGGTCGGCGGTGGACAAATCGGGCCGGAGGATCTGAATCAGACGCTGATTCGCGCCAAATGCGTCGTCGCTGCTGATGGTGGGGCAAATCATTTGATGCGATTTGGACTGGTTCCCGATGCCGTAGTTGGGGATTTTGATTCGCTTGAGGCCGTTGCAGAGGCTCAGATTCCACCAGATCGACTGTTTCGGATTTGTGAACAGGATAGCACGGATTTCGATAAGGCCCTGCGCAGCATAGATACGCCATTGGCGCTGGGCGTCGGCTTTCTGGGAGGGCGACTGGATCATCAGCTAGCGGTGCTTAACACTTTGTCTGTTAGACAAGATCGGCCTTGCATCTTGCTCGGATCGCATGAAGTCGTATTTCATGCGCCGCCTCAGATCTCGCTCAATTTAGGATCGGGCGATGTGGTTTCATTGTTTCCATTTCGGCATGTAACGGGGCGGAGTCAGGGGTTGGAATGGCCCATAGACGGTTTGCAGTTTGCTCCGAATGGGCAGATTGGGACGTCCAATCGTGCGGTGTCTGATGTGGAGTTGCAGATGGACGGGCCGGGTATGCTTGTGATGTTGCCGCGCGACGCTTTGGATCAGGTCATGCGGGCGTTTCTGTCGGGGCAGACCGGGCGCTGGCCCGCTCTCTTAGAATGACGTAAAGCCCCGAAGCGATCGTTATGGAGATGCCAACGGCGGCGATGCCGTTGGGCAGGTCACGGAAGATAAACCAGCCGAACAGGGTGGCCACCGGTATCTCAAGATATTGCATTGGGGCAAGTGTGGCCGAGGGCGCATAGCGCAGTGACCACGTCATGAACAGATGTGCCACCGTACCCAGCAGTCCAATGGCCCAAAGCAACACATACGTGTTGCCGGTCGGTGCGATCAAAGACAGTTCCCATGCACCCGCGGCGGTTCCGATCAGAAGAAACGGTAACATGATCACCGAGGCCATTACGCCAGATACCGCTTGCAGGGAAATCGGATCGGTCTGTTTGGCGATTTGCCGGGTGACCAGCATGAACAAGGCGAAAACAACAGCAACCACAAGCGGTAGCAAAGCCGCTGCGCCGACTTGCGCAAAGCTTGGCTGGATGACCAGCAAAGTACCAATGAACCCTACGATACACGCGATCAGGCGGCGCAGGCCCACTTCCTCTCCCAGCACGTATTTACCCAGCAAAAGCATGATGAAAGGCATAACAAAGACAATGGCGACCGCGTCCGCCAAAGGCAGGTATTGCAGAGACGTAAACATCGCGCTGATGCCGATGATGTGCAGAATTGTCCGCACAACCGTCAGCCGCAGCGCGCGGCCTTGCATCTTCCAAGCACGTCCAGTCAACGCAACCAGAGGTGCCAGTACCAACGCCTGAACGGCAAACCGGACGAACACCAACATGGCGACCGGTGTTGTCTCGCCCAGCTGTTTGGCCATCGCGTCGCCTGCGGGGGCGAGGATGCAAAAGCCAAGCATCAGCATGATGCCAAGAACGGGGCGATCGACTGTCATATCGATTACGCTAAGCCGTTTAAAGGGCCGATGAAAGCCGAAGCGTCAGCAGTTCGGTACGTTCACAGCAAGACCGCCCAACGAGGTCTCTTTGTATTTCTCGTGCATGTCATGGCCGGTTTGGCGCATGGTCTCGATCACCGCATCCAAGGGCACAAAGTGATGACCATCCCCGCGTAGCGCCAGTGAAGCTGCTGAGACTGCCTTGATCGCCCCAAGCCCGTTACGTTCGATGCACGGCACCTGCACCAATCCTGCAACCGGGTCACAGGTCATGCCCAAATGGTGCTCCAGTGCGATCTCGGCGGCGTTTTCTACCTGTTCGGGCGTTCCGCCCATAACCGCGCATAATCCGGCAGCGGCCATG
The DNA here is from genome assembly GCF_059613525.1 of Ruegeria sp. SATB045. Taxonomy (NCBI): domain Bacteria; kingdom Pseudomonadati; phylum Pseudomonadota; class Alphaproteobacteria; order Rhodobacterales; family Roseobacteraceae; genus Ruegeria; species Ruegeria sp. SATB045. The sequence continues at coordinate 263,975 of NZ_JBXWSR010000019.1, read as the reverse complement.
GCGGACGCGCTGCCCACCTCGGCCTGGCATCCGGCTTCAGCCCCAGAAATCGAAGCGTTGAACTTAACCAGCCCTCCGATGGCCGCAGCAGTCAGAAGAAAGTCTTCGATGCGGCTTTCCGAGGCGCCGGGAACATGGTCAAGGTAATACCGCAATACGGCAGGTAGAACACCGGCAGCGCCATTGGTTGGGGCGGTGACTACCTGACCTCCGGCGGCGTTTTCCTCGTTCACGGCCATGGCGTAAACGCTCATCCAATCGTTGATTGTATGAGGCGCGTTCAGGTTCATGCCGCGTTCGGCCTGCAGCGCATCGTGGATACCCTTGGCCCGGCGACGCACATGAAGACCGCCGGGCAAAATGCCGTCGGTGGTCAGGCCGCGCTCGATGCAGTCATTCATCACTTGCCACAGCCGCGCAGTGCCTTTGGCAAAACTGTCTGCACAGCCGCGCGAGATTTCGTTGGCGCGCTTCATTTCGGCGATGCTTTTACCGCTGGCCTTGGCCATGTCCAGCATCTCGACCGCCGACTTGAACGGGAAGGGTACAGGAGCACCTTCGTCTGTCGCTTTGCCCTCTGCCAATTCTTCTTCGGTCAGAACAAAGCCGCCACCGATCGAGTAGAAGACCTGGCGTAGGATGACGTCGCCTTGTGCATCGGTGGCCATCAGGATCATACCATTTGCGTGGCCCGAAAGGTGATGTTCATAGTCAAAGATCAAGTCAGTCTTGGGATTGAACTCAAGCGTGGGCAGCCCCTCGGGGGAAACGCTGTGCGTTTCATGGATCTCGGCCAGCGCAGCCTCGGCCATGTCGTGGTCGTAGGTATCGGGCACAAATCCAGCGAGGCCCAGAATGGTTGCCCGGTCAGTTGCGTGCCCTACGCCGGTGAACGCCAACGAACCATGCAAAGACCCGCGCAGCCCTTTAAATTCGAAGGGCGACGCCCGCATCTGGTCTAGAAACCGCGCAGCGGCGACCATCGGCCCCATTGTGTGCGATGAAGACGGGCCGATGCCCACTTTGAACATATCGAAGACTGACAGGAACATATCAGATAGCAGAGCCTTCCGGAGGGTTAGCGTATGTGGGTGAGGTAAAGGGTGTGACCCCCAACCCCTCGGCCGCGATTGCGGCGCGCGTTGCAGGGCGGGTTTCCAAGTTCATCAGGATGTGTTGCAGGTGCGGTGTATCTGCCAGTTGGTACCAACTGTGATCCGAGCCCGTAGGATACAGCGCCATCCATCTCATCATACACGCAATGTAATAGGTCAAAGCAGATGGTGCGTCTGCCCGAAACCACTCGGGCGCGCCTTCGGCCACGGATTCAAGCAATTTCAGGTGATGGCGCAGGCGAGGCCGGATGCCTTCGCGCAGTGTTTCGGACTGAACTGCATCAATGTACTTGTCCGCGTAGAACAGAATCCGCATGTCGGCATGCAAGGTGTTCGAAGCGAAGAATAGCCATTTCAGAAACGCGGCGCGGTCCGGATTGTCGGCGGCGGGAGCCATCTGCTTGTGTGTGTCAGTTAACCAAAGCAGAATGGCGGCGGTTTCAAAAACCGGCCCTTGGGGCGTTTCAAGAACAGGGATCAACCCGTTGGGATTAAGCGCAAGATATGCGCTGCTGGCTTGCTGATTTCGGGCGCGGTCAACCAATACGGTATCGTAGGGCAGGCGCATCTCCTCCAGCACCAGCCGGATCACCAGCGAGGCGTTGTCAGGGGCGTAGTGAAGGCGATATCGCGTGTCCATGAAACCTATCTATACCGTACATCAATTCCCGAAAGTCTCGATTGCGACGTTTCCCATAGGAAACGCGTAGTTTGGCATTGGTTCGCTGAGGAATTGGCGGATTCGGTCTCGCAGTTGGTGCAGTCATTCCGTATAAGTTTCGGCAGCAAAACAGGGGGATGCTGCAATGACCGTAGGGATGTCACCCATCGACACGGCAAAATACGTCGCCGCGCGCCGTGCAGCCGACATGGTTCAGGATGGCATGCGGGTTGGGTTGGGCACCGGGTCGACAGCTGAATGGATGGTCCGCCGGTTGGGCGACAGGGTGCAGAAAGAGGGGTTGAAGATCAAAGGTGTTCCAACTTCGACCCGGACAGCCCAACTGGCGCGCGAGGTCGGGATCGAGGTTGTCTCGCTGGATCAGGCCGGATGGCTGGATATGACTATCGACGGTGCCGATGAGTTTGATCGGGAATTAAACCTAATAAAAGGCGGCGGTGGCGCGCATTTGCAGGAAAAGATCGTGGCGACTGCCAGCGATCAGATGGTGGTTATCGCGGATGCGGGCAAACAGGTCGAAACGCTGGGCGCTTTTCCTTTGCCCTTGGAAGTTATCCCCTTCGGCTGGCAAACGACCCGAACTTTGGTGGAGGAGGTTTTGGACACGATGGACGTCCTTGGAACCTCGACGACCCTGCGACTCAATGGTGAAGCTCCGTTTGTTACAGATGAAGGCAACCATATCCTTGATTTGCACCTGCAACGTATCGGAAACGCCCGACAGTTGGCGTTGGTTCTGAACCAGGTGCCGGGCGTCGTCGAGAACGGGTTGTTTATTGATATCTGCGACAAGGTTGTAATCGGGCATGGAAATGGTCGAGTAGAAATCCGGGATATCAATGAAGGAACGGTCGAGACCGAGCATTCGCCAGACAACAGCGAGAACTTATTTCTGGATATAGCGGACTAAACTTGGCCCGGTGATAGATTTTTTGGGCGACCAAGGGTTGGCAGTGCGGTATTCGACCCCAGATACTCAACGAATTTTGGCCTGACAAAAAGGAACTCAGGATGAGCTTTGACTATGATCTTTTCGTCATCGGAGGCGGCTCGGGCGGGGTCCGCGCAGCGCGTGTGGCGGCGGGCGAAAACGGGGCCAAAGTGGCCTTGGCCGAAGAAGATCGCTATGGCGGCACCTGTGTCATTCGGGGCTGTGTGCCCAAAAAGATGATGGTCTTCGCCAGCGAGTTTTCGAGCATGGTCGGCGACGCGCAGGCCTATGGTTGGGATATCCAACCCGGCGCGTTTGATTGGGATACGTTCCACGGCAAGCTGGTGACAGAACTGGACCGGCTGGAAGGTATCTACCGCAATATCCTGAAAAACAACGGCGTCGAAAGCTTTGACCAGCGCGCACATATCGTTGATGCACATACGGTTGAACTGGCCGACGGTACCCGCAAGACCGCCAAACACATCCTGATCGCCACCGGCGGTCGCCCGGTTGTGCCGGACTTCCCCGGGTCAGAGTTGGCGATCACATCGAACGAGATTTTCCACCTGCCGAAACTGCCCGAAAGCATTCTGATCGTTGGCGGCGGTTATATCGCCAGCGAATTTGCCGGGATCATGAACGGGTTGGGCGTGAAAACGACTCAGTTTTATCGCGGCGCGCAGATTCTGCGCGGCTTTGACGAAGAGGCGCGCGGTCTGATCTGTGAAGAGATGCGCCAGAACGGCATCGACGTGCGTCTGGGCACCAATGTGCTTGAGATGACGAAAGAGGGCGACAAGATCCGCGTCAAGGCCACCGACGGCACCGAGGATCAGTTCGACGTGGTCATGTACGCCACCGGTCGTGCGCCCAATGCAGATAACCTGGGGCTTGAGGCCGTAGGTGTTGAGCGTGGCCGTAAGGGTGAGATCATCGTTGATGAATACAGCCAGACCGGCGTGCCCTCGATTTATGCCATCGGGGATGTGACTGATCGTGTAAACCTGACCCCGGTTGCGATCCGCGAGGGCATGGCTTTTGTGGAAACCGTGTTCAAGGGCAACCCCACGCCCGTGGATCATGACCTCATCCCCACCGCCATTTTCACCCAGCCCGAAATGGGCACTGTGGGCCTGAGCGAGGAAGATGCCGCCGCGCAGGAGCCGATCGAGGTGTATGCTACTTCGTTCAAGCCAATGCAAAAGGCGTTTGCAGGTGGTACTCAGAGGGTTCTGATGAAGCTGATCGTGTCTCAGGCGACACGCAAGGTTCTGGGCTGTCACATTGTCGCCCCCGGCGCAGGTGAAATGATCCAGCTGGCCGGAATCGCCGTAAAAATGGGCGCGACCAAGGAAGATTTTGATCGGACGGTTGCGGTTCACCCAGTCATGGCCGAAGAGCTGGTGACAATGCGGCAACCTGTGCGCACTGCTTGATTTGCAACCGCGCGCACACAAGTTACAAGGGAACCCGTGATCACACGGTCCAACACAAGGGAATAGATACACATGGCGGGCAACAGCGGTGGCCCCTGGGGGGGCGGAGGCTCTTCTGGCGGCGGAGGAAATCGGGGTAACAACGGGAACGGGCAACGCCCGCCCGAAGGCGATGGCCCGCAGATCCCCGAGATCGACGAGCTGATGAAAAAAGGGCAAGAGCAACTGCGCGTTCTGATGGGCGGTCGTGGTGGCTCGGGCCGTGGCGGCAATGGTCAGGGCAGCGGGGGCGGCGGTCCCATCTTTACCAAAGGGACCATAGCAATTGGCGCGCTGGTCGCGGCCGGACTATGGGCGGCTGCAAGTTTTTACACAGTGAAACCAGAAGAGCAGTCGGTAGAACTTTTCCTGGGCGAGTTCTCCTCTGTCGGGAATCCTGGTCTTAACTTTGCCCCGTGGCCCTTTGTAACTGCAGAAGTCATCCCGGTTACGCGCGAACAGACCGAGGATATGGGCGGTGCACGCGGTAGCGATGATGGTCTTATGCTGACCGGCGACGAAAACGTGGTAGACATCGACTATCAGGTTGTCTGGAACATCAACGATCCGGCAAAATACCTGTTCAACCTGCGTGATCCGCGCCAAACCATCCAGGCTGTGTCGGAATCGGCGATGCGTGAGATTATTGCTCAAAGCGAGCTGGCGCCGATCCTGAACCGGGATCGTGGTATCATCGGTGAACGCCTGCAAGAGTTGATCCAGTCCACGATGGACAGCTACGATTCGGGCGTAAACATCATCCGTGTGAACTTTGACAAAGCCGACCCGCCGCAAGACGTGATCGCCGCCTTCCGTGACGTTCAGGCTGCCGCGCAAGAGCGGGATCGATTGCAGAACGTTGCTGACGCCTATGCCAACCAAGTTTTGGCGGAAGCCCGTGGTGAGGCTGCGCAGGTTCTGGAACAGGCCGAGGCGTATCGCGCTCAACAGATCAACAGCGCACAGGGTGAGGCCAGCCGTTTCAGTGCGGTTCTGGAAGAATACAGCAAGGCACCTGAAGTGACGCGCAAGCGCCTGTATCTGGAACGGATGGAGCAGGTTTTGGGAGATGTCGACAAGATCATCCTTGATGAGAACTCGACCGGTTCGGGGCAGGGAGTTGTACCTTACCTGCCGTTGAACGAACTGCGCCGCAATTCTGGGCAGGAGAGCAACTGATGCGTAAATCACCCATTATCCTCATCATCCTTGTAATTATCGGCGTCCTTGGACTGTCTTCGATCTTTATCGTCGATGAGCGCGAACGTGCTCTGGTTCTGCGGTTTGGCCGAGTTGTCGATGTCAAGGAAACGCCGGGCCTTGCCTTTAAACTGCCGATCTTTGATGAGGTCGTGCGCTATGACGACCGCATTCTGTCGATCGACGTACAACCGCTTGAAGTCACGCCTCTGGATGATCGACGTCTGGTGGTCGATGCCTTTGCCCGGTACCGGATCGCGGACCTGAACCAGTTCCGTCAGGCTGTTGGTACCGGTGGCATCCCGGTTGCCGAGAATCGTCTGGATAGCATCCTTCGTGCCGAGACCCGTGAGGTCCTGGGTTCGGTGTCGTCCCGCGATATTCTTAGTTCGGACCGGGCCGCACTGATGCTGCGCATTCGCAACAGCGCGATTGCTGAAGCACGCGCGCTGGGTGTGACTGTTATCGACGTACGTCTGAAAGCAACAGATCTGCCGCAGGCCAACCTTCAGGCGACCTTTGACCGGATGAAAGCCGAGCGGGAGCGTGAGGCCACCGATGAGCGCGCCCGTGGTAACGAGGCGGCGCAGCGTGTGCGGGCGCAGGCCGATCGTACTGTGGTTGAACTGGTCTCGGATGCAAACCGAGAGGCCGAGATCATTCGTGGTGAAGCCGACGCCGAACGCAACGCGATCTTTGCCGAAGCCTATGGTGCGGATCCTGAGTTCTTTGAGTTCTACCGTTCCCTGTCGGCCTATGAACAGGCGCTGCAGGGGGGCAACAGCTCGTTAGTTCTGAGTCCAGACTCTGAGTTCTTTAACTATCTGAAGTCGCCTTCCGGCCAAGGCGGTCGGTAATGGGCATGATCCTTCTGGCCTTCGGGCTGGTGTTGATTGTCGAGGGGCTGGCCTATGCGCTGGCCCCTTCGCTTATTGAGCGTATGCTCGAGGCGCTGCGTGCGTTGCCCGAACAAGCACGGCGACTGGCGGGGCTGCTTTGTGTGGTCAGTGGATTGGTGCTGCTGTGGGGCGCGCATCAGGTCGGGTTTTAACACAGGGTTTTCACTTGCCGGTGATTTCTCCGCGATCCTCAGTTGCGGGCTTGGCCAAACCGACTACATTGGTTGCCAAGGAGGAACGCCTAAGGGCGATCCAGTTAGAGTTGACGACAAGGAGTTCCCAAGTGCAGGCACAAGCGCGCAGTATTTCCGTCCGGCGGGACGAGGTTGTTGGTTTCACGCGGCTGATGTGGTTGGCCTTTGTCGGGATGCTGTTGGTTCTGGCGCAGACCGTCTCCGCGCAAGCACGGGGCGAAAGCCTTGCTCCTCTGGCCGAAAAGATCAGCCCGGCGGTGGTCAACATCACAACGTCAACTCTGATCGAAGGCCAATCCGGTCCTCAGGGGATCGTACCCGAAGGGTCTCCGTTTGAGGATTTTTTCCGCGAATTTCAAGACCGCGGGAATAATGGTCAGAACGCCCCGCGCCGCAGTAATGCGCTGGGCTCGGGATTTGTGATTTCTGAAGATGGGTTCATCGTAACCAACAATCACGTCATCGCAGAAGCCGATGAAATCCTAATCGAGTTCTTCCCCGGCGATGGCCAGCCTGTAAAAGAGCTGCCCGCCAAAGTGATTGGCACCGATGAGAAAACCGATATCGCGCTTCTTAAGGTCGAGGCGTCGGGGCCGCTGCAATATGTGCAGTTCGGTGACAGCGATGTGGCCCGCGTGGGCGATTGGGTGATTGCAATGGGTAATCCGTTGGGTCAGGGATTCTCGGTCTCGGCCGGTATCGTATCTGCGCGCAACCGGGCGCTCAGCGGATCGTATGATGACTACATTCAGACGGATGCCGCAATCAACCGGGGTAACTCGGGCGGTCCGCTTTTCAACATGGAGGGCGAGGTAATCGGAGTGAACACCGCGATCCTTTCCCCCAATGGCGGCTCGATCGGGATTGGTTTTTCGATGGCGTCAAACGTCGTGATCAAGGTCGTGGACCAGCTGCGCGAGTTCGGTGAAACGCGCCGTGGTTGGCTGGGTGTGCGCATTCAGGACGTGACCGAGGATATGGCCGAGGCGATGGGTCTGGACAAACCGGGCGGTGCGCTGATCAGTGACGTGCCGGATGGTCCGGCCAAGGACGCCGGGCTGCTGGCAGGCGACGTGATCCTCAGCTTTGATGGGGTCGAGGTCGAAGATACCCGTGGTCTGGTCCGTCAGGTTGGAGAGACCACAGTTGGCAAAGCAGTCCGTGTTGTGGTGCATCGCGACGGCGGAACGCAGACCGTTCTGGTGACGTTGGGCCGACGCGAAGACGCTGAGCGGTCTGAGAGCAGTGAAGAAGATGCGCCCGAAGCGCCGGTTGAAGAAAACGCCGATATTCTGGGCCTGACCATCTCACCACTGACGGATGAGCTACGGTCAGATTTGGCCTTGGATGCAGAGGCCGAAGGTCTTGTGGTGACCGAAGTTGATGAAGCGTCGGAAGCCTATGCCAAAGGTTTGCGCGCTGGTGACCTGATCACTGAGGCCGGGCAGCAAAAAGTGACATCGATCGAAGATTTCGAAACGCGCATGGTGGAAGCAGGCGAAGCAGGGCGCAAATCGTTGCTTCTGCTGGTACGTCGCGGCGGAGACCCTCGCTTTGTCGCGCTGAGTCTGGAACAGTAATCAACTTCCAAAAAACAGTGGAAGGCCAGAGCAAGCGCTCTGGCCTTTTGTTTTTCGCGCTTTTTTAAGACTGACCAATAGAAAGAGCCACGCGCCGGGGAAGGCACGTGGCTCTGATACAGGGAGAGGTCAGTGGACAGATATCGGGGATGATTCTCTGACCTCCTACGGTAACAGTTATTAAGATAGTCTTAACGAGTGGGAGAGTATGTGAAGCAGGTCACAGCCCGTCAGATCAAATCAGAATCTGCAAGTTCCCGCAGCGCGTCAAAGTCGTGGATCTTAAGGCCGCCGCGCGATGCCTCGACCACTTTGTCCCGCTTCCAGGTCGAGATCGTCTTTGACACTGCCTCTCGCGTTGCGCCAACGAATTCAGCCAGTTCGCTTTGCGACAGAGTGATGCGATTGCTTGCGTCGCCTTGCAGGTCAGACAGGTGCAGCAATTTACGTGCCAGACGGATCGGCATCGGCAAAAAGACCTGTTCGTTCAACTGAGAGCCCATCCAACGCATCCGCAATCCGGCCAGCCTGATCATATCAACGGCAAGGTCGGGGTGCTGACGAATCTGGTTCATGACGTCCTTGCGTCGGACTCGAAGAACGCGAGACGGTTCGGCGGCGGCAATGGTGGCGGTGCGTGGGCCGTTGTCGAACAGGCCGATCTCACCAAACACTTCTCCGGGTTTCATAAGGGTCAGAGACAGCTTGCGGCCGCTCATCGCCAGAAAGGAGACTTCAAGCGTTCCTTCAAGGATCGCATAGAGAGCGTCGCCCTCGTCCCCCTGTTCAAAAAGTACATCTCCTTGGGTCAAGGAGATCTCGGTCGCCTGAGCCGATAGCATGGTTCTCAGCCGGTCAGATGCCTCGGCCAGAAAGCCGGTGTTTGGAAAGGGCGTCATATTGGTGGTTTAACCCAAGGGATTGTGAGTGGTCCCACAACTTTTCACAGCAAACGCCTTTAGCCAAGGTTTTTGTGCACTTATTTTATATCAGAGCGACGTCCGCGACCTTCTGAACCTTCAGCCGTCCTGATTTTCATTTTGGTCGGGTTCTTCCATATACGTCTGCAACATGCTGAATTGCAGCATTAAAAACGCCATCAGCGCGATTGGAAACGCGAAGGTTTCGATTTTCACCCATAGATCAGTCGATAGGGTGCGCCACACCAGTTCATTCGCCACAGCAAGAACTGCGAAGCACCCGCACAGACGGCGGGTCAGTATCATCCACCCTTCGTGCCGCATCGGCAGCATCTCGTCCAGCACATAGGCCAAATAGGATTTGCCCTGCAGCAGGCCTATGCCAAGGATCGCGGAGAAGAACCCATAGACCAGCGTGGTTTTCATTTTGAAAAACCGCTCGTCGTTGAACCAGGCCGTCAAGCCACCGAAGAAGATCACCATGAACGCGGTGAATATCTGCATTCGGCTGAGTTTCCCGGTCAGTACCCAAAGAACAGCCATTGCCCCTAACATAAGCGGGACAAAGATAATGGTGGCCACGATGAACCCCGAGTATTCGGTTCCCGCGAATTCAAAGCTGTCGTCGCGCAGACGCAGGTAGATGAAAAAAAAGGCCAACGGAGGCCCAAGCTCCAGCGCCTGTTTCAGGAAAGGGTTGATCTCTTTTTTGCCTGTCATCACGGATTCCTGCTGCTTACCCGCCCATTTCAACTATTACGGCGCCAAGTGCAATCAATGCCATCAACGCAATCCGTCTGGGGCCGACGGTTTCTTTGAGGATCAACCAACCGATCAGTGCAGCAAATACCGTTGAGGTTTCACGCAGCACAGCGGCTTCGCCGACCTTGTCCAGTCGGGTGGCCAGCATGATCGAGCCAAATGACAGCGGCGCGATGATACCTCCGGCGAGTCCGCGCAGCATCAAAGGTCCAAGAGCCGGACGATGGATCATGGCCCGCCATCTGAGAAATGCGTAGAATGGCATCGCAGCCCCGTCGATCATGAAGAACCACGCCAGAAACGTGAAAGGATCCGCCGTGGCGCGGATGCCATAGGCGTCATAGGTTGTATACAGCGCCACGAACAGCCCCGTCGCGATGGCCAATGCAAGGGCAATGCCCAACGTCTCACGATTTGTTTCGAGAAATTTGAAGTTGTAGGCGGCCAGACCGAAGATACCGGCAAGAAGGACGGCGACTCCGAACCATTGGGTTCCGGTGAAGGTTTCACCGAACAAAAGATAAGCGCCGATGACGGTGAACAGTGGGCCGGTGCCACGTACCACAGGATAAACGACCGTGTACGATCCCTTGGTATAGGCCAACGCCTGAAGCGTTTTGTACAAGATATGGATCACCCACACGACGGCAAAGATGGGCCACATGTAGGGTTCAGGCCAGGGCACGACAAAAAGCGCAAAGGGGGCAGCCATCAGGCAATAGCAGGCGTCGATAGCCCCGCGCGACATCCAGGGGTCGTGGCGTCCCTTTTGTAACGCTCCGAAGGCTGCGTGCAGAAAGGCAGCCATAAGCGCCAGCGCCAGTGCCAACTGGTGACCTGCTTCGGTGCCTTCCAGTGATATCAGCCAGTCGCTCAATACAAGTGCTCTTTCACGGGTGGTGAGGCCGGGGGTTTTCCACCCCCGGACCCCCGAAGGATATTTTTAGCCAGATGAAGGGGCGGATCAGTTTTCCAGCCCAGTCAGGGCTGCGGCAAACTCTTCGGGATCGAAAGGCGCGAGGTCGTCGATCTGCTCACCAACTCCGATTGCGTGGATCGGAAGACCGAACTTGTCGGCCAGCGCGACCAAAACCCCGCCCTTGGCCGTTCCGTCGAGTTTCGTCATCACAAGCCCCGACACATCCGCCAGCTTGCGGAAGGTTTCAACTTGGCTGAGTGCGTTTTGCCCGGTGGTGGCGTCCAGTACCAGAAGGGTGTTATGCGGAGCGGTTTCGTCGACCTTGCGGATGACACGGACGATTTTGGCGAGTTCTTCCATCAGGTCTGTGCGGTTTTGCAAACGACCCGCCGTGTCGATCATCAGAAGATCCGCGCCTTCCTCTTGTGCTTTGGTGAGTGCGTCAAAGGCAAGAGAAGCAGGGTCCGAGCCTTCCGGAGCAGTCAGGACCGGCACTCCGGCGCGATCCCCCCAGACCTGCAGCTGTTCAACTGCGGCAGCGCGGAAGGTGTCTCCGGCGGCAATGACGACCTTTTTCCCGGCGGTTTTGAACTGGCTTGCGAGCTTGCCGATGGTTGTGGTCTTGCCGGATCCGTTAACGCCCACGACCAGCACCACCTGCGGGCGTTTTGGGTAAATAGGAAGGGGTTTCGCCACCGGCTCCATGACGCGGGCGACTTCTTGCGCCAGAAGCTGTTTGATTTCTTGCGTCGAGAGTTTGCGACCGTACCGCCCCTCGGCCATGTTCGAGGTTACGCGCAGGGCAGTGTCGACGCCCATATCCGAGGCGATCATCAGTTCCTCGAGCTGTTCCAGCATGTCGTCATCCAGCGCACGGCGGACAACGGTCTTTGGCTCACTTCGGCCAAACAGACGCCCCAGCACGCCTTTGGAAGACGTAGCTTCGGGAGGGGGTGGCGCTGGTTGTGGATCGGCAGGCGACGGGTCGGGCGTTTCGACCGGCTGCGGCGTGGGTACAGGGGCGGGTGTTGGTTGTGGTGCGGGTACTGGTTCCGGCGTTGGTTGAGGTACTTCCGGAACAGGTTCAGGCTGCGGTTCGGGCTCTGGTATGATCGGGTCCGGGGTTGTTGTTTCCTCGCCGCCATCCTCGACGATTGCGTCCAGCCCCTGTTCAAGGCGGGACGAGGATTTGAAAAGCTTGTTCTTTAGCTTTGAGAAAAACGCCATTTTTGGTCTCCGCAGGTGTTCCCCTCACCTAATGCGGATTCGCAGCGGTTGCAAAGGGTCAGGCAAACGCCAGCAGTAACCCCACCTGCGCCCCCCAGTACAATATCCAAATCGGATAGGGTGTAACTTTCCGAGATGGGTGGTTAGGGGGCAAAAGGAATTTCTCGGTGGCCAGGATCAGGTCTGAGGCGATGAAGGCAAGGGCAGCGGGCAAGGCCAACCACAGCGCGTCTGTATCCGGTAGGGTCAAAACCGCGATCCCCATCCCCAAAATGATCGGAATATAGGCAAGCACCGGGCCTTTCAGGTCACCTGCGCGCGGGGTCAGCAACGTGGCGGCAATAATACCCAAAACGATCAACGACCAGAACATGGCCGGTCGTTCCCAAATCAGGCCCGGGTCGCTGGACGGATGCGTGAGAAACAACGCAATATAGGCCAGATGCCCGGCGGCAAACGCTCCGATACCGGCCATGAAGGTCTGGTCCGTTTCGCGTGACAGTAACGCATCCCCGATTGCGCAAAGGGCAAGTGCCGTCGACAAGAGCAATGGCGCACCGCTGAAAACCGCAATGACGGCCAGTGTGCCAACTGAAGCGGTCTTAAAAAACGTTCTCGCCGTGCTGACAGGTTTTGGGGCCATTGGCATGTAAGCCAGCGCACAGGCGGATGCGAAAATCAGCAGAACAGTGGTCACGCGTTGGTCTCCGGGTTGGTGATCAAACCAGAACGCCATGATCATGCGGTCAATTCAACGGGTTACGTCAGGGCAGGGTGGTCTGACGCAATGGTAATTGGCCTTGTCTTCCGGCTTCTGACAGAATGACTGCATGCTGAGACACATCGTGATTCTTTTAGCCCTTTCCGCGCAGGCGGTCGGTGCCCAGACGGCCCTGTCCGGGTCCGAGTTCGATGACTATACACGCGGTAAAACCCTGTTTTACGGGTTTCAGGGCGAGGTTTACGGTGTCGAACGGTACCTGCCGAACCGTCGGGTGATTTGGTCCTTTTTGGATGGCGACTGCAAAGAGGGCGTCTGGTATGAGCAGGAGGATCAGATCTGTTTCCTCTATGAAGACAGGCTTGATCCACAATGCTGGCGCTTTACCCGGTCTGGCGCTGGGTTGATTGCTCAATTTGAAGGAAATCCCGACCAGACCGAATTGTATGAGGCCGAGGACATCGACGAAGAGATGATTTGCCTCGGGCCAGAGGTCGGAGTTTAAGTGTCACTTAGAACAATGAGCCTTGATCCGGTGCGTCTTTTTTAGGCGATTTTTTTGGTGCCGGTCGCGGCGCCTGCGGCTGTCCCGTGGTGAGCATACCATCGGCAAATTCAATCTCTAGTGCGTCGTGTTTTGCAGCCTGCTTCTTTGTGGTTATCACTTGATCGTCGGCTCGTACCACGGCGTAACCACGTTGCAACGTCGCCTTGTAGCTGAGCGTTTCGCGCAGGCGGTCCGTGGCCTCTAGCTGTTGCCGCATCCGGTCCAAACGCAGGGTGTGGGCCGCGCTCATCCGTTCGCTTAACCTCGAGAGAGTTTGGCGCTGCACCTCGATCTCGCGCTGGATGGGGCGCAGTGACAGGCGCGAGGACAGGTTGCGCGCCGCCTCTTGTCGGCTGCTTACAAGATTGCGCAGGGTTGAGGGCCGCAGATGGGCAGAGAGCCGCACCACTTGCAACTGGCGGTTTTGCACGCCGCGCTCCAGCGCTGGGGTTAAGCGATCTGCAATCAAATCAAGCCGTTGGCGCGGAGAGTTCAACAAGCTGTCCGGGCGCGGCAAGGCGCGGGACAAGTCGCGCAGGCGTTGGCTGCGGCGTTGCACGGCATCGGTCGCGGCGCGGGACAGGCGCGCGCTTTGCTCGCCGGTCCAGGCCAGTAGCTCCATTCGAACGGGCACAGCCAGTTCGGCGGCTGCAGTGGGTGTGGGCGCGCGACGGTCCGAGACGAAGTCGATCAGCGTTGTATCAGTTTCATGCCCCACAGCCGAGATCAGCGGGATCTCCGAGGCCGCAGCCGCCCGCGCGACCGCTTCTTCGTTGAAACCCCACAGGTCTTCGATCGATCCTCCGCCGCGGGCAACGATGATAAGGTCGGGGCGCGGCAGGGCACCTCCAGGCGAGAGTTGGTTGAAACCGTTGATCGCGTTGGCAACCTCGGGCGCGCAGTTCGATCCCTGCACGGCGACAGGCCAGATCAGCACCTTGCGCGGGAACCGGTCGCGCAGGCGGTGAAGGATATCGCGGATCACCGCGCCAGATGGTGATGTCACTACGCCGATGATCTGCGGTAGATAGGGCAGGGGTTTCTTGCGTTCAGGCGCGAACAGCCCTTCGGCCTCTAGCTGTTTCTTACGCTTTTCCAGCAACGCCATCAGTGCGCCTTGGCCTGCGACGGCGACCTCATCGACATTCAGGTTGTATTTCGATTGCGCGCCAAACGCGGTGAGACGCCCGGTTACAACGACCTCAAGCCCTTCTTCGGGCACCACGGACAGTCCCGAGATCTGACCCTTCCACGTGGTGCAAGCCAGCACGTTCCGGTCATCCTTGATATCATAGTAAAGATGGCCCGAGCGCGCCTTGAACACGCGCCCGACCTCACCACGCACACGGATTCGGCCAAAGGTGCTTTCCAGTGTGCGTTTTACCTCGCCGGAAATGTCGGAAACACTGTATTCAGGTGTGTTTTGGCCGGGAATGGGATCGTCAAGCAGGTCGGACATTTCAGCGCCTTGTGTCAAATGCCCACCCAGCTTAGAACGCGCGGAAGGCGAGGCCAAGCAGATCGGAGAGCAGTCATGAATATCCTCATTCTCGGGAGCGGTGGACGCGAACACAGCCTAGCCTGGGCGGTGATGCAGAACCCCAAGTGTGACCGTCTGATCGTCGCGCCGGGCAATGCCGGAATTGCTCAGATTGCCGATTGCGCGGCTCTGGACATCGAAAATGGCGGCGTTGTGGTCAGCTTTGCCGAAGACAACGCGATTGATTTTGTGATTGTCGGCCCTGAGGCCCCCTTGGCGGCTGGGGTTGCCGACCGCCTACGCGAAGCTGGTGTTCTTGTCTTTGGCCCCTCGGCTGCGGCGGCGCAGTTGGAGGCATCAAAGAGTTTTACCAAGGAAATCTGCGACGCCTCGGGCGCGCCGACGGCAGCCTATGGGCGCTTTACCGAGGCCGAGCCCGCCAAGGCCTATATCCGCGAACAAGGCGCGCCGATTGTGGTCAAGGCCGATGGTCTGGCCGCCGGCAAGGGCGTGATCGTGGCGATGGACGAAGCGACCGCGCTGGAGGCCATCGACGACATGTTTGGCGGGGCTTTTGGCGGGGCCGGGGCCGAGGTGGTGATCGAGGAATTCATGGAGGGCGAGGAGGCCTCGCTTTTCGTGCTGTGTGACGGAGAGGATATCCTGTCGGTCGGCACCGCGCAGGACCATAAGCGCGTAGGCGAGGGGGATACCGGGCTGAATACAGGCGGGATGGGAGCGTATTCTCCGGCTCCGGTCCTGAGCGCCGAGGTCGAAACCCGCGCGATGGAAGAGATCATCAAGCCGACCGTGGCCGAGATGAAAAAGCGCGGGATGCCGTTTCAGGGGGTTCTCTATGCGGGTTTGATGATCAAGGACGGGCAGCCGCGACTGGTGGAATACAATGTGCGCTTTGGCGATCCCGAATGTCAGGTGCTGATGATGCGCCTGGGCGCGCAGGCGATGGATCTGATGCATGCCGCAGCCGAGGGCCGTTTGCGTGAGGCGCAGGTGAACTGGGCCGATGATCATGCGCTGACCGTTGTGATGGCGGCTCAGGGATATCCGGGGTCTTACGAGAAGGGCAGTGTTATTGGCGGTCTGGACGGGCTGCCCGAGGACAGCAAGAACATGGTCTTTCATGCCGGGACCAAGGCTGCGGATGGGCAGGTATTGGCCACGGGTGGTCGGGTTCTGAACGTCACCGCTCGGGGCGAGACATTGCAGGAGGCGCGTGATCGGGCTTATGCGATGGTGGATGGGATTGACTGGCCCGGCGGGTTCTTCCGTCGTGATATCGGCTGGCGGGCTTTGTGATCTGATTTCCGGGCTGCGCCCGTCTCGGTTTTTTGGGGCGAGGGGCCAGCCCCTCGCGCTCCCCGGGATATTTGGGGTCAGATGAAGGACGGATCAGCAAGTGAGTGCGTTTGTTAGGTCACTGCGCTTCTTGAGGGGGCCAAGGTTGTTGGTTTGCCAGCCGTCTTGATAAGAAACGCCGACGATGGTGCTCCAGTCGGCGCTGGCGACGACCATCTCGAGGCCGGTGCCGCAAGCACGGATGGCGCTTGAGATGAAAGCCTCTCCAATTTTGTGGTTTGTCAGACCGCGCAGTGCCGCGATTTCGGTCAGAGCGCCATCTTTGAAGCGCCAGATGCGCAGGGTTTTGCTCAGGTGAGGGCGGTCGATATAGGCGATCTCGACGTAGCCGTCGCCGTCCAGATCGGCCGCGCCGATCGGTGCGAGCCAGCGGAAACGGGTGCCGATATGCGGGGTGGCGGCGATCTTTTCCCCGTGCGCGTTATAGATGGCGAGTTGTGCGCCTGTATCCTTCTGGGCTTCGACAACCAGAACTTCGAGCGTGCCGTTTTGATCAACGTCCGACAGCCGAGGCGCTAGATCTTCGAAAACACGGTCCTCGGGCAGGCGGATGGTCAGGGCAGATCGTTCCTTGGCGCCCGTCGAGCCTTGTGTGGCAGGCGTGTTTTCTATGGTAAGCTCAAGCGCTCCATATTCGATCTGATCCCCCAGGACGCCATGAGGATATCGGGTCGTGGGTTCGGTATAACGAGCCGCGACAATCGTATCTGCAATGGCAGGGGCTGTTGTGACCAACCACAAGCACATTGCCATAAGCGCGCCGCGAGACCTGCCTTGCCAGAGGCGAGAGAGTCGGCGCGGCGCTTTGGAGATCATCAGATCTGCTTCTCTGGCATCTGAACGACCAGACCGTCCAATGCGTCGGTGACTTTGATCTGGCAGGTCAGGCGGGACCGCGCTGGGTCGGGCTCAAACGCAAAGTCCAGCATGTCCTCTTCCATGTCGTCTTTGGCAGGCACTTTCTCGACCCAGTCAGGGTGGATATAAACATGACAGGTCGAGCAGGCGCAGGCGCCGCCGCAATCGGCCTCGATGCCGGGGATGTTGTTGTCACGGGCCCCTTCCATGACGGTCAGTCCGTTGGCGACCTCGACAGTGTGCTCGGTACCGCCATGCTCGACATAGGTGATCTTTGCCATTGCGTGCGTCTTCCTTTTACGATGTTCGAAACCTTCCTTAGTCAAGCCATTTAGGTCTTTCCACCCTCATTTGCGACTCGGGATGCCGCGACTGGACATTCCTGTGATATGTTCTATCTTTGTTCACATGCTTGTTGCCCCTGTTCGTCGTGCAGTTCCAAACCGAGACTGGCCGCGCCCACCGACCTGCCTGCCAGCCAATCGGCTGGACGATCCCCCCGATAACGCCCGTGTGACCGTGGCCGGGCTGGTGATCTTGCGGCAGAGACCGGGAACCGCCAAGGGCGTGATCTTTCTGACGCTTGAGGACGAGACCGGCATCGTGAACGTAGTGGTCTGGCGCGCGATGTACGAGGCGTTCCGTCGCGCGGTGATCTCGGGGCGGTTGTTGCGAGTTACAGGGCGGATGCAACGGGCGCATTCCGTGACCCATGTGATCGCGGAAGAGATCGAGGATATCTCGGGGATGTTGGACGTGTTGGTGCGGGGGGAGGGAGCCTAGGCGCTGCCATCCACTCCTGCCTTGTCCAAACGCCAGCGCTGATGCACAATTTCATCATTAGATGTTGGGCGCGCCGACAGACCACCACGTTACGCTTTGGGAGGAACGTGTCATGCCATCCAAAACCGCAGACTCCACACCGCCAGAGGACCTGACGCCCCAGCAGCAGGACAGGGCCGACGTCAATAAAATCACTGTCGACGATATAACCGCCTCGTTAAAAGCTGGCTTCTCTGACTTTCTGGCGCACCCGGTCATGAGCGGCTTTTTCGGTCTGTTCTATGCGGTGTTCGGAATTCTTCTGGTTTGGGTCATGGTCTGGCTGGGTAAGATCTGGATGATCATTCCGGCCATTGTCGGCTTTCCGTTGATTGCACCATTTGCGGCCGCTGGGCTGTACGAAATGTCACGCCGGCTGCAAAACAGAGAGGACTTCGGATGGTCTGAAATTCTGACCGTCATGGCCAATCAGCGAAAGCGTGAGATGGGCTGGATGGCCTTTGTTACCCTGTTCATATTCTGGGTGTGGGTTTACCAGATTCGGCTATGGCTGGCGATTATCCTACAGGACGCCTCTTTTTCGGACTTGGACGGGTTTCTGAACACCGTATTTTTCACTCCGCAGGGCTGGACGTTTCTTGCTGTGGGCACGGCCATAGGGGCATTTCTGTCAGCGGTCCTGTTCTCGACAACTGTCGTTGCCATGCCTATGCTGCTGGATCGCGAGACCAATTTCGTCTCTGCCATGCTCACATCAATCCGGGTTGTCACCGAGAACCCAGTGGTGATGCTGAGCTGGGCTGCGATCATCTCGGTCACGATGCTGCTGTCGCTGGTTCCGGCGTTTTTGGGCCTGATCTTTACACTACCGATCCTGGGGCACACGACGTGGCATCTGTACCAGCGGGCCGTCCCGCCGGTGGCGGATAATTCGCCCGCTGTCAGTACAAGCCACGCATCATCCGCAGGTTAGCAAGGCTTTTGGCCTAATTTACCGCTTGAACAAATTGCTCTGCGACTGCTTGTCTCGATGGTCCCCGCGCAATTCTGCATGTAGCGCCCGACCGGCCTGAACCCCGGGGCGGGCACTGACGGTTTCCAGCCAGCGGGTGAAATGTGGCTTGTCCTCCAGCACCTGTTGCTGGCCTTCCCACAGACTGGCCCAGCCCCAGATCGACATGTCTGCAATGGAGTAGAAATCGCCCGCGACATATTCGTTCTCGGCCAGCCGCCGATCGAGCACGCCGTAAAGCCTGCCAACCTCGGTGCGATAGCGATCCTTGGCATAGGGCAGGTCTTGTGGCGGGTTCAGTTGCGGGGCGTATTTCAAAAAGTGGTGCGCCTGACCGGCCATGGGTCCGACCCCGCCCATTTGCCACATCAGCCATTCCTCAACAGCGATCCGGTCACGCTCGGTCTTGCCGTAGAACCGCCCTGTCTTGCGTGCCAGATACATCAGGATGGCACCGCTTTCGAAAACCGAGATCGGCCTTCCATCCGGGCCGTCGGGGTCAACGATGGCCGGCATCCGGTTGTTGGGTGCGATTTTCAGGAATTCTGGGTCGAACTGGTCACCTTTGCCGATATTGATCAGGTGGGTGGTGTAGGGCAGGTCCATTTCTTCCAGCGCTATGGACGCCTTCCAGCCATTCGGCGTCGGCCAGAAATACAGATCGATCATAATGTCTCCTCAGCTTGAGGGGATCATGAGGCTTTCTGCGCAAAGGGCAAGAGGGCGTGTGGCCGGGGAAGCGCAAACAACCGTGACCAGCGTGGCGCTGGCAGGTCGGGCAGGCCAGTCTGCAGGCAACCCAGACACAAACGGTCGTCGTGGCGCAGCAACGTGTTATACAACCGCAAAACGCCCGGTCGAGTATAGCTTGACCAATGACAGATGCGACGCTGGGGCATGCCGACTGGCTGTACGACGCGGGACAGATGGGCCAAAGTTTGCGGACAATCCAGTTGTAGCGTGACAGCGTTTGGGGCTTGTAGCCCTGTTCCTATGCTACGGTCTCCACGTCGGGGTGGCTGGATCAGCCATTCATAAGCCATGTCAAACAGATCGTTTTCCCGGCTGGTCACATTAACGAATTCAGCAGATCGACCGGCCGGTGTGTCCAACGCACAAAGCGCTCGGCTTTGGTAGGCTGCCCCCGTCAACGAGATAATGCGGTTCAACGCCCCGGATCCAGAGTGGTGCAAAGCCTCAAGCGCCAGTTCGACACCCATTGAATGGCCGATGAAATGTATCGGTCTTCCCGGGTTCAACCGACGCAAATCGCGGATCAGCCCGGCCAATGCGCGACCGGCCTCGACGGCGCGACGACGCGCCGCCCATACTGGCCCCTGGGCGTTCCAGCCAAATGCGATCCCCAGCCCTTCATCAGCGAACCCCGCGCCGAACCCAAGCTGCTGTGGCCAGCTTGGACAACCAAAGTACGTACCATCCGGATTCAGGGCTAAAATATGTCGATGTGGGCAGGCTTTGGCGTCGTCGGGCCTGTATTTATACCCGTGGGTCATGATGACGACAGGGCCCGATACATCCCTTGTACGCCGCAGCACGCTATAGACGGGACGGGGGCTGCGATGGAGGGAAATCTGGTCGTCTTCGACGTTGATCCTGACTATTGGCATCTGCTCAGCCTCACACAAGATGTAGTGGTGCTCGTCTGTCATGACGCTATGACGATTGGGTGAAAGACAGGTTACAGAACCGTGACGTTGCACCGGTCAGGGTTGACGCCTTTGCAACTGCGGCGTAATGGCGTCAAGACCACGTGGCGATTTGATACCGGATTGCGGGCCACGCTAAACAACACCGCTAAAAGGTCAGGATGAAGGGCCCCTTTCGCTTGACCGCGTCTGGGGTTTTTTATTTGCGCGCCCAAACCGGGCCGAAAGGAATGACATGAGCGAGAACTGGAACAAACGCACACAAGCCGTCCATGGTGGCATCCGCCGCAGTCAGTATAACGAGGTGTCCGAGGCGATCTTTCTGACGCAGGGCTTTGTATATGATACCGCCGAGCAGGCCGAGGCCCGTTTTATCGAGACCGGCCCGGATGAGTTCATCTATGCCCGCTATGGCAACCCGACCGTGTCCATGTTTGAACAGCGTATTGCCGCTCTGGAAGGGGGCGAGGACGCCTTTGCCACCGCATCGGGCATGGCGGCTGTGAATGCGGCGCTGACCTCGATGCTGAAGGCGGGCGATCATGTGGTGTCGGCCAAGGCGCTGTTCGGCTCATGCCTTTATATTCTGGAAAACATCCTGACCCGTTTTGGGGTCGAAGTGAGTTTCGTAGACGGCACCGATCTGGACGCGTGGCAGGCTGCGATCCGTCCCGATACCAAGGCGGTGTTTTTCGAATCTATGTCGAACCCGACGCTTGAGGTGATCGACATCGAGGCCGTCGCCAAGCTGGCACATGCCGTTGGCGCGCTGGTGATTGTGGACAATGTATTCTCGACGCCCGTGTTCTCGCGCGCGATTCAGCAGGGTGCGGATGTGGTGGTCTATTCCGCGACCAAACATATCGACGGGCAGGGCAGGGCGCTGGGCGGCGTCATCATCGGCACCAAAGACTTCATCCGCGGCACCGTTGAACCTTATTTGAAACACACCGGCGGGGCGCTTAGCCCGTTTAACGCCTGGGTGATGCTGAAAGGGCTTGAGACGATGGCGCTGCGCGTCAACGCGCAGGCTGAATCCGCGCAGATCATCGCCGAGGCGCTTGAGGGGCATCCAGCGTTGGAACGCACTTTGTACCCTGGTTTGAAAACCCACGCGCAGAATGCGCTGGTACAGACGCAACTGGGGGGCAAGGGCGGCACGGTTCTGTCGCTGGATATCAAGGGCGGCAAGGACGCGGCCTTCAAGTTCCTGAACGCGCTGACGATCCCGGTGATCTCGAACAATCTGGGTGATGCCAAATCAATCTCTACGCACCCGGCGACGACCACGCATCAGCGTCTGAGCGATACGCAAAAGGACGAGTTGGGCATCACACCGGGTCTGATCCGTTTTTCGGTCGGGCTTGAGGATGCAGATGACCTGCTTGCCGATATCGGGCACGCATTGGACGTTTCTCAACAATAGCGGTGCGTCAAATCAGGTATTCCCGGGTCAAAGAAATGTGTGT
Source organism: Ruegeria sp. SATB045 (assembly GCF_059613525.1). Lineage (NCBI taxonomy): Bacteria > Pseudomonadati > Pseudomonadota > Alphaproteobacteria > Rhodobacterales > Roseobacteraceae > Ruegeria > Ruegeria sp. SATB045. Next base: position 242,154 of record NZ_JBXWSR010000019.1, on the reverse strand, counting down.
GGGGTAGTAAATCGCTCATTCCGCACCAAAATTCGATCCGGGCTGTGTTTTCCGGCGTATACGGATAAACTGGAAAACGCGCCGAGCCCGTATATACTCCGGCGACCAACCCCGAGGAACTCTGATCGATGAACGTGCATCCCCGTGACATTGACGACGCCCCCAACCATGATCAGGCCGAAGCCGCGCTGAAAGTGCTGCGCAAATGGGCCGAAAGCGCGACAGAGGCCGAAATCAGCCAGCTTGATCCGGCGATCGCACGTCTGGTTCCGGGGCTGGTACCGGTGAACTATCCGTCGCTGTCACGTGAGTATCTCGAAGGGTTCGAAGTGGATGCTGCATATCGCGCCACGCTGCCCGACCTGCAAAACGGCCCCTCCAGCCTGATCCGGGGGGCAAAGCAGCAAATTCAGCATGTGGGCATTTCCAATTTCCGCCTGCCGATCCGCTTCCATCGCAAAGAAGGTGAGGATTTGACCCTTGAGACCTCGGTTACCGGGTCAGTCAGCCTTGAGGCGGAAAAGAAGGGCATCAACATGTCCCGCATCATGCGGTCCTTCTACAAACACGCCGAGCGCACCTTCAGCTTTGAGGTGATGGAAGCCGCGCTGGATGATTACATGACCGATCTGGACAGCTTTGATGCGCGCATCCAGATGCGGTTTTCCTTCCCTGATAAGGTGCAAAGCCTGCGCTCGGGTTTGGAAGGTTATCAATACTACGACATCGCGCTGGAACTGGTTGAACAGAACGGCGTGCGCCAGAAGATCATGCATCTGGACTATGTCTATTCCTCGACCTGCCCTTGTTCGCTGGAACTCAGCGAGCATGCGCGCTCGACGCGAGGGCAGTTGGCGACGCCTCATTCACAGCGCTCGGTCGCGCGGATTTCGGTCGTGGTGGACTGCGACGCCGATTGTCTTTGGTTCGAAGACCTGATCGCTCTGTGTCGTCGCGCAGTGCCCACGGAAACGCAAGTCATGGTTAAGCGCGAGGATGAACAGGCTTTTGCCGAGCTGAACGCCGCCAACCCGATCTTTGTCGAGGACGCCGCGCGTTTGTTCTGCGCCGAATTGCTGGCCGATCATCACGTCGGTGATTTCCGAGTGGTCGCCAGCCATCAGGAAAGCCTGCACAGCCACGATGCGGTTTCGGTCCTGACTGAAGGCCCGACCTTCGTATCCGCCAGCATTGACCCTAAATTGTTTGCGACCCTTTTCCACGTAGGGTGAGGTCAAAAAGTCTCAACTTCAAACTTACGGCACGTTTTGCCGCAGCGCAGCAAAAAATGCTGCAAGCGCACGGTCTTTCAAGTAGACTGAGGCCGAATGCAGCCGTGACTGCGCCGTTTGATTGCGGCAAAGGTCACTTCTGAAGGAAGCCGACACGTGCAACGCCTGAATCAGAGCGACACCGAAGGGTGCCCGAAACATCGCGACGTCTCTGGCTTCTTCCCGTCATGCAGGCTGCGTCGTTTTCAGAGGAGTAACTACGTATGAATCCGATTACCCAGCCGCTGGAATTTCAGGCTGCCGCCATTCGGATGGCGGGCTATGCGGTCAGCAACCAGATGAAAATCATGCACATTCTGGCGTGCTCGGCGATGGAGCTGCCTTTCGTTCCCGTTCAAGCATTGCATGCGTCTTCATCGGTGCCCGCACCTGTTGCGCCGAAATCTGCGACCAAGACCACAGCACCAGCTTCCAAGGCAACTACAGCTCCGGTTGCTAAGCCGAAACCGGCTGCAAAGGTCAAACCCGCAGCGAAGACAGCGACCGAATCACCGAAACGTGTTGTCTCAAAACCGGCCCCCGCCAAGGCGGTGAAACCCGCTCAGACACCGGTCAAGCCTGCGGTTGCGAAAACAGCTGCAACTAAGGCTCCTTCCGCCGCCAGACCTGCGACGAAATCTGTTGCGCCAAAACCTGCGACAGCGAAAGCGGCACCGAAACCGGCGGCTACCAAGCCTGCGGCTGCGGCATCCAAGCCGGCCGCGCCCAAAACAACAGCCAAAGCAGCGCCGGCCAAATCGACTCCGGTTAAAGCCCCGGCGCCCAAAACGGCCCCGACCAAAGCGGCGTCAGCCAAGCCGACTCCGACCAAAGTAGCCCCCAAAGCTGCGGCGCCTAAATCCGTGGCCGCAAAACCGGCTGCAGAGAAACCGGCGTCTGCGCCTGCTGCGCGCCGGCCTCGTGCCCCTTCGAAGCCGCCTGCGATGCCGGCTGCTGCCAATAAATCCGATAAGTAAATCGGGGCATCCGCTTGACACAGTCGTGCAGGCGCGCCAACGCTGCGCCTCATGACGGATATACGCCCGGTTGGATATGTGATTGGCCTGTTGGTCGCCATTCTTGGGGCGACCATGGTGCTGCCTTTGATCGCGGACCTGATTGAAGGGCGCGACGAATGGCATGTTTTCCTTGAAAGTGGGATCATTACGGTCCTGACCGGCGTTATTCTGGCGATGAGCTGCTCGAACGGTGTGGGCGAAGGTCTGACGATCCGTCAGACCTTTTTGCTGACAACAGGGGTTTGGGTCGCGCTGCCGTTCTTTGGTGCCATCCCATTTTTGTTTGGGGCGACCGAGCTTCGTTTCGTCGATGCTTATTTTGAGGCGATGTCGGGGCTGACGACCACCGGCTCGACCGTGATCACGGGGTTGGATGCTCTGCCGCAGGGATTGCTTTTGTGGCGCGGCGTCCTGCAATGGCTGGGTGGCATCGGGATTATCGTTGTGGCTATGGTGTTTTTGCCCGAGCTCCGGGTGGGCGGGATGCAGATTTTCCGCTCGGAAGGGTTTGAGACCATGGGGAAAATCCTGCCTCGCGCGCAGGAAATCGCTGGGCAGATATCACTGATTTATGTGTTTCTGACCTTTGTCTGCGTTTTGGTCTACGCCGGTTTTGGAATGAGCTTTTTTGACGCCGTTGTGCATTCGATGACAACGATCGCGACTGGCGGGTTCTCGAACTATGATGCGTCCTTTGCAACGTTTTCCGGGCCTACCGAATATGCAGCATCGGTATTCATGATTTTGGCAGCACTGCCGTTTGTGCGCTATGTCCAGCTGGCCAACGGCAATACAAGCTCATTGTGGAAAGACAGCCAGATACGCACATTTCTGGCAACCATTCTGGTGCTGGTTGCCGTGATGACGGTCTTTCTGCTTTTGGTCTTTCCGCATCATTGGGAACAGGCATTTCGCGAGTCCTTGTTCAACATCACCTCCATTATCTCGGGAACCGGATACGCCAGCGTCAACTACATGACATGGGGCAGCTTTCCGGTGATGGTGTTCTTTCTGATCGGTCTGATCGGGGGGTGTGCGGGTTCGACAGCCTGTTCGATCAAAGTCTTCCGCTATCAGTTGCTATTTGCATCCATCAAAACTCAGATTCGTCGGATCCGGTCTCCGCACGGGGTCTTTATGCCGTTATATGATGGGCGCCCCATCAGTACCGATGTTCTGACCTCGGTCATGAGCTTTTTCATGTTCTTTGTGCTGTCGATGGGCGTTCTGGCTTGGGCTTTGGCGCTGACGGGGCTGGACTTTATCACCTCGGTCTCGGGCGCGGCGACGGCGTTGGCCAATGTAGGGCCGGGGCTTGGCGATCAGATCGGCCCGGCGGGCAATTTCGCGGGGTTGAGCGATACGGCCAAGTGGTTGCTGTCCATCGGGATGCTGGTCGGGCGGCTTGAGCTGCTGGCTGTCTACGCTCTGTTCACTGTTCAATTCTGGAGAAGCTGATGAAAAGACCCCTCGGCGCGCAAATCTCGCATATGCTTCGGGATCGCGGTGTGGATGTGATTTTTGGCATTCCCGGTGTGCACAACCAGGAAATGTATCGTGGGATCGAAGAAGCAGGTATCACCCATGTTCTGGCCCGGCACGAGCAAGGCGCGGGCTTTATGGCTGACGGATATGCCCGTGCAACAGGCAAACCTGGGGTGGCTTATGTGATTACCGGGCCGGGCCTATGCAACATCATGACACCGATGGGGCAGGGATATTCGGATTCGGTGCCGATGCTGGTTCTGTCCTCATGTCTGGACGAGACCGAGGCGTCAAAGGGCCAGTTGCATCAGATGAAGGACCAGCGTGGGGCCGCCGATACGGTTGCGGATTGGTCGGTGCAGGCAAATTCGGCCCAAGCCGCTTACGGGCTGGTCGAGCGCGCCTTTGAGGAATTCGAACTGTCGCGCCCGCGTCCCAAGCATATTCAGGTGCCGATCAAAAAGCTTGAGGCCGAAGCAGATCCGGCCCCGTTTCCCAACCAACCGGGGCTGCGCACCAAGGCCGCGCCGCCGGACGTCGCGTCGGTTATGTCGATGCTGAATATCGCCCGCAGGCCCTTGTTCATCCTTGGGGGCGGGACGCGGTCCAACCTGTGGCGGCAGATCCTGACACAACTGGGGGCAGCCTGTTTCACCACCTATGCGGGGCGTGGCATGGCCGGGTTGAACTATGCGCTTGATTTTGGTGCCTATCTGCCCCGACCCAGCAGCGCCGAGGTCATTGCCTCGGCCGATCTGGTTGTCGTGGTTGGGGCCGAGCTGGGCGAGGTCGATCTGTGGCGCGACGATCTGGGGCATTCTGGCAATCTAGTGCGCGTCGACCTTGACCCTGCTGTCTTGTCCGACCGCCACCGGGCGGCGGTTAAGTTGCAAGTGGACGGGGAAAGTTTTGCTCACGCACTTTGGACCGCAATCGACCATGTGAAACCAGCAACCGGCTGGACCGAAGACGAGGTCGCCCAAGCCCGCGCGAAATGGCGGATCGAAGTGGACGCCGAACGCCCCGGCATTGTCCCCGTGCTGGACGCGCTGCGCGAGGCGATGCCGGCCGAGACAATGATCTATTCGGACATGACCCAGCTTGCCTATGTGGGCAAAGAGGTCTGGGATATGACTTTCCCTCACCACTGGCACCATCCCACCGGGTTTGGGACGCTGGGCTATGCCCTTCCCGCCGGGATCGGAGGCGCAGTGGCACGGCGCGGCAAACCTACGGCGGTACTCGCAGGAGATTACGGGTTTCATTACACGATGATGGAGTTGGGCGTTGCAGTCGAACTTGGCCTGTCTCTTCCCATTATCCTTTGGGACAATGGCAAGCTGAGAGAGATCGAAGACAGCATGGTTCGCAGTCAGATCGCGCCGAACGCGGTTGTGGCGCGGAACCCCGACTTTTGCAAGCTGACCGAAGCCTTCGGTGCCCGGTCCGCAGAGCCAGTCAGTCTTGAAGACATGCAGGCTGCCGTCCGCGCTGCTTTTGATGCGCAAGGCCCTACACTGATCCGGATCACGCCAGATATTTTGTAACTAAAAACGCCGCCCCCAAAGGCGGCGTTGAATTGATTGAGGCGGGATCAGTCCCAACAGTGGACCAGCACCGTCATTCCGGTTGCCCGACGGTTCAGTTCGTTAGGTGTGATCTGAGAGGACGGTTGACCGGATACGCCGGATACGCCCGCTTTGTCCAAAATCTGGTTCAGGCTGGTTACCGTCGCCGCCAGACTGACCGAAGCGGGCAGGGTGCGACCGTCGGATGGGGTCGGCAACAACATACCAACCACTTGACCGCTCCCGTCGAATACAGGGCCTCCGGCGTCACCGGGCTGAGCCGCGAGGGCTAGGCGCTTCACGCCTTCTTCCCCGTTCAGCCCGCGCACATCGGCGATCTGGCCGTAAGTCAGCGTGGGCGCGCCCAATGCGCCTTGGTATGAAAAGCCGGACACTGCTACTTCAGCCTGAATACGGGGGGCGTTTGCGCTGAATTCAGCAACGCTCAGCGGGGCCAATGCGCTGCGCGGTTGCAGAACTGCGATACCTAGGTCGGAATCCCGCCAGGCGACCTGAAGTTCCTGATCTCCGTCCAGAGTTACACGGGCGCAGCTGTCTGCCGCCTCGGCCACAGTAAGTACGGTGCCGTTGGTGTCGGCAAAGAACCCGGACCGTGACAGGCGAGGCTTGCGTATCTGAAGGCCAGATACAAGATCGATCCGCTGTTCAGCATCTGCGCCAGCCGCGGCGTCGAGAACGGCGTTGTTCGTTGCAAAGCTGGCTTTCATCGCGACCAGTACCCGCATCCGCCGGGCGTCATCTCCATCAGGCCAAACCAGCGTGAAGCCCTTGATCCGCCCATTGTCCAGACGCGCCTCGGTATAGGAAACAACATCGTTTCCACGTCCTTCAAGGGTAAAGCTATTGCCACTTAGTTGACGTGGCCCTTCCAATGGGACGATCTCTAGCGATTGCATGACTTCGTACAAAGCGCGCAGCGTGTTCTTGTCGCCGGTCTGGCTGATCAGCAGCGCCTTTGCGCCCAGATCGGTACTGTTCGTGAAATGCACGAATGGCGCCTCGTAGCGGTCAAACGAGACCACGCCCAACGGCAGATCCAGATCAATCCCCGCCTTCATATCCGAATGGCGCGCCATCCCGACGTTGATCAAAGGTGCGTTATAGGCGTCCATCAGGGCTGCGCGCTGTGCCGTGGTTAGAACGCCCGTCGCCTCGAAACCATTGAAACGCTGCCAATCGGCCATCGAACGCCGGGTGCCTTGCCCGAATGCGCCGTCGATTGTTGCGTTGTAGAAACCGGCGGCCTGCAAAGCGGTCTGCAGATTCCTGCGTTCCTGAGCCGTCAGACGGCGCTCTGATTGCAATGCCTGTGACCGTGTTTCGTCCGAGGCTTGCGGCGTCAGCCCGGCCACGGGCTGATCGGGCTGTTGTTCGACTGGTGGCGCTACAGTTTCCGGTTCTGACAGGGCCGCATCGGTGGGCCAGAACTGCTTCCCCAGAACGTTGGAGAACGTGATGTAACTGTCCGCGGGGATTTGCCCTTCGGAGCGGTAAACACTCAGAACCTGCTCGGCATCGCCGCGTAAATAAGGACCAATAACAATCGCATACCATCCAGAGTTCAAGCGAAAGCCGTTCACATCAGGTAATACTTCTGCGTACGCCCGCGCGCGCTCTTGTGCTGCGGCCAAAGTCGGGCGGGCTTCAACCTGAACCCAGACCCCAGTGTCTTGTTGCGCGTATGAGGCGCGAAGGCCGAAGAGAATTAGAAATAGAATTGCCGTAAATATGCGTGTCATTGTCTGCCTATGTCCGCAGTGTTTTTCTGCGGCGCAGACTACGCGATCAGGGGTGTGGATTGCCATGCCCCGAATACGGGGAATTTACAGTGTGGCCGCTCAGTGACAGGCGAGACCACTTGTGCCGTTGACGCCCCCCGGCCCCTTGCATAGGAAAGGAAAAACCCACCGGAACCGGCGCCCAAGCGTCCAAAGGGAATGTCATGACCGATCAGTCCAGTACACCTCGTTCTTTTCAAGAGATTATTCTGCGGCTTCAGACCTATTGGGCCTCGAAAGGCTGCGCGATCCTGCAGCCCTACGATATGGAGGTCGGTGCCGGCACCTTCCATCCGGCGACCACATTGCGCGCCTTGGGGTCCAAAGCTTGGGCGGCGGCCTATGTTCAACCTTCGCGCCGCCCGACCGACGGGCGATATGGAGAGAACCCCAATCGATTGCAGCACTACTATCAGTATCAGGTGTTGATCAAACCAAGCCCACCGGACCTGCAAGAGCTGTATCTGGGTTCGCTTGAGGCGATCGGTATCGACATGGAGCTGCACGACATCCGCTTTGTCGAGGATGACTGGGAAAGTCCCACCCTTGGGGCCTGGGGTCTGGGCTGGGAGGTTTGGTGCGACGGTATGGAGGTCAGCCAGTTCACCTATTTCCAACAGGTCGGCGGCCACGATTGCGCGCCTGTCTCGGGTGAGCTGACCTATGGGTTGGAGCGTCTGGCAATGTATGTGTTGGGCATCGACCATGTAATGGACATGCCCTTCAACGACCCTCAATCGCCCAGCCCGTTGAAATATGGCGATATCTTCAAACAGACCGAGGAAGAATACGCCCGCTGGAATTTTGACGTGGCCAACACCGAGGTCCTGCTGCGCCACTTTGAAGAGGCCGAGGCAGAATGCGCCACTATTCTGGCGCAAGAGCATGATGATCCAAAGACGGGCAAGCGCATCGTGATGGCGCATCCGGCTTATGATCAGTGCATCAAGGCCAGCCATATCTTCAACCTGTTGGACGCGCGTGGGGTGATTTCGGTCACCGAACGGCAGGCCTATATCGGGCGGGTGCGGGCGTTGGCCAAGCAATGCGCCGATGCGTTTGTCATGACCGAGGCTGCCGGGTACGAGGCTTGATGGCCAGATCACGCCAATCCGGGCAGCAAAACCTTGAGGCCATCGGCGATCATGCTGATGGCGATGGCCGACAGGATCATGCCCATGAAGCGGCTCATAATAACGCGCGCGTTTGCGGACAAGCGTTTGGCCAGCGCCGATGCGTTCCAGAAGGTAACGAACAGCAACAGCAGGACGACCAGAAATACGCCTGCATAAAGCATCGCATCCACTGGTTTGGTGATGTGATGAGCGTAGAGGATCAAAGTCGTGATCGTGCCCGGACCGACCAGAATGGGAAAGGCCAGCGGATAGAACGCAACGGTGTCGGGTTCGGGGTAGGACTGTTTTTCATCCTCGGTCCCATGATGTGTCGTGCTTTGGTTGCCGCTCAGCATGTTGAGGCCGATCATCAGAACGACCAGCCCACCCGCGACACGCAGGTCATCGACCGAAATGCCAAACAACCCCAACGCCTGATTGCCGATGGCTGCAAAGGCGCCACCAAGGATCAGGCAATAGACCGTCACTTTCGCGGCCACCTTACGCTGATCGGCGGGGGACAACCCTTCGGTCACGCTGAGGAAAACGGGCAGGTTGGTGATCGGGTTCATGATCGCGAACAAAGCGCCGAAGAATCCGACGGTAAGGGTGGAGTCCATTCGATAAGCCTCGTATCAACCTGTTACGTGCCGGACCCTGTCCGATTTCCCGCGCATTTGAAAGGGGTTGCGTAAACAATGACCGGAAAACTGCTTGCTCTTCTGTTGCTTGGCTCGGCTGTTTTGGCCGGTGTGGGAATGTATTATCTGCAGGTCTATGGGTTTTACTACACGGTCGAACCGCAGCCGGGGCGGGATGTCAATCTGATGGTCGTTGAGACCGATCAGCCAGAACCGATTACCTATTCTGCGTTTCAGGCGATTGATGCCGATAGCTCTCCGATCCGGTATCGAGCGTGTTTTGAAACCGATCTGAGCTTGGACCAGTTGTCAGGCTTCGTGGCGTTGGACAATGCCGAACCGTTGACCGCGCCAGGATGGTTCGACTGCTACAATGCCGTTGCCATCGCGGATGCGTTGAAGACCGGGCAGGCACAGGCATTCATGGGGCAAAAGAACATTCACTATGGCGTCGATCGTATCGTTGCAGTCTCACAGGACGGCAAGGGCTATGTTTGGCACGCGCTGAACAATTGCGGTGAAAAAGCCTATGACGGAACGGTCGTAGGCGAGGAATGCCCGCCGCGCCCGCAGGAGTGAAGCAATGATCCAGCAGATGTTGCAAGTTCCCGACTTTCTGACAGCTACGATGGGGTTTGCCGTTTATCTGATCGGGGCCGAGATCAACGCCCGTGTCGAGGTGTTGCGGCAGTTCAACATCCCCGAGCCTGTGACCGGAGGGTTGCTGGCCTCGGTCTTTCTGTTGGCGCTGTATCTGGTCTTCGGCATCGAGATGTCGTTCGGACTGGCTGCGCGCGATTTCTTGTTGGTTGTATTCTTTGCCGGAATTGGGCTGAACGCCAGACTTTCTGATTTGGTTGCTGGCGGTAAGCCGCTGTTTTTGCTTTTGATCCTGACGCTGATCACAATAGTTCTGCAAAACGGAATCGGCGCGGTTGGCGCAGCGATCTTCGGCTATCCGGTACAGGCCGGGGTCTTGTTCGGGTCGGCGGCATTGATTGGCGGGCATGGTACTGCCATCGCCTGGGCACCCGAGGTTGGCGCAGTGACCGGTTTGGAAGGTGCAACTGAACTGGGTGTTGCCGTGGCTACTCTGGGTCTTGTTCTGGCAGCTTTGGTCGGCGGTCCGATCGCGCGATTTCTGGTCGAGGGCAAGAACCTGACACCAGAACGTCCCGACGAAGAACATACGGTCGGTTTGCCCGACAAACCCACCGAGGCAGAGGCAAAGGTGGATCACCTGACCATCATGCGGGTGATGCTGTATCTGAACATCGCGATCGTTGCGGGGTACTTCCTGCACCAGGCGATCAGTGCGGCGGGGCTCAAGCTGCCTTTGTTCGTCCCCTGTCTGATCATGGGTATCGTCATTGCCAACTTACGCTCGGCGCTGTTTCCAAACGCGAATCCTGTTGCGCGTACGCCTTCGCTTGCTTTGCTTTCGGAATTCTCGCTGGGTGCGTTTCTGGCAATGTCATTGATGAGTCTGCAGTTATGGACGATCGCTGAGCTGGGGCTTGCGATTGTGGTGATCATGACGGCGCAGACGCTGCTGGCCGTTGTGTTTGTGATCTGGGTGCTGTTTCCGGTCATGGGTGGCAACTACCGGGCCGCTGTTCTGGCCGCCGGGTTCGGCGGGTTTGCCCTGGGTGCAACCCCCACAGCTATCGCGAATATGACCGCTGTCACCAAGCGATATGGCCCTTCGCCTATTGCCTTTATCGTGTTGCCCCTTGTATCCGCCTTCTTTGTGGATATTGCCAATGCCATCGTCATCCAGACGATCGTGAACTTCTAAGGACCGACCATGCCCGACCTGCTGATCGAACTGTTTTCCGAGGAAATCCCCGCCCGCATGCAAACCCGTGCCGGCGAAGATCTGAAAAAGCGGATCACCGATGGTTTGGTCGAGGCCGGTCTGACCTATGCCGGGGCTGCCGCTCTAACCACGCCGCGCCGCCTGACGCTGGCGATCGAGGGCCTGCTGGCGGAAAGCCCTACCATCCGCGAAGAACGCAAGGGCCCCAAGGTCGGCGCTCCCGACAAAGCCATCGAAGGCTTCCTGCGCGGTGCGGGACTGACGCGCGATCAGTTGGAAGAGCGCGAAACGCCAAAAGGCTCGGTTTATTTCGCCACTATCGAAAAAGCGGGCCGTCCAGCGGCCGAGATCGTGGCCGACGTGCTGGAGGCCACCATCCGTAACTTCCCCTGGCCCAAGTCGATGCGTTGGGGCAGCGGTCCGCTGCGTTGGGTGCGCCCTTTGCATTCAATCCTGTGCATCCTGTCGGATGAGACGGGCGCGCAGGTCGTACCGCTTGAGGTCGAGGGGGTCAAATCCGGGGATACTACCGGGGGGCACCGTTTCATGGCCCCGGATCGGTTTTCGGTCACGTCCTTCGAAGACTACGCCGCCAAGCTGAAAGCAGCTTTTGTAGACCTGAACCCTGTGGACCGGGCCGAGCATATCTGGAACGACGCGCAGAACATGGCGTTTGCCGCCGGTCTGGAAGTGGTCGAGGACAAGGGCCTGCTGGCCGAGGTCGCGGGTCTGGTCGAATGGCCCGTGGTGCTAATGGGCAAGATCGACGACGAATTCCTGAACCTGCCGCCCGAGGTGCTTCAAACCTCGATGAAAGAACATCAGAAGTTCTTTTCGGTGAAGAACCCCAAGACCGGCCGGATTGAACAGTTCGTAACCGTCGCCAACCGCGAAACCGCCGACAATGGCGCGACTATTCTGGCAGGGAACCAAAAGGTGCTGTCCGCCCGGCTGGCGGATGCGAAGTTCTTCTGGGAGAACGACCTGCGCATTGTCAAATCCGACGGGTTCGAGCCGTGGGTCGAGAAACTGAACTCGGTGACCTTCCACGCAGAACTGGGCTCGCAGGGCGAGCGGGTTCTGCGCATCGCCGCGCTGGCGCATGAACTGGCCTCTGCGACCGGTGCAACGCCAGCCTTGGCGATGATGGCGGCGCAAGGGTGCAAGGCGGACCTGTCATCCGAGATGGTGTTCGAATTCCCCGAATTGCAGGGCCTGATGGGCCGCTATTATGCCGATGCAGCCGAACTGCCTGCGGAAGTGGGGCAGGCAAGTGAGGAACATTACTCGCCGCTTGGCCCGTCGGATGATGTGCCGACCGCGCCGGTTTCCGTGGCTGTGGCGCTGGCCGACAAGCTGGACACGCTGACCGGATTCTGGGCGATTGACGAAAAGCCCACTGGCTCGAAAGACCCGTTTGCGCTGCGCCGTGCGGCCCTTGGGGTGATCCGGTTGGTCCTGACCAACAATCTGCGCCTTTCGCTGAATGACACCTTCGCATCGGCATTGGGAAGCCTGCTGAAACTGCCCGAATGGCAGGCAGCCCTGCTGGAAGCCAAGGCGAAACAAGCCAAGGCCGAGGATGCCGAGGCCGCCGCGCAAGAGGTTCACGGGCTCGCGCATCAGGTCGAAGCCGCGACTGCGATTGTCACCAACGCCCCGGCGGACCTGCTGTCCTTCTTCCACGACCGCCTTAAGGTGTTCCTGCGTGATGAAGGCATCCGCCACGACATCATCGACGCCTGTATCGCGATGGACGGCAATGATGACCTCAACCTTTTGGTCAAACGCGCTCGTGCTCTGAACGCAGTGATCGCGACCGAGGATGGTGAGAATCTTGTTCAGGGCTTCAAGCGCGCCAACAACATTCTGACTCAGGCCGAGGAAAAAGATGGGGTCGAATATTCCTACGGTGCGGATGTGAAGTTTGCCGAGACCGACAGCGAAAAGGCGCTGTTTGCGGCGCTGGAAAACGCGCAGGGCCAGATCGAAGCCGCGCAGAAGGCCGAGGATTTCCCCGCTGCAATGACCGCCATGGCCGCACTGCGCGGTCCGGTGGATGCGTTCTTCGAAGATGTTCAGGTCAATACCGACAATGACATCCTGCGGCGCAACCGTCTGAACCTGCTCAGCCAGATCCGTCAGGTTTGCGCGCGCGTGGCGGACCTCAGCAAGATCGAAGGCTAAGCCAGATGGCCCTTGCGCCATTGGTGCAGGGGCTTATGCTGCGGTCAAACCAAAAGGTGCCGCAGTGCAGAATAACCCGCATACCACGCTGATCACATCCACCGCGCCTGTCACCACGGCGTCGCATGGTGGCCGCGCGAAATGTCTACAACGGCTTGTCCGTCTGGAATTACCGGTGCCGCGCACAGTGGCGTTATCCTTTGATGCTGTTCAGGCAATCGCCAAGGGACAGGTCCCTGATATCGACGCTATTCTTGAGCAGTTCGACCAATCGACACTGTTGTGCGTGCGACCCAGCTCCGAGGACCCTGATTGGGGCGGTCCAGGTGCGATCCTGAATATCGGAATGAATGATGCGCGATATGTGGACCTGTCGGATTCGATGGGCGTCGAGGCTGCGGCCGCCCTGTATCTGCGTTTCGTGCAAAGCTACGCGGTTCACGTCGCGCGGTTGGATGCAGACGTGTTCGATGATATCGACGCCGATGGGCGCGAAGGTCTGCAACAATCGCTGCGTGCCTACGAAGATGAAACGGACGAAACCTTTCCGCAGGATCGCGGCGAGCAACTTGTCGCCGTTTTACGGTCGATGGCACGAGCATGGGATGGGACTTCGGCACGCCTTCTGCGACAGGCTAAAGGTGCGCCTGTGGATGCCGGATTGGGCCTCGTCATTCAGGAGATGATCCCGGGTGTCGGTCAGGGTGAGTGCGGCTCGGGTGTTTTGCAATTGGTGGAACCTACGACTGGGATGCCTCAGTTGACCGGGCGATACCTGAGCCAGAGCCAGGGCCGTGATGCGTTGGGCGAGGGTGTTGCTGCGCTCTATCTGGAAAAGGATCCGCGCGGTAAGTCGCTCGAAGAGGTGGCGCCCGAAGCCTTTGCGGAACTCAAGGCGCATGCCGCGCTGATGCGGATCAAGCTGCGCGAGGAAATGCAGGTCGAATTCGTGATCGAAAACGGCCATGTCCACATTTTGGACGGTGTTCGCGTGCAACGCAGCGCGCGGGCCGCGATGCGGATTGCAGTGCGACTGGCCGAAGACGGTATCATTCCACCGCAAGAGGCGGTGATGCGGGTTGATCCGCATTCGCTGAACGAATTACTGCACCGTCAGGTCCACCCCGAGGCGAAGCGAGATGTTCTGACGACCGGAATCGCCGCCAGCCCCGGTGCCGCGACTGGCAAAATGGTGTTTACCGCCGCCGAAGCGCAGGCCAGCGCTGCTCGTGGAGAGCCGTGTATCCTGGTGCGACGTGAAACCGCGCCCGAGGATGTGCGCGGGATGCACGCGGCCGTCGCGGTTCTGACTGAAAAAGGCGGGATGACCAGTCACGCGGCCGTTATTGGTCGGGGTCTCGGTCTGCCTTGTATTGTCGGTGCGTCCGAGATGCGTTTTCAAACCAAGAAACGGATGTTGACTGCACCTGACGGACGTGTGTTTAAAACCGGAGACACACTGACTATCGATGGCAGTTCAGGGCAAGTCCTTGCTGGGAAACCTGCGATGCTGGAAGCGGCGTTGGATGATTGTTTTCAGACACTTATGGCCTGGGCCGACGCTGAGCGCGACATTGCCATTCGCGCGAACGCCGATACGCCTGCCGACGCGCAGACGGCGCGGAACTTTTTGGCGCAGGGCATTGGGCTGTGCCGGACCGAGCATATGTTCTTTGATCCCGGCCGCCTGATTGTCATGCGCGAGATGATCTTTGCGCAAACCTCATCGGGTCGCGAGGCGGTTCTGGAACGTCTATTGCCGATGCAGCGCGAGGATTTTGTCGAACTGTTCCGGATTATGGAAGGGCAGCCCGTCTGTATCCGCCTGTTCGACCCGCCTTTGCATGAATTCCTGCCCACCACACGCGGCGGTCAACGCGAATTGGCCGAAGCGCTGGACCTCCCGGTCTCGGATGTTGAACGTCGCGTGGCGGCGATGACGGAATACAACCCCATGTTGGGGCTGCGCGGTGTCCGCTTGGGTGTCACTGTGCCCGAGATTTATGACATGCAGGCCCGCGCGATCTTTGAGGCGACGATCGAAGCCAGCAAAAATGGCGAACCTGTCGTGCCCGAGGTGATGATCCCGCTGGTTTCCGCGAAACGCGAAGTTGAGCTGGTCAAATCGCGGATCGACTCTGTTGCGGCTTCGGTTGCGGCCGAGCGCGGGCAGGAATTCGAATACAGGTTGGGTGTGATGGTCGAAACACCGCGCGCCTGCCTGCGCGCAGATGAGATCGCGCCACAGACCTCGTTTCTAAGTTTCGGAACCAACGATCTGACCCAGATGACCTACGGGCTGTCGCGGGATGACGCAGGGCGGTTTATGTCAGCCTATGTCCGGCAAGGTGTCTTTGCCGAAGATCCGTTCCATGTATTGGATGCGGACGGTGTTGGGGAACTGCTCAAGCTCGGGGCCGATAGGGGGCGGCAATCGCAACCTAACGTGACCTTGTCTGTGTGCGGTGAACACGGTGGAAACCCCGAATCAATCGCCGTTTGTCGAGATCTGGGATTCGACTATGTCTCATGTTCTCCCTTCAGGGTGCCTGTGGCTCGGCTGGCTGCCGCTCAACTGGCGATTTCGTCCAGACTTGGGGGTTGACAGCCTTCTGAAACCCTAAGAATAGTAGGAAACAACAAGCTTCGCCGTGGGTTATTTTTGACGTAACGGCGATTTTCCACTTGCTTTTTTCGACAAAACTGGACGTTTCCGATTCAATTCGGTATGAGCCTCGTCGCGCCCGCCGGGGGAGGGTTTGGCGCATCATGTGCCTATGCGAGGTTATCTGAATGCTACGTTACATAATGGCTGTTGCCACGATGGCAGCAACCGTGCTGCCAAGTGTTTCCGTCGCTGAGAGGGAAGCCACCGATACTGCAAAGCGTGAACTTGTGGCCCGGACTGAATTGCCCGGTCAAAACTTCCGCGAATACCTGAATTTGTTCAAGCCCCGAAAGGCGGCTGAACCACAAAAAATATCCTACTCAAAGAACTGGCTGGACCAACAGCCCAAGGCCACTGGGGACGAACACTTCAAGTGCCTGGCCGAAGCACTGTACTTCGAGGCGCGTGGCGAAAGTGTGCGCGGACAGTTTGCCGTGGCCGAGGTCATCCTGAACCGAGTCGACAGCGGACGTTTTCCCGATACGCTGTGCGGAGTGATCAAGCAGGGGACAGGTAAGAAATACCAGTGCCAGTTCACCTATACCTGTGATGGCCGCAAGGAAGTAATCCGCGAGAAAAGAGCCTATGAACGTGTTTCGAAAGTCGCACGTGCGGCCATCGACGGTGACGTGCCTGCGTTGACCGAAGGTGCCACTCACTACCACACAACAGCCGTTCGGCCCTCTTGGGCGCGTGTCTATACGGAAACCGCACGGATCGGCGTGCACATTTTCTACCGGCACAAACATCGCACGGCGAGTAACTAACTGACGCACCCGCGCTGGAAGCTGAATGGCGCGGGGCGTTTTTTGCTCTATGTTGCGCGCCAGGAGGCCCGCAATGCTGTTAAATCGTCGACAATTCCTGAGCGCGTCTGCCGCGCTATCTGTGTTTCCCAAAGTGGGTCTGGCCGCTTATCCCGAGCTGGTGGCGCGAGAGGTGGTGCAGCAGATCGCACCGGCTGAGTATCCTGAAACACCGGTTTGGAGCTTTGGCGGGACTGTACCGGGTACAGAAATCCGTGTGCCGCAGGGTGGGCGTGTGCAGCGCCAGCTTTCGAATGCTCTGCCTCAGGCCACGTCGGTACACTGGCACGGCATCCGGATTGAAAATTCGATGGATGGTGTGCCGGGCCTGACGCAGGACGTCATCGAGCCCGGATCCACGTTCGACTACGATTTCGCCGTGCCTGACGCCGGGACGTATTGGTATCATTCCCATAACCGCACAATCGAGCAGGTGGCGCGTGGACTTTATGGCCCGCTGATCATCGAGGAATCCGATAAACCCGACGTGGATCGTGATCTGACGCTGATGTTGGATGACTGGCGGCTGGACGCTGAAACAGCCCAGATCACCAATGATTTCGACAACGGGCATGATCTCAGCCATGCCGGACGATTGGGCAATATCGTTACGGTCAACGGTCAGTTCGACCCTTCGTATAAAGTCAGAGCTTCCGAGCGTCTGCGCCTGCGCCTGATCAATGCATCCAACGCCCGAATATTTAATCTGGGCATAGATGGGCTGACCGGTTGGATCGTGGCGCTAGACGGGATGCCGCTGGAAACTCCGCTGGAGATAACCGATCGTTTCCCACTGGGTCCGGCGCAACGGGCGGACATGATCGTGGACGTGCGTGCCTCCGCGTCCGAGACCGCCAGCCTTGTGAGTTTTGAGCGGGACGGGGGCTTTGGCCTTGTGCGTTTTGATGTATCTGGCCCAGGCCGGACGGTGCGAACCGGTATCGCGGCGCTACCACCCAATCCGCTGCCTGAAATCTCTGTCGAGGATACGCCTTTGCATAGGATGTCGATGCAAGGCGGCGCGATGCGTTGGTTAAGTTCAGCCAAACTGGGCGAGACCGAGTTGTCAGGGCAAGAACTGGCGCAGCTGGGTCGTTTCTGGGCACTGAACGGGTATGCCGAGCGCCCAAAGGATCCGTTTTTGGACGCGCGATTGGGCGAAACGCATCGGATTGAATTTGCCAACGAAACAGCCTTTCCTCATGCTATGCACATGCACGGTCATCACTTTCGCATCGTTCTGTCGGATGGCAGCCTAGGTCCGTGGCGCGATACGGTTCTTTTGGGGCGCGGGCAATCGCGCCAGGTTGTTCTGGTTGCAGACAATCCGGGCAGCTGGCTGTTGCATTGTCACATGCTGGGTCATGCCGCGTCGGGTATGATGAGTTGGTTCCGCGTGACCTGACGACGCATTCGATGGCTGGAAAGGCGTTTGTTGCGGTGCTATACGCGCCCGCAACGTCTAATTTGGGCAGATCAGTCCCAAAGCCCGAAAAGGTCCGACCTATGAGTTCTGAAATCCGCCTTGCCTTCGCGCATCCTTCGGAGCGTTCCGAGGCTACCGCGACCCGAGGTCCCTTGGATCGCATTTCGTTGCGGGATCATATTGTCGAGGTCGAGATCGGTGCCTTTCAGGCTGAACGCGGCACAACGCAGCGGGTTTGTTTTAACATTGTGGTTGAGGTGCGGCCACTGACAGACCCGATTGACGATGATGTTGACCGCATCTTGTCTTACGATCGTGTGACCGAGGCGATCGCCTTTGAACTGGCTGCTGAAAGGTTGAACCTTCTGGAAACACTGGCCGACCGGGTGGCAGAACGTATTTTGCTAGAGCCACAGGCTGTAAGGGCTTTTGTTCGCATCGAAAAACTGGATCGGGGTCCCGGTGCTTTGGGGGTCGAGATTGTGCGCGGCAAGGACGCAGTGCACCATGATGTGGTCGAAGAAGAACGCCCGCATCCCCGTCTGGTCTTTCTATCGAATGAGGCGATTGCGTCGGGCAACCTGACTGGATGGATCGATCAGTTGGAAAATCGTCAGCGCCCGCTGATCCTGTGTGTGGGTGCAGCTGACATGGCTGTTCCGCAAACGGGACATGCGATGACTCAACGCCGGATTGACTTGCTGGCGATCGAGCAAAACGCCTGGGTTCTGGCTGCACGGGATCACCGCTGCGTCGTCGTCTCGACGCGGACGGAATTGGATTGGGCAATGAAAAACGGGCAGATTTGCGTCTGGGCGCCGTCCAAGATTGTTCTGGATGCGGTTGACGGCCCTTCGGCTGCGCCATCGGACGCCGTGGCGCTGGCGGCTTGGTTTGCAGCGACGTTCGAAGCCAGTGAGATGTTGGTCATCGGTGGTGCGTTGCCGGGCGATCCTGAAACACCACTGCGAGCAATCTCTGTGGAGCAGGCGCAACTGTGACGACCTATTACCGTCCGCTGGTCCAGAACGGCGCGCGGCGTCCCGATGGCGCCGTGTCTTTGGCGGGGCAAGCGCTTTGGTTTACCCATGCGGAACGGCTGAGTCGCTCGGAATGCTCTTCCATTGTCGCGGCACAGGACATGCCCGACGATATCCTGGAACCTCTGTCCCATCCTCGCGCGCCGATAGCGGGGTTGGACATGAATCGGGCTCAGATCATGGGTATCCTCAATGCCACTCCGGACAGTTTCTCGGACGGTGGGATGCATAACTCAGTCCAGTCTGCACGCCGTGCGGCCGAACAGATGGTCGCGCAGGATGCGACGATCCTGGATATTGGTGGCGAATCTACCCGGCCCGGGGCTGCTTTCGTCCCGGAAGATGAAGAGATCGCCCGGACGGAGCCTCTGATCCAAGCGATCCGAGAACAAACGCAGGCACTGATCTCGATAGACACGCGCAAAGCGAGCGTTGCCAAAGCGGCGTGGCGGGCAGGCGCGGGGCTGATCAACGATGTCTCGGGCTTTACCTTCGATCCAGATCTGGCCCCGTTTTGTGCGCGGGTTGGCGCGCCGGTCTGTGTCATGCATATGCAGGGCGATCCCGCCACGATGCAGGATGAACCACGCTATGATGACGTGCTGCTGGACGTGTATGATTTTTTGGGCCAGCAGGTACAGAACCTCGAAGTCCTCGGGCTGCGTCGAGACCAAATCATCGTCGATCCCGGCATTGGTTTTGGTAAGACTGAGGCCCATAACCTGACGCTGCTGCGCAATCTCAGCCTGTTTCACGGGTTGGGCTGTCCGATACTACTGGGCGTATCGCGCAAGGGGTTCATCGGACAGATCGGCAAAGAGACGCGCAAGGACGCCCGTGCGCCGGGTTCGATTGCAGTCGGGTTGGCCGGTCTGGCACAAGGGGTGCAGATCCTGCGGGTTCACGACGTGGCTGAGACCGCTCAGGCCTTGCGTCTGTGGGCTGCCGTCCGGTAATCCGGTCGCAGGCAAGAAACGACGGAGACATATCAATGCGCAAGCTGTTCGGAACCGATGGGGTGCGGGGCACTGCCAATACTCATCCGATCACGGCCGAAATGGCCCTGCGCATTGGCGCAGCCGTAGGTCGGTATTTCCGTCGTGACCAGTCTGGCGCACATCGCGTCGTGATCGGCAAGGACACGCGTCTGTCAGGCTATATGCTGGAAAACGCGCTAACGGCGGGGCTGACTTCGACCGGTATGAACGTTTTGCTACTGGGGCCGGTTCCGACCCCTGCGGTCGGGTTGATGACCCGGTCGATGCGGGCGGATCTGGGCGTGATGATCTCGGCCAGCCACAACCCGGCCGAAGACAACGGGATCAAGTTTTTTGGCCCCGATGGGTTCAAGCTATCGGATCAGGCCGAGATTGAGATCGAGCGTCTGATTGAAGAAGGTGTCAAACCCGCTCAAGCCCAGAACATTGGCCGTGCGCGACGCGTTGATGATGCCCGCTTTCGATATGGCGAGCGAGTAAAGTCCTCTCTGTCCCGCGATCTGCGGCTGGACGGCCTCAAAGTGGTGGTCGATTGCGCCAATGGTGCGGCACACCGAACAGCCCCGGAAGTGTTGTGGGAATTGGGGGCGGACGTCATCCCTGTCGGGATTGCGCCAAACGGAAAGAACATCAACCTGAATTGCGGCTCGACCAAACCCCAGTTGGCGGCCGAGACTGTGGTGGCCCATGGCGCGGATGTTGGCATTTGTCTGGACGGCGATGCGGACCGTGTGGTGATGGTCGACGAACATGGCAAGGTGGCCGACGGCGACCAGTTGATGGCGCTGCTTGCTGGCAGTTGGTCAAAGGCGGGACGCTTGCAGGGCGGAGCGCTGGTTGCGACGGTTATGTCCAATCTGGGGCTGGAACGTCACTTGACCGCTTTGGGTCTGCGCCTTGAACGGACGGCGGTCGGCGACCGCTATGTTGTTGAGAGGATGCGTGAAGGCGGCTTCAACTTGGGCGGAGAACAATCGGGCCACATCGTCATGAGCGACTATGCCACCACGGGCGACGGGCTGATGGCCGGGCTGCATTTCCTGGCCGAGATGGTGCATTCCGGCCGTAAAGCTTCGGAATTGGCCGTACAGTTCGAATCGGTTCCGCAGCTGCTGAAGAATGTGCGCTATGGTGAAGGTCAAACTCCGCTGGAAGTAGCCAGCGTGCAGGCTGCCATTGCTGATGCCGAGGCGCGGCTCAACGGGCAGGGCCGTTTGCTGATCCGGAAATCGGGGACGGAACCCTTGATCCGTGTGATGGCCGAGTGCGAGGATGACGCGCTGCTGGCGCAGGTCGTCGACGTCATCGTGGCCGAGGTCGAGGCTGTGGCTGGTTAACGCCCGATCAGCATCCGGCGCAGGCTGAACCATTGGCTGATGGCCAACCCGGTGAGGATCATGGCCAGCGCTATGAAGAATCTCAGTGGCAACGCCTCGGACAGAATCCACGCACCAAAGACCATCGACCAAATGGGCACCTGATAGTTGACCAGCGTCAGGAACACTGACCCCGCGCTGCGGATGATGGACACGCGTAAAAGGGTGGCGAAGGCGGTGGGTAGCAGACCAAGCGCGATGATTGCCAGGCCAGGGCGCGTGCCCTGCCATTGCGGGACGCCCTCGGTCAGTAGCATGACGGGCAACAATAAAACCGCCCCGACCATCAGCGACAACGCCGCCAACGCGACCGGATCAATCGGTGGACAACGTCGGGTGAAGATCGACGCGCAGGAATAGCAGAGTGCTGCCCCGATACAGGCCAGTTGCGCCAGTGGTTCAGCCCCTTGTCCGATCTGCGCCAGACCTGGGCCGATCAGCACCAAAGCCCCGGAAAAACCCAGCGATACGCCCAGAAATCTGCGCAGATTTAACGGCTCGTCCGAGAAGAAATGCGCCAGTGGCAATACCATTAGCGGGATCGCTGCCATCGACAGCCCTGCAAAGGCCGAAGGTACATATTGCTGCCCCCAACTCAGCAGCAGAAAGGGCAACGCGGTCGATAACAGGCCGATGATCGCAATAAAGAACCACAGCTTGGCATCGCCCGCAGGCAGTTTTCGACCGGTCAAAGCCATCATTGCCAACAAAGTGACTGCCCCCAAAGTGGTTCGCGCGGTTGCAACCGTGACGGGGCCGTACCCTTCCAACGCCATAGACACGACCATGAAGGTGCCACCCCATATCAGGCCAAGTGCGATGACGCCGCTCCAGTCGCGGGATGTGGGTTGATCGACCATGCGCGGCCTCCGATTGGGACAAAAAAGGCGACCCGAAGGCCGCCCTTTCGCGTGATCCCGTGGGGATCAGTTCTTTTCTTTGTCGACCATTTTGCCGGCCGAGATCCAGGGCATCATAGCGCGCAGTTTGGCACCGGTTTCCTCGATCATGTGCTCGTCATTGGCGCGGCGCGACGCTTTGATGGTTGGCTGGCCAACTGCGTTTTCCAGCATGAAGTCGCGAACGAATTTACCCTGTTGGATGTCGTTCAGAACTTCTTTCATACGCGCTTTGGTCTCGTCGTATTTCAGGATGCGCGGGCCGGTGACGTACTGGCCGTACTCAGCCGTGTTCGAGATCGAGTAATCCATGTTCGCGATGCCGCCTTCATAGATCAGGTCCACGATCAACTTCACTTCGTGCAGACACTCGAAATAGGCCATCTCGGGCGCGTAACCGGCTTCGACCAGAGTTTCAAAGCCGCAGCGGATCAGTTCGACCAGACCACCGCACAGAACGGCCTGCTCACCGAACAGGTCGGTTTCGCATTCTTCGCGGAAGTTGGTCTCGATGATGCCCGAGCGACCGCCGCCGATGGCCGAGCAATAGGACAGACCGATTTCCAGGGCCTTGCCGGTTTCGTCTTTGTCGACGGCTACCAGACAGGGCACGCCGCCGCCTTTGACGTATTCGCCGCGCACGGTGTGGCCGGGCCCTTTGGGGGCCATCATAATGACGTCGACGCCTTCTTTCGGCTCAATCAGTCCAAAGTGGACGTTCAGGCCGTGGGCGAACGCGATGGCCGCGCCGGGCTTGATGTTGTCATGCACGTATTTCTTGTAGGTTTCGGCCTGCAGTTCATCAGGCATGGTGAACATGATCAGGTCACACCAGGCGGCGGCTTCGGCGATACCCATCACGGTAAGACCTTCGGCTTCGGCTTTCTTGGCCGAGGCCGAGCCTTCGCGCAGCGCCACAACAAGGTTCTTCGCACCCGAGTCGCGCAGGTTCAGCGCGTGGGCGTGGCCCTGCGAGCCATAGCCCAGGATTGCCACTTTCTTGTCTTTGATCAGGTTGATGTCGCAATCGCGATCGTAATAGACGCGCATGTCGCCGGTCCTTTCTGTTTTCGATTGCGGATGGTTCTACTGGCTTGCGATGGGGAATGCGATGGCATTTTTCTTGAAATTCGCACACTCAGATGAGAATTTATTCGTAATCAGTCAGATAATGGAAAAAATCATGCTCGACGATATTGACCGGCGTCTTCTGCGTCACTTGCAGGCGAACCCCAGTCTGGCGACTTCGGAATTGGCCGAGCGAAGCCGGATCAGCGCCAGCCTCTGCTGGCGACGTCTGGAAAAAATGCACGAGGCCGGGATAATTCAAGGGCAAGAGGCCGTGATCGACTGGGCCGCGCTTGGATATGCAGTTGAAGTGTCTTTGCGGGTTACTCTGGACAAGACGCAATCCCGCGCCTTTGATGAATTCACTGCGGCAGCTCGAGGTGTGGCAGAGGTCATCGAGATACAGACCTTTCTGGGGCGCGTTGATGTACGGCTCTCGGTTCTGGCGCGGGACATGTCGCATTACCAGCAGGTCTATCGGGAACAGATTCTGACGCTGCCGCATATCGCGGATATTGAAGCGCTGATGCATATAGCGCGCGTCAAAAGTGATCTGGTGTTGCCGGTATGATTGAACTGGACGAACTTGACCGCAAAATCCTGCGGGCACTGGTGCAGGATGCCGGTCAGAGCGCCGGAGCCCTGGGGCGAAAGCTGGGCCTGTCTCAGCCAGCGACGTGGCGCCGCATTAGACGACTGGAGCAGGCCGGTGTGATCAAGGGGCGTCGGCTACGCCTGAACGCCGAAGCCCTTGGGTTCGGGGTTACGGTTTTTCTTGGGGTAAAGCTGGCTCGGAAAGGGCAAATCAGCTTGGAAGACTTCGAACGTGCCGTCAGCGCCATCCCCGAAGTGCAAACGGTCGAGCATGTGCTGGGGCTTTACGACTATCGCCTTCGAGTTGTCGCGCGCGATCTTGCCGATTTCGAACGCGTGCTGCGTCGCCGTATTATGACTCTGCCGGGCGCCGGGGATGTCGAGGCCAACGTTCTGCTCAGCGAAGAAAGGTTGCCGGGTCCGATTGGCTGATCAGTATTTGGTACGGATGCAATAGCCGGGATGATGCGTCATGCGCGCAAAAGTCATCGGTTGACCATCTCGCCATGTCGTACGCTCAAGCTGTATCATTGACGCCCCGGTCGTGGTCCCCATGAATTCGGCAAGGCGACCATCCGCCGAGACGGCGCAAAAGGCGACCTCGGCCTCGGTAAACGGGGCGGCCTTCAACAGCCATTCATGCGGGCCATGCTCATTCAGGTCTGCAAACTCGACCTCTGGTACCGCGGCGATATTGATCCAGCGTTCCTCTAGCTGAAAGGGACGGTTGTCGGCGTAATGCATACAGATCACGTGCAGAACGCGTGCATCGTGAGCCACGCTCATTTGCGATGCCAGCCAACCCGGGCTATCGACCACGTTTCGTTCTACCAGCGAATACCTGTAAGTGGAGTTTTGTCTTTCGACCGTTTGGCGGGCCAGTGAAAACTCCAGTTTGGCATGTTTGCTGGGTTCTTTCTTAACCCGCGTTCCGCTTTTGCGCTTGCGCTCTACAAAGCCTTGATCGGCCAGTTCTCGCAACGCGCGGTTGACGGTCGCGCGCGCGCAGTTGAATTCCTCGGCAAGCTGCGTTTCGGTGGGCAGCAACGCTCCCTGCGGCCAGATGCGGGTTTCTATCCTCCGCTTCACCTCGTCCCGAACAACTTGAAAACTGATCCGCTTAGGCGCCGTCACGTTAGGAAATACCTTTCTTCCGTAAAGTGAATGTATCTGGTCAGAAACACGTATGAGTGTAAAGAGCTGGTGACACTAATTGGCGTCATTTATTGATCTATTGCCACCCAAAAAAGTAAATTTTTTGTTGAAGTTACTGGGTTCCCTTGGGTCAATTTTGAAGGTTACATTGCCGCTGATCCGAACTGGCCCAACTGGTTGGTCAGCTGGTTTATTTGAAAGGAACACTCATGGCAGCGCTTTTGGACACAGTTGACCCAGATGGGTTTGAAGAGTTTTCAGTGGTATTCACCGATCGTTCGCTGAACCATATGTCGGCTAAGTTTCAACGGGTCATGCTGGATATTTCTGACATGCTGAGGAACGTCTACAATGCAGATGGTGTGGCTGTCATACCCGGCGGCGGCACCTATGGGATGGAGGCTGTCGCACGGCAGTTTGCCCGCAACGCCGATGTGGTCGTCGTACGTAACGGCTGGTTCTCGTATCGCTGGAGCCAGATCATCGAGGCCGGAGGGTTGACGGCCTCGGCCACCGTGCTCAAGGCGCGGCAAACCGGGAATTCCAGCCCATCCCCTTTCGCACCTGCACCGATAGACGAGGTTGTGGCGACCATTCGTGATCAACGCCCGGATGTGGTTTTTGCCCCGCATGTGGAAACCTCGGCGGGGGTTATTCTGCCGGACGATTATGTGAAGGCCATGGCTGAGGCGGCGCATGAGGTCGGTGCTTTGATGGTGCTTGATTGCATCGCTTCTGGGTGTGCTTGGGTCGATATGAAAGCGACGGGCGTGGATGTATTGATCTCGGCTCCGCAAAAAGGATGGAGCGCGTCGCCCTGTGCGGGTCTGGTCATGCTGTCCGAGCGCGCCGAGGCGCGACTGGAGGAAACAAGTTCTGACAGTTTTGCCGTGGACCTCAAGAAATGGCGGCAGATCATGCAAGCGTACGAGGCGGGCGGGCACGCCTATCACGCCACCATGCCCACCGATGCGCTGAAGGAATTCCGCGACACGATGGTCGAGACCCGCGACTATGGGTTTGAAAAACTGCGCGAGGCTCAATGGGCACTAGGAAATGGTGTTCGGGCGATGCTGAAGGACAAGGGCATTGTCTCGGTCGCGGTTGATGGGTTCGGAGCGCCGGGCGTTGTTGTCAGCTACACTGACGATGCCGAAGTGCAGAACGGCAAGAAATTTGCGGCTTTGGGGATGCAGATTGCGGCGGGCGTGCCCCTGCAGTGTGATGAGCCCGAGGGGTTCAGTACTTTCCGTCTGGGCTTGTTCGGGCTGGACAAGCTCTATGATGTGGATGGCACGATCGCGCGTTTGAAGCGGGTGCTGGATCAGGTGATCTAGGTGCTGATCAGCGCACACCCAGGCCCATCTGCATAAGCGTCTTGCGCACCGGCGGCAGGGAATAAAGCGCATTCAACCCCATCGCCCGCGCATCACGCAGCGGTCGTGCCTCGATCATCGAGGCGCGGTTAAGTAGATCGATGCCTTTAACACGCATCTCTATCTCGGCGTGGCGGGACTTGTGATAGGCGTCCAGCATCTGCGCGTCGCCCAGCCCCTCGGGGCGGGCTGTCGCGAGATCCAACAGGCTGCGCAGATCACCCAGTGACATGTTCAATCCTTGCGCGCCGATGGGTGGCACCACATGGGCGGCCTCGGCCATCAGGGCGATGCGTTCGCCCGACAGACGCTCGGCCGATTGGCTGATGATCGGCCAGATCGTCCGGCGCGAAGCCAGTTTCAACTGCCCGAACAATCCGCACGAACGCTCGGTCATCAGCGCCTCGAACGCGTCGGGATCAGAGTTCAGTAATTCAACTGCGCGCGGCCCGCGCTCCATCCACACAATCGCTGACGAAGGCTGACCCTGCCAGTCGGGCAGGGGGACCAGCGTGAACGGCCCGCCCGAGCGGTGGATCTCGGTCGAGACATTTTCGTGCGGGACTGGATGCGTGACGGCAAAGGCCAGCGCCTTTTGGCCATAGCGGGTGGTGTGGACACCGATCCCCGCCGCCTCGCGCATGGGGGAGCTGCGCCCGTCTGCGGCGACCACCAGCTTGCATCGGATGCGGCTGCCGTCGCTCAGGCCCACGCGCGCCTCATTGGTGCGAGTGAACAGGCTGACCGTGCCAGTGCCGGGACGGAAATCCACGTTGGGTAGTTCGGCCAAACGCGCCACCATCTCGCGCCGCAGCAACCAGTTGGGCAGGTTCCACCCGAAGGGCTGGTCGGAGATATCGGCGGCGTTGAAATCACGCACGACGCGAGGTTCGGGCAAATCTCCGCCCGCGTCCACGATGCGCATGATCTGCAGCGGGGCTGCGTGCTCGTCCAGCCGCGCCCAAAGCCCGCATTGATCCAAAAGACCGTGCGCCGGTTGCAGAAAGGCCGTGGTCCGCATGTCGGAGCCATCCACATCGCGTTCCGTCACCGGAGTGGTGGGGTCGACGCAGATCACGTCGAACCCGGCTGTTCCGAATGCCGCCGCAGCGGTCAACCCGGCGATTCCGCCGCCGGAAATCAGGATGTCACAGCTATCTGTCATGGGCTTGGCCTCCGTTTGGGCAGAACCTAGTGCGGTTCCACGCGGCGTGCCAAGTGACATCCTGTCCCGTATGTCACCCGCGTGAAATCAGGATGAGGATCAGGAACATCACCGGCACCATCATCACGGCAGGGATGTAGAGACCCGGCAGGCCGAAAAGCAGGATGGAACACCCCCACATGCTGAAGATCGCCAGGGCTGTGTAACCCCAATCGTCGCCGTCGCTCTGGGCGACGTCCTTGGCCATCCAGCCAAACAGGGGAATTGCAAACAACAGGCGCTGCCAGATGGGCAGGCGCCGAGGGGCCTCGATCGCGCTCATGGGTTTCTCCGATTCTGTTCGTCGCTGAGGCGCATATAGGGGCGATGCTGCACCCGCGAAATACACAGATGGTCGCAGTGTGACAGCCTATCGCAGGCGGGCCAGAAATGACGTCAGGTCGTCGGTGTGGTGGTGGATGTGATCGGCCCTGTGCGGCTCGGGCGCGACGTGGACAGTGCGCATTCCCATCGCGTGCGGCGCGGCCAGATTGCGTGGGTCATCTTCGAACATGGCGGCTTGCTTGGCGTCGATTCCGTCTTGGGCAAAAATCGCCTCGAACGCGGCCTGTTCGGGTTTGGGGCGATAGCCCGCATGTTCTACCCCGTAGATCGCATCGAACAATCCGCTGAGGCCGCGCGCTGCCAAAACGCGCTCGGCATAAGGTGCGCTGCCGTTGGTATAGACGATCCGGCGGCCGGGCAGGGACCGAATGTGATCAGCCAGCTCGGCGTCGGGGTCCATATGGCTTAGGTCAACTTGATGAACCGCGTGCAGATAAGGGTCGGGGTCCAGATCATGCTCGGCCATCAACCCGGCCAGCGTGGTGCCGTATGCGCGCCAGTAGTGCGACCGCAGCCGATCCGCCTCAGCCCGGTCGACGCCGATGGCCTGCACCACGTAGTCGGTCATCAGCACCTCGATCTGATCGAACAGGCGCATGTGAGGCGGGTAAAGCGTATTGTCCAGATCGAACACCCATTGGGTGACGTGGGAAAAGGCGGGATTGACCATGGGGTTGGGTTTAGGGCGTGGCGAGTTGGTTTTCAATGCCGCACTTGATCCGAAGGGCCGGAGGCGGATAGACATGTTCGAACCAGGAGATGAACCACCCGATGCCACAATCCAGACAGCCGTCCAAAGACGCCTATAGCCTGATACTCGAAGCGATTGATGTGGGCGTTTACAAGCCTGGCGACCGGCTGGTGGAAAGCGAGCTTGCCGAACGGTTTGGCGTGTCGCGCACCCCCATCCGTGAGGCATTGCAGCGGCTAGAGACGCAATCGCTATTGGAACGGGACGGGCGTTCACTGATCGTAGCTTCGCTGGACCATAACCAGATGGCTGAACTTTATGTGGTGCGACGCGAGTTGGAAGGGCTGGCCGCAAGCCTGGCCGCCAAGCATGCGACCGAAGAGGAAATCCGGGTACTACAGGATATGGTCGCCGCCGATGATGCGCTGGTCGATGATCCCACCGCACTGTCGCGCGCCAACCGTCGGTTTCATGAGCAGATCCATTTGGCCTCGCATAACCGCTATCTGGTGCAGCAGTTGGACCTGGTGCATCGCACTATGGCGTTGATGGCAACGACCTCGCTGGCTGTTCGCGGGCGCGGAGAGATTGCCCAAAGTGAACACAAGGCAATCGTCGAGGCTATCGCTGCACGCGACGAAGAGGCTGCCGCACGCGCGTTGAAAGAACATATCTCGGTCGCCTTCATGACTCGTCTGAAACAGGATGCCGTTCGGCGCGAAGCCTAAGCGTCAGGGCAGTTTCACGTCTTCTCCTGCCTGTCCGTGCTGTGTTTTGTCCCAGAAGAAAGGATTGTTGACCAACTCCCACAAGGCTTTGTAGGCCGCCAGAACGCCCAGCGGAAAATACAAGGGCATGGTGGGAACCCAGGGCAGCAGAAAACGTCTTTCCTTGGCTGCTACAGCCAGAATTCCGACGACCAGATTGGTGATCTCGGCGGCGACGAAAAGACAAATAAGACCGAAAATGACATTGTTTGACAGGATCTGATCCAGCGGGCCGGGCTGACCCAGGGTTGTCAGCCAGAACAACCACAGGACCGGGGCCAGTAGAAACTGTCCGACTGTACCCAGAAAGAACGCCTGCACGCCCAGAAACCGTTTTAAACCCAGATCTTTGAGCAGGCGCAACGGCGCGCGCATGTGCACAAGATAAGTGACCATGAACCCCTTGAGCCAACGCGACCTTTGCTTGACCCAGGGCCAGGCGCGGAAATTCGCTTCTTCAAACGTGGTGGTGTCGACCATCTCGGTCCGGTATCCAGCGCGGCTGAGCCTTACTCCAAGGTCGGCATCCTCGGTGACGTTGTGTGCGTCCCACCCACCCAGTTCGACCAGCTTGTCGCGTCGAAAGAAAAAGGTTGTGCCCCCCAACGGAACGACCAGACCCATACGGGCAATCCCTGGCAATATAACGCGGAACCAACTGCTGTATTCGATCGTAAAACAGCGCGAGCGCCAGTTTGTTCTGGGATTATAATAATCCAGTACGCCCTGAAGGCAGACTACGTCCTCGTCCATGCGCGCGAATGTGGAAACGACGCGTTCAAGTTGATCGGGCTGCGGTGCATCTTCGGCGTCCCAAACCCCTAGGATTTCACCTCTGCAAAAATCCAGCGCGTAGTTCATGGCGCGAGGCTTTGTCGTCAGCCCGTTCAACGCGGGGACTTCAACTATCCGGATCCAACTGGGCAGGTCGACACTGGAAAGCGCAGTACGCGTGACCTCGTCGGATTCCTCTAGCACAAGAATGACGTCCAGCAGCGCTTTGGGATAGGTCAGGCGATGCAACCGTTTGATCAGAGCGTTAGCGATTTCGCGCTCCTTGTACAGAGGGACTAGGATCGAGACGCACGGCCGTTTGCCAACTGACGTATGTTTGTCGTCAATGTCGTGGTCGTTTTGAGGTTTCGTTAGAAAGGCTATCAATCCCGCGACGCGAAGCACCATGAACAAGATTAGCGAGAGCGTCGCTAAGGTGACTAGAAGTGCTAATCCACTAGCGGGGAAGACTGTGAACAGGAACGCAATGGTGATCACGCCGACAACAGGCCTCATCCGCGCGTTTAGCGTCCATGAACGGCAGCTTTGTTCAGCGGGGACACGAACCTCTGCGGCTTGTGCAAGGTGGCTTGAATGTACACGAGCGATTTCCCGGTCAATGTGTTCGGCCGGCGCTAGGACAGGTATTACGGTGTAATCTGTGTTTTTGAATGCAGCGCGTACCGTATCAAAATGGTCGGGCCGAGATGTCGCTATCAAAAGGATCGGACCAACGTGTTTCCATGGGACGACATTGTTCTGTAGCCAGAAATCCACGGGTTTCAGGCGGCACGCGTCACTTTCCGCGGGAAAAAGATCCAAATCCGCGATTTGCAGCCCGGACTGTTCCGCCAGTGCATGTAGGACATCTTGCCTGTCCACCCAACCTTCGCCAACCAGTATTTCGCCCAGTGGAGCGTTCTGCCGGGTCTGAAGGTGCAACGCTTTTTCCAACTGATTGTGGGTAATCAACCCACGATCCAACAGGCAGGCGCCCAAGGGTTTCCTGACCTTTGGCGGTATCGGTCTTGCCCGCGCAAAATGCTGCCGGTTCAGTACGACCATGAAAAAACCCTGACACGTTTGACCGTTGTCAGGGTTCATCTATTAAGGTTAACAACCGGTTAACCTTGTTCAATGCAGGCTTATGCCTGCGCTTTTTTGTCCGCCATTGCCGTGGCGAAGCGCTCGAACAGGTAAAAGCTGTCCTGCGGCCCAGGCGAGGCTTCGGGGTGGTATTGCACCGAATAGACAGGCCGGTTGGTCATGCGGATACCACAGTTGGAGCCGTCGAACAGCGAGCGATGCGTTTCAACCACGCCCTCTGGCAGTGTCTGCGCGTCAACAGCAAAGCCGTGGTTCATCGAGGTAATCTCGACCTTGCCGGTTTCCAAATCCTTGACCGGGTGGTTTGCGCCGTGGTGGCCGTGGTTCATTTTGACCGTTTCACCGCCCAGTGCGAGGGCCAGCATCTGGTGACCCAGGCATATGCCGAAAACTGGTAGATCTGTGGTGTCCAGAACCTCTTTGATCATTGGTACAGCATATTCGCCCGTCGCTGCCGGGTCGCCTGGGCCGTTGGACAGGAACACACCGTCAGGATTGTGGGCCAGTACTTCGGCAGCAGTGGCTGTAGCGGGCAAAACAGTCACGTCACAACCGGCCGAGGCCAGACACCGCAGGATGTTGCGCTTGGCACCAAAATCCAGCGCCACGACCTTATGGGCAGGCGCTTCTTGCCGTGTGTAGCCATCGGGCCAAGCCCAACGCATTTCGTCCCAACGATAGCTTTGGGCGCAGGTGACATCTTTGGCCAGGTCCATTCCTTCCAGCCCGGCAAAGCCACGGGCAGCAGAGACTAGTGCTTCAATATCGAAATTGCCGTCGGGATCATGCGCCAACGCAACATGAGGGGCGCCTTGCTGCCGGATTGCGCGGGTCAGGCGGCGGGTATCTACGCCACCGATTGCGATGCGTCCACGGCGCGCCAACCATGTCTTCAACTCTTCCGCCGAACGCCAGTTCGATGGTTCGGTCGGATCCCACTTTACCACCATGCCAGCGGCGACAGGATCGCCGGTTTCGTCATCCTCGGGGTTCACGCCGACATTGCCGATATGCGGGAAGGTGAAGGTAACGACCTGACCTGCGTAAGATGGGTCGGTCATAATCTCCTGATACCCGGTCATGGCGGTGTTAAAGCACAGCTCAGCCACGGTTTGACCTGTGGCACCGAAACCCATCCCGTAGAACAGTGTTCCGTCGGCCAAAGCCAGACATGCGGTGGGCTTGGACGGGGCGTTCTGGGCCATGGCGCGACTCTCCTGCAAGGTAAACCGGCGCATACCTAAGAGGGTTAAGCGCTTGGGTCAAGCCTGTTCAAATTTTGGGCTATATATAAAAATCAATAACTTAGCGATATTCACCTCCTGTTGTATCACGCTTTTTGTTTCGATATGGTCGGGGTTCCTTTTCCATGGGGATGGACAGATCATATGGATATGCGATCACGGGTGAACTCTGCCCTGAAGCAAGCAATGAAAGACAAGGAGGCCGAGCGTCTGTCGACGCTGCGGCTGATCAATGCTGCAATCAAGGACCGCGATATCGCATCGCGCGCCTCGGACAACGAAGAGGTCAAGGGCTGCGGTGATGCCGAGGTTCTTGAAATCCTTGGAAAAATGACCAAGCAGCGCAAGGAAAGCGCCCGTGCCTATGAAGAGGGTGGGCGGCTAGACCTGGCTGAACGTGAACTGCGTGAGGTTGAAGTCATCGAAGAATTCCTACCCAAGCAGTTGGATGATGATGAGGTCTCTCAGGCGATTCAGACGGCCATTACGACCACAGGTGCTGGCTCGATCCGGGACATGGGTAAGGTGATGGGCGAGCTCAAGACGCGTTACACCGGCCAGATGGATTTCGGAAAGGTCGGACCGATGGTCAAAGACCATCTTTGTGCGGCATCAAGCAACGGCTGCTGATCTTTTTCTGGCAAAGAGCAACAATTACTGCGCGACAGGTTCGCGCAGTTTTTGCGTCAGATCACCGTACAACGCTATGCGCTCTTCTTCTGAGAGAAACGCGCCGATTTCCACTTCTCTACCGTCGCCTGTCAGGGTTACGTAGTTCGGAACCGGGCCGCCGTGTTTGTGCATCTCTGGCCGGGCCCAATACCGGTTGCAAACCCATTCCTGCTGGCCGGTGCGGGGGTTGTGGTGCACAAGACGCGCCTGAGTTCCCGTCAGAGTGAATACTTCGAACACACTGCGAGATCTGTAGTTCGCCTGAATAGCCAGCCAAAGCCCCAAAACCGTCACCAATAGGAACGGCAACAAGCCCCACAGCACCGCTGAACCAAGCACAGCCATCAGCGGAAGCAGTCCGAATATAAAAAGCGAAAACACAACTCGGATCGCCCAGCGAGGCGGCAAAGAGTTATGCGGCCAAAGTCGCAGCTCTTGTTCGGTATTTGAGGTTTGATTCCACTGGTAAGGCATAGATCGAAAATAGCGCGGCAGCTTTTGGTGTCGACGGAAAATGCTCAGGTCACGTGCCCGACGCGGGCCCATGACAAAGCGTCGTCCAGGCGATCATCACCCCAGAAAACCTCACCGCGGACGACGAGGCTTGGGGCACCGAAAATGCCGAGCCGAAGGGCCTGATCCGTTTCAACTTCTAGCGCGGACACGATGTCCGGACTGCGCGCACGGGCCAGAACGATGCGAGGATCCTGCTGGCATCTGTGCAGGGCTTCGGTCATTGCGGCTTCGCTGCCAGCTTCGATTCCGTCCTCGAACCAGATACGGTAGATGTTCTGTGCAAAGGACTTACCCCAACCATCACGCATTCCCAGCAACGCAACCTGATTGGCCAGCGCCAGATCGGACACGGGATAGGGCGCGGGCAGGTTGGCATGCAAACGGTACTTGGCTGCACGACGCTCGATATCGCGCCACATATAGGCGGATTTTGCAGGTTTCCCGGCGAACGGGATGTTCTTCTGTTCGGACATAATGGCGCGTACATTGAATGGACGCCAATTGACTGTTGTGTTGTTTTCAACGCACCAGTCATCCATCCGCATGATGGTTAGAAAGCTATATGTACTGCCAATCGAAAACCAGAAATCAATCTTGGACATTGGATTCCTCCGGACCTGTTGGATAAGGAGTTGCCCCTAGAATAGCCTGTCCTGCAGGTTCTGGCGAATATTCTGAAAACAAGGGAATGCAAAATGAAAAGCCCCGCCAATTTGGCGGGGCTTTCTTTAGATCTTATGGGATCAGTGGGCGTGGCCCTTGTCCCAGTCTTCCTGCTTCGGCAGCTGTTCGAACGTGTGTTCGGGCGGAGGGGTGGGCAGGGTCCATTCCAGCGTATCCGCATATTCGTTCCACGGGTTGTTCCGCGTTTCCTTAGCGCCACGGAACAGGGCGTAGAACACGATGCCGAAGAACAGCAGGAACGAGGCGAACGAGATGAACGCACCAATCGACGATACAAAGTTCCACTGGGCGAATGCCTCGGGATAGTCGATATAGCGACGCGGCATGCCCTGACGACCCAGGAAGTGCTGCGGGAAGAACGTCAGGTTAGCGCCGATGAAGAACATCCAGAAGTGGATCTTGCCCCAAAACTCGGAATACTGACGACCGGTCATCTTGCTGAAGTAGAAGTACACGCCTGCAAAGATCGCGAACACGGCCCCCAGCGACATCACGTAGTGGAAGTGAGCAACCACGTAGTAGGTGTCGTGATAGGCGCGGTCGATACCGGCCTGCGACAGAACCACACCGGTCACACCGCCGACGGTGAACAGGAACAGGAAGCCAAACGCGAACAGCATCGGTGTCTTGAACTCGATGGAACCGCCCCACATGGTCGCAATCCACGAGAAGACCTTAACGCCTGTCGGAACCGCGATGACCATCGTGGCCAGCATGAAGTAGGCCTGCTGACGCAGCGACATGCCGACGGTGTACATGTGGTGCGCCCACACGACAAAGCCCAGAACACCGATCGCGATAATCGCCCAGACCATCGGCAGATAGCCGAAGATCGGTTTGCGTGCGAAGGTCGCAATCACGTGGCTGATGATGCCGAAACCGGGCAGGATCACGATATACACTTCCGGGTGGCCGAAGAACCACAGAATGTGTTGATACAGGATCGGATCGCCGCCACCGGCCGGATCAAAGAAGGTGAAGCCAAAGTTGCGGTCCATCAGCAGCATGGTGATCGCGCCTGCCAGAACCGGCAGGGACAACAGAATCAGCCACGAGGTGACGAAGATCGACCAGCTGAACAGCGGCACCTTGAACAGTGTCATGCCCGGGGCACGCATGTTCAGGAAGGTGGTGATCATGTTGATCGCGCCGAGGATCGAGGAGGCGCCCGATACGTGTACGGCAAAGATCGCAAGGTCCATGGACATGCCGCCCTCGGTCGTGGACAGCGGCGGGTAGAGAACCCAGCCAACACCCGAACCGAGCTGATCGTTGCCACCTGGGCTGAGCAGCGAAGCCACACCCAGCGACGTACCAGCGACGTACAGCCAGAAGGACAGGTTGTTCATCCGCGGGAACGCCATATCAGGCGCGCCGATCTGCAACGGCATGAAATAGTTGCCAAATCCGCCGAACAGGGCCGGGATGACTACGAAGAACATCATCAGAACACCATGGTAGGTGATCATCACGTTCCACAGGTGACCATTCGGGGTACACGGATCAGCCATGAACCCTTCGAGGCACATATACTGCACACCGGGGTGCATCAGCTCGAGCCGCATATAGACAGTCATCAAAACCGAAATCAAACCGGCCAAAGCCGAGAAGATCAGGTAAAGAATCCCGATATCCTTGTGGTTGGTCGACATGAACCAGCGCTGGAAAAAGCTGCGCTCGTCTTCATGATCATGACCATGAATGGCTGCGTCTGCCATTAGGTGCCTCCTGTTACAATTCTACCGCGCAGCCGAAAGTCTCCGACGCGCGGGATTCCTGCTGGTTTTAGATTGCGAATGGGGCGCCTTCAATGGTCGAGTTTGATCTGGATCAAGAATAATTGTCGCGGGTCGCGGGGCCACTCGCTTATTTTCGACCAAAATCAGCTGTTAGCTGGGTATCACGTCAGGATTTTCAAGGGCTCGGCCTTGGGTTTCAATTCGTCGCTTGACCCGCGCTGGGGCGCACAGCAGAACTGGTGTCGATATCGCGCTTGGAGAACAAACATGACCGCTTACGATACCGACAACATCTTCGCCATGATCTTGCGTGGGGAAATCCCTTCGACACGTGTGTACGAGGATGACGAGAGTTTGGCGTTCATGGATATCATGCCTCGGTCTGACGGGCATTTGCTGGTGATACCGAAAACTCCGTGCCGCAATCTTCTTGACGCGACGCCTCAGCAACTGGCGGCAGTCATCGCAACAGTTCAAAAGCTATCAAAAGCTGTGGTGAACGCATTTGAGGCTGATGGCGTCACCGTACAGCAATTCAACGAAGCCGCCGGAGGGCAGGAAGTCTTTCACCTGCATTTCCACGTTCTGCCACGTCACGAAGCCGTGCCGTTGCGTGCACCGGGAAAAATGGGGGATTTTGATCTGATCGCCCAGCATGCCGAAAAGATCAAAGCCGCATTGGGTCAATAAATCGACCGAGCAACTGCAAGTGTCTGACCGTAGAACAAAACCGTCTCTGGAATAGAATTGCCGTTCCGATTTGGGGTCGGAACGGCAGACTCGTTACCAAAAACTTTTCCGATGCACTGGGGGCTTCCGGTGCTGACCGGTTAACACACCACTCACTCTAGAACGGTGAATACATCTTACTCTTGAAACGGTCTGTTGTATTCATTTGAGTGGTTTTTGGGTAAATTTTAGCTTTTGCACCGGGCTACGCCCTAAAGATCAAACCCCTTTTGGAAACAGTGACTCTGTCACGAAGCGAATTGTTCGTGATTTTCCCGAGTGTTGCGCGATTCGGGTCTCTATGGGATTGGCGCGATCGGCTCGAACACGCGAGAAAAGGTTTTTTGCAGCGCAATGTCCACGTCAGCTGTTGTAACGGGCAGCCCTAGATCGACCAGCGAGGTGACGCCGTGTTCACTGATGCCGCAGGGAACGATGCCTGAGAAGTGTTCGAGGTCGGGTTCGACGTTAATCGAAATACCGTGAAAGCTAACCCATTTGCGCAGGCGCAACCCAATGGCGGCAACCTTATCTTCGGCAGGTTGACCAGTCGGGGTCAGCGGTTTGTCATCCCGACGCACCCAGACACCAACACGCCCGTCGCGGATTTCCCCGGTGACATTAAACTCGGCCAAGGACGCGATAACCCATTCCTCAAGCTGCTTTACAAAGCGCCGCACGTCCTTGCCGCGCTTGTTCAGGTCAAGCATCACATAAGCAACCCGTTGGCCAGGGCCATGATAGGTATATTCGCCGCCCCGCTTTGCCTCGTAGACAGGGAACCGGTCGGGATCGGTCAGATCACTTGCTTTGGCCGAGGTGCCAGCCGTGTAAAGCGGCGGGTGTTCCAGAAGCCAGATACACTCATCCGCGTCGCCGGCTGCGATAGCCGCAACGCGCTTTTCCATAAAGGACAAAGCCTCGTCATAGTCGGTCAAACCGTCTGTGATCTTCCATTCCATGAGGGCCTCATACCCCGCAGACGAAGCGTTGAAAAGAGGTCAGGCGGCCTCGGTCAGGCACCGCTGTAGTAATTGGGAATAGGTCTCGGAGCCCTGAGCGCCTGTTAGCAAGTATTTGCCCCCAAAGACCATGGATGGCACGCCCGAGATTCCACGGCTGGTCCAAAACTGCTGCTTTTCGCGTACCGGCCCTACATGCGCACCCGATTCAAGCGCTGCCTGTGCTGCGTCACGATCCAACCCTGCAGCTTGCACCGCATTCAGCAGTACCTCGGTGTCTGATACATCCAGGCCATCCGTGAAATAAGTTTTGAACAGCGTTAGTTTCAGCGGGTGTTGTTTGCCCTGTGACTCAGCCCAATCCAAGAGTTGGTGAGCTGCGAATGTGTTAACGATCCGGCTGTCGTCGTTGAAGTTAAAGGTAAAGCCAAGTTCGCCGCCGATTTGAACCAAGCGCTCGCGGGCCTGTTGGCTTTGTTCCGCCGTCGAGCCGTATTTCTCGGTTATGTGCTCCCGCAGGTTTTGGCCCTCGGGTGGCATATTCGGGTTTAATTCGAACGGGTGCCACCGGAGGCGTGCCAGAACGTTTTCCTGTTGCAACGCGATGTCCAATTGCCGAAATCCCACGATGCACCAGGGGCAGACCACATCTGATACGATATCCACCTGAATGACGGGGCGTGGGTCTGGTGTGGTCATGTCGGAGGGCTCCTGTTCAGGGCGGTAAGCAAAGAATTCACCGGTACAGATATGAGCAGAAAAAAGGAATTCAATCCGGCGTGTTTTTGAGTCTTCACATCCCGTTCCGCACCGTCTATACGCCCCTCTACCAAGTCACATACAGTGCGGTCGTGGCGGAATTGGTAGACGCGCAGCGTTGAGGTCGCTGTGGGGTAACACCCGTGGAAGTTCGAGTCTTCTCGACCGCACCATCTCCCACTCAGATGTAAGTCGTTTCTTAAGGAAATCTTGTGTAGAGATGCACCAGTTCGGACCGGACTGTGCAAACCTCTATTTCCTGTCTCGCCCGTGCGGTTAGGGATGTGTATGAGTCGGAGGCAAGACCATTCGGGAAAGGTGCAGATGTCTCAGGCCATTACCGTCTTCACGACAATGAAAAACGAAGGCCCCTATATGTTAGAGTGGGTGGCCTTCCATAAATCCCTTGGGGTGGAACACTTTGTGATCTTCACCAACGCTTGTGAAGATGGCACGGACGACATCGCGCGCAGGCTTCAGGATATGGGCGTTGCCACACACGTTCCCAACGAAGTGAAAGAAGGCGGGAATCCTCAGCATCAGATGTTGCGACGTGCACGGCGGCAACCCAAAGTCAAAGAGGCTGATTGGCTGTTATGCCTCGACGTGGACGAGTTCTGGAACATCAGATGCGGTGATAATGGATTCGGGGCTTTGATCGCCGAGGTTGAGGACCGGGCTGGTCAGCCCGTCGATGCTATTTCGTTTGCCTGGAAGCTATTCGGCAGTTCAGGGAATATCAGCTTCGAAGATAAACCGGTGACCGAGGCGTTCTCGATGGCGGATCAGCCTTATCCGTACCATTCGGGTCGGGCGTATGGCCTGAAAACCCTGTTTCGAAACAATGGAAAATTCACGCGTTTCGGGCCGCACCGCCCAAAAGGGTTCGAAGACGAAGCGGCGGCCGACATTGCGTGGTCGGATGCTGGCGGCAAACTGTTTCCAGCGGATAAGGTGGGGTGGCGGGCCTGGCGGGGGTTTGACCATTCGCTTGGGCGTTTGCACCATTATTCGGTTCGGTCTTTGGACGGGTTCCTGATCAAGCGTGATCGGGGAAGAACCAACCATATCCGCGTGGACCAAGGGCAATCCTATTGGACGGACATGAATGCCAATAAAGAGGTCGACCAATCGATCCTGCCTGCCGCTCGCAAGGCTGCTCCGGTTCTTGAGCAACTGAAAGCGGATCCTGAATTGAACAGGCTGCACCAACAGGCCTGCGACTGGCATCGGGCCAAGATCGCGGAAATCAAGCTGCGCCCCGACTGGGTCGAGTTTCGCGGCTGGCTGGCTGAGAACCTGATCTGATAGCCATGGCGGACGACCTTTCAAAAGAACAGCTTCAACCCGAGCATCCCGAGCGTAAGACGGGGTATGAGCGGATCCTTACAGATCCGCCGCCACCGTGGTTTGTCGAGCTTTACCCGGGTGGCGACGGAACGGGGTTCTTGCAGAAACTCGACCGTCATTCGATCCTGTTTCACCAACGCTCGGCGTCACAACTGGTGATCAGCTTTGACAATATCGCTAACGCCAACGACCTGTCTTTTGCGCGCGAACCCTGGGGTTGGAAGTTCTTCCGGGATGAAGGGTGGTCGCATATGGGTGTCTTTGCGCGCTCTAAGGCGTGGTACCGCGATCCTGAAATCATCTCATATTTTCAGGGTAAGGCGGCCGAGGGGTTCTTTGACAGGTTCGACAAAGTTGTATTTGCCGGGGCGTCAATGGGCGGGTTCGGGGCGCTGACCTTTTCCGCACTGGTGCCCGGTGCGACGGTTATTGCCTTCAATCCTCAGACCACGTTGGATGAACGTCTTGTGCCTTGGGAAACCCGATACCGGTTTGGTCAGGTTCAGGATTGGGATTTGCCACTGGGGGATGCTGCGCAAACGGTAGTAAGTGCAGGTCGGGCCTACGTTTTCTATGATCCGTTCTTTGACCTTGACCGACGGCAGGTCGAACGGCTGCAGGGCGACAGTGTTTTTCTATTAAAAACGTGGTTTTCAAACCATTTTGCCGCGCCGATGTTGCGCAAGTTGGACATCCTGAAACCTGTTATGCTGGGGGCGATGGATGGATCGTTAGAGCCGGCGGCTTTTTACAAGATGATGCGCGCGCGTCGCAGGCTACCGATGTTTATGCGGGGCATCGAGGGTATGGCGGGCGACCGTCATGACATGTTGGTTCGGCAAGCGCGTCAGCGGTTTCGCAGTTTGCGCCGGGCTGCAATGGCTGCGGCAGACGACGCATCATGAGCGCTGCGCGTGGTGTCTTCATCGGTCAGCGCCGCGACCGTATGGGGGCGCGCTTACTTATGATGCTGACCTGTATCCGCCTGGCCGAGGATTATGGTACCGACTACCGTGTCAACTGGTTCCCGCAGGGGGCGGACGCGCCAGAGTTGGACCACCCGCACGAGCTGTTCACGCAACAATGGATGGATGTTCATTTTGCAAACGCCGACGACTTTGACGCGCTGAGCAAAGACGCCAAACCGATCTGGGCATTTCAAGGCGATGCAACCCCGGACAAGTTGATCGCGCATCTCGACGCAGGCCGCTCGGTGCTTGTGGAAGAAGGGTTTGAGGTGCTCGCCTTCCCGTGGGAGGATATCGAAGCGATCCGCCCTCGCTATCGTGACTTCATTCACCGGATTGGCTTCACGGATGAACTCCGTTTGATTATGAACCGCGCAGATGAGCGGTTATCGGGGCAGGGGGTTTCAGCCTATCATATCCGGCGTGGTGATATCCTGAATGGCCTACCGTGGAAGCACACGACCTGGCCTGCCAAGATCGAACCTGAGGAGTTCTACGAGGCGCATCTTGAAAAAGCGGCTGGTCGTGCGGCGATCATGTTCTCGGACCAGCCAGAACTGATCACGCGGTTTCAAAGGCGGTTTCCGAACCTGTTGCAAATGTCGGATATCGCGGACGTCTCGGGCATGACACGGGCACAGCGCGACTTTCTCGAGCTTTACACGATGTCGCGCGCAGATCAGGTGGTCGCACCCGTAATCAGCGCCTTCTCAATGGCGGCCGCGCGCATTTCAGGGCGACAGCGCAAAGTGTTTCGCGACGTCCTGACCGAGGACGAGATGTCCGAAGCCTATGAGGCCGTGATCACCCGATTGAACGGCCCCTTGGATAAGTTTTTGAACCCGTCTGAGGCGGCGCATATCTATTCCAAAGTGTTATTCCACTTTAATCGCCTGAATGCCGAAGATCGTACCGAAGAGGCGTCCAGCTTGGGTGATAAGCTGTTACACGCAGGCGCCGATAACGCATTCCTACCGCTTTTGCAGGCCCTGAACCTGTTCTACCAAGGACAATGGGATGCCGCTTTAGGACTTGTGGACGCTGTCTTGCAGGATCCTAATGTGTGGCCCGAAGACCATGCCGTTCTGTGCGCTCTTAAGGCTGCTGCGTTGGGCGAAAAACGCAAGCGCTGGCAGGCGGCGCAAGCGTTCAGCCAGGGATTTTGGGCAAAGCCGATCCGGCCCGATGTTTTGGTCTTTGGGTCGAGGGTGGTGTATCGGGATCACATTTCACTTCGGCTGTTCCCTCCGACCGATTGGGAGTTGCAAAAGGTTATTCGCAGGCCATGGTTCAACTTCAACGCTCACGTTGCACAACGAAAAGTTCTTGTACGGCTGCCATGTAACTTCGATTTTCTGCTTATGGACTGGTGGGATTTGTCGCTGGACCAGAAAGCCCGCAGATTGTTCAGCAGCACACCGCGGTTGCAGCGCCTTGTGGATGGTCTTGCCCGCATGACGGATTTTCCGAACACAGATGTCCGAGTGCAGAGCTTTCACACCGTGCTGAGCGTGCATACAGGGGAAATCACGGCAACCAAAGCGGTCGACTTGATGCGTCGCGTTGTTGCCGAAGCGCCCGAGAACCCTTTGTATCACAAACGACTGGCCGGGCTCTTTGAAGCCGAAGGAGACGCGACCAACGCACGTCTCGCAATGGCAGATGCATTAGCTTGTGATCCAGGTAACCCATTTCTTGTCTTTGCGATGGGGCGCTGCCTTCAACGGATTGGTGCAACAGAACAGGGGCACAAGCAGATTATTCAAGCCGCGGGCATGGACAAGAACACGGCAGCTATTCAGGGCGAAGCCGGGCGCATTCTTCTGCAAAGGGGCGACAGGAAAGCGGCCCGGCTTTATTTGCGGGCTGCGAAAGACTTGTGTCCGACATATCAACGCTTTTCCAACCAACTGCAGCGCGCAGGAGGAGGAGCATCTTGATTTTGCTTGGTTACATTCGGAATTGAACGTAGGAAGTTTGAAAGATCAAAAATGATATGTTCAGCCAGAACAAGGTATCGACAGGGCGATTGGGGCACCCAGGAATGAGCGACGAAAAATCACGGTTTATCAGCATCACCCCCATGAAAAACGAGGGGCCCTTCGTGCTGGAATGGGTGGCGCATAATCGGGCGATTGGCGTTGATCAGATGGTCGTGATGACCAATGATTGCACCGACGGTACAGATGCTTTGTTACAGAGGCTTGATGAGATGGGTGTGGTGA
The DNA here is from genome assembly GCF_059613525.1 of Ruegeria sp. SATB045. NCBI lineage: Bacteria > Pseudomonadati > Pseudomonadota > Alphaproteobacteria > Rhodobacterales > Roseobacteraceae > Ruegeria > Ruegeria sp. SATB045. The sequence goes on along the minus strand of NZ_JBXWSR010000019.1, from coordinate 199,108 downwards.
CCCATGTCGACAACAACTCTCGTCGCCGGACAAGCCCGCAAAAGCGCGCTTATAACGCGTTTCTTAAGATGGAGATTGCGCGCCCGCAGGACTGGGTGATCGTGATCGACGCGGATGAACATATCAACGTCAAGACGGGCGACAACACTCTGCGTGCGCTGACACAGGCTATTCCGGATGCCAAAACGATTTCGATGACGTGGCGGTTGTTCGGAAATGCGGGAATTGTCCGATATGAGGATCGGTTCCTGTCCGACCAGTTCCGCAAAGCCGCGCCCGAAAGGATTATTCGCCCGCCACAGGCATGGGGCTTCAAGACGATGTTCCAGCGCGGGCTATGGGACGCGCTGGGCGTCCACCGGCCGAAACGCGCGACCGTCGAAACGATGGAAGAGTGTCACTGGTACAACGGTTCTGGCCAGGAAATGCCCGAGCATTACTATGACAAAAGCTGGCGGTCGACACGCGCGTCGGTTGGGTATGAATATGTTCAACTCAACCATTATGCCCTTAAATCCTGTGAAAGTTATCTGGTCAAAAAGATGCGCGGACGGGCGCACCACTTGGGCGAGAGTCTGGGTCTGGAATATTGGAACATGATGAACCAGAACGCGACGACCTGCACATCCATTGACGCTGTTCTGGAGCGTAAGCGCGCGCTGTATTACGAGATGCTGGCTGACCCGGAAATCGCGCGATTGCACCACATGTCTTGTGATCTCCACAGGCAGCAGATCGCGCAGCTACGCGAGCAGCCTGAAATGCAAGAGTTGATGCAGCAAATGACGTCTGTTTCGGCCGAGAATACGGCCTCATGATGCAGTTGTATCCTGACGTCGGAGACATATGATGCTGTGGCTGCATTTGGGTATGCCCAAAACCGGAACAACAGCGCTGCAGGGGTTCTTGCGCGGCAACCAGCCCGTCCTTGATCAGATCGGCTTGCGTTACATGGAAACCGGCCGACGCAGGCTGGACGGTAATCCTCGACTTGCGATCAGCCATAACATCATCGCGTTCCACATGAACCAAAGCGATCAGCCAATGGATCCATTCCGGGCAGGGATGACCTCGGAATTTGATACGCATTCAGGGCAAACCTGTGTCGTGTCATCTGAGATGTTCTATTCCTGCGATTTCGAGAAGCTGGCGCAGGTATTTGCTGAAATTCCGGCGCGCGACCTGCGAATTGCATTTTACTGCCGCCGGTACTCGGATTTTTTCGAAGCCGATTACAAACAACGCGCCAAGAACGGACGCTTACCCGTTGTTGGTACTGATTACATCCGTTCCCAATTGTCCCGAATTGAAGCGGACCCAGCAGCCTTTAGCTTCACGTCACGGGTCGAGCAAATCCGAAAGGCGTTTCCGGGCGTGACGATTGTTCCCTCGGTTTATGAGCGCGAACAGATGACCAATGGCCATGTCGTGGACGATTTTCTGTCGCGGATCGGAACGCCATTGCCAGAAGGATATGTTACAGGGGCACCATCCAACCCGTCGCAATCGCGTGCCGCCAGCGAGGCCTTTGGGGTTGTCACGCGAGCGCTGGGGCGCAAGAAAAGTCGCCAGCTCAGACGATTGATATCCGAAGACCCCGTCATGGTGCGCCGCCACGACGTTTTGGAGCCGGACGAACGGGAATGGTTGGATACCCTTATGTCAAAGCAGGATGTTGCGTTTCAGCAGGAGTTCTTTCCGGATGCGTCGCAGGTGTTCGCACCGAAACAGCTCAACGCGAGCGAACTTGAGTTCCGCCGGGACACTCCGCAGGAATATCAGGCGTTCAGCAAAGCGTCCGAAATCGTCTTTCGAATGGCGCTGGAGAGCTGATCGCGACCTAATCTAGCTTGATTTCCTGACGCTGGCGTCCGGTCGTCTTGTCAAAAATCAGAATGCGGTTGTCATTTGTAACGACGGCGTACCAGTTGCTGCCGATTGTCAAAGCTTGGGCCTTGGCACCATCGGGCAAGGCGATCTCGTCAGGAAGGGTGGGGGTTCTGTCCGTTAGCCGGATGACAATCAGTGCGAATGTCACTAGAACGCCGCCAATCATCACCGCGGTCAGCAGCATGACCATCCGCCGCAGCAGTCGAATCTGCGGCGTTTCCAGCGGTTCTTGAGGTTCGGAAGGGACAGTCATGGGCACTCGCCAGATTGAATTTCACATCGCGGACGATCCGCCGCCTCGTCTTGATAAGGCGCTTTCGCGTGATGTTCCACCCGAGGAAAACCTGTCTCGCACCCGTTTGGGCAAATTGATCGAAGAGGGCGCTGTCCTGATCAACGGGTCCGAGGTGCGCGACCCCAAGGCCAAGGTGTCCGCCGAGGCGGTTGTGGTGATCACAGTAGCCGAAGCCGAAGACAGCCATATCGGCCCCGAGGATATCCCGCTGGATGTCGTTTACGAAGACGCCGATTTGATTGTTGTGAACAAGCCCGCAGGCATGGTGGTGCATCCGGCCCCGGGATCGCCCAGCGGAACTTTGGTCAATGCGCTGCTGCATCATTGTGGCGATGACTTGTCCGGTGTCGGCGGGGTAAAGCGCCCGGGGATCGTACACCGGATAGATAAGGAAACCAGCGGCTTGCTGGTTGTTGCTAAATCGGATGCTGCACATCATGGGTTGGCGACCCAGTTCGAAGCCCACAGCGTCGAGCGTTATTATCGTGCGGTGTGTTACGGTGTACCCGACGCAAACGACCCGCGCTTGCGTGGCGTAAAGGGCGTGAGTTTCGAGCCCGGCAATGTCATGCGTCTGACCACGCAACTGGCGCGACACAAAACCGACCGTCAGAAACAGGCCGTGCTGTTCCACGGAGGCCGCCATGCGGTGACGCGGGCGCGGCTGGTTGAAACTTTTGGCACTCCGGCGGGTTTGGCGTTGATTGAGTGCTGGTTGGAAACGGGTCGTACGCACCAGATTCGCGTGCACATGGCCCATGCGGGCCACGGTCTGGTTGGCGATCCGGTCTATGGCGGTAAGCGAAAACTGGCCGCTAAGGCGTTCAGCATGGAAACCGCAGAGCTTGTTCGTGCATTCCCACGTCAAGCGCTGCACGCCGCTGTTTTGGGTTTCGAACACCCGGTTTCGGGCGAAAACCTGCGGTTTGAAGCGGATCTGCCCACCGATATGGAAAATCTGATTGAACAGCTGCGCAAGCCATTGTCATAATGCGCAAACACTTGTGAGTAACACGTTCTTATCTTTCCTTTATCAATCGTTAATCCCAAACTGTTAACGGTACCTCTTGAACGGATGGGGATGACCTCCCATATCCTATGTTAACAACTTAAACATTTGTCGGAGGGACATGAATTATGGCAAATTACGCAAATCTCCCCGCGCCGACGCCGGAAGGCGGACTGAACCGCTATATGCAGGAAATTCGCAAGTTTCCCCTGCTTGAGCCAGAAGAAGAGTACATGCTCGCCAAGCGCTGGGTTGAAGAGCAAGATACTGAATCGGCTCATAAAATGGTCACGTCGCACCTGCGTCTGGCGGCCAAGATCGCCATGGGCTATCGCGGCTATGGTCTGCCGCAGGCCGAGGTGATTTCCGAGGCCAATGTCGGCCTGATGCAGGCCGTCAAACGGTTCGACCCGGAAAAAGGGTTCCGTCTGGCGACCTATGCGATGTGGTGGATTCGCGCCTCGATTCAGGAATACATCTTGCGGTCTTGGTCGCTGGTGAAACTGGGCACGACCTCGGCGCAGAAAAAGCTGTTTTTCAACCTGCGCAAGGCCAAGGCGCGTATCGGCGCGTTGGAAGAGGGTGACTTGCGCCCCGAGAATGTCGCTCAGATCGCCAATGATCTTGGTGTGACCGAAGAAGAAGTCATCAGCATGAACCGCCGGATGTCCGGTGGCGATGCCTCGCTTAACGCGACCGTCGGTTCCGAAGGCGAAGGCACCATGCAGTGGCAGGACTGGCTTGAGGATGAAGACGCTGATCAGGCAGGCGACTATGAGGCGCGCGACGAGCTGGACGCTCGGCGTGAACTGCTGGCGGCCGCGCTGGAGGTTCTGAACGACCGCGAGAAGGACATTCTGACCCAGCGCCGCCTGATGGATCAGCCTGTGACGCTGGAAGAACTGAGCACGCAGTATAACGTCAGCCGCGAACGTATTCGTCAGATCGAAGTACGAGCGTTCGAAAAGCTGCAAAAGAAAATGCGCGATCTCGCGCGTGAGAAGGGAATGCTGGGCCAGATGTAATCAGGCCGGTGTGATTAAAAGCCCGCCTGTCTCGGCGGGCTTTTTTTATTGGGTCAACTGCTGGCGAAACACGCGAACCATGTTCTCGCCCATAACCTTGCGGATTTGCGCCTCGGTCAGACCTTCGCTCAACAGGCCCGAGGTCAGCGCCGCAAGTTCAGATGTGTCAAACGCGGTCTCGACCGACCCGTCGTAATCCGACCCAAGCGAGACGTGATCTTCCCCAACAGTATCGACTGCCGCCTTGATCATCTTGGCCACGCCTGCAGGGGTGATATCTCCGCAGGTTACGTCGGCCCAGTATCCCATGCCTATTACGCCTCCGGTGGCCGCGATCTCTTGCATCAGATCATCGGGAAAGTTCCGTTTGACGGCGCAGAAGCCGTGTAGCCCGCCATGGCTGACTATCAGTGGAACGTCCGTCATCGCGATCACATCCCGTGCGACCAGAGGGCTGGAATGGGCAAGGTCGATGACGACGGGCATTTCGGCCAATTGGGCAACAACGTCGCGACCGAATTCCGTCAGTCCGGTGTTCGCCTGTCCGTGCAAAGATGCGCCCAATTCATTGTCAAAGAAGTGCTGAAGGCCAAACACCCGATGTCCGGCTTCAAACAGGGTATCCAGATTTGTCAAATCCCCCTCAAGCGCGTGGGCCCCTTCGATGCCGAGGATACCCCCAACAACGGCTTGGCCGCTCGCACGAGCGGCCAGCACGTCCTCTAGATCACTACGGGATTTGACAACTTTCAGCTTTCCATCCGAGGCCGCCTCGAACTGATGCAGCTTTTCAGCTTGATAGACTGCGCGCTGCATGAGGCTGTCCCAGGTTCGAAGCGGCCAAAGCTGCCCGATCGCCAGGAGGGTGATATTGTCGAACGCATCGGCCGAGTTGGCCTCATAGTTCTGACCAGCAGGGGATTTCGTGACCGCGGTGAAGACCTGCAGGGCGACGTTTCCTTCGATCAGTCGGGGGATGTCCACCTGTCCTCGCGTACCGCGTTCGGTCAGGTCGCGACTCCATAGCAGGGGGTCAGCGTGCAGGTCGCCTACGATTAAAGTTTCGTGCAACGCGGCGGCTGAATCTGTCACTGGGTACGGCGCGTGGTCGATGACGTTGTTGCGTTTGCCTTCGATATAGGGTGGCAAAAAAACAAAGAAAATCAACAAGCCAGCGGCCATTGCTGTTCCTGTCAGCCCGCCGACCCATTTAAGAAATCTGCGCATTCCCGGTTCCTTTCAGTATGCGATGTCAGCTTACGTTCGTTTGAAGCAGATAAAAGCCTGACTTCGCGTCCAGACGTTGCTAGAACAGCAGAGATTTTGCCGTTAGCGATAACGATGTTGCGAGAATGTGGGAGGGATCAATGCAAAAACCTGTTCAATGGGGTGTACTGGGCGCCGCGAATTTCGCGCGTCGGTTCATGGCACCGGCCATTCACGCAGCGGACGGGGCGCGGTTTGCCGGATTGGCGACGTCCAGCCCGGAAAAGGCCGAACCTTTTCAGGCGTTTTGCCCGGACCTGACCGTTTACGACAGTTATGATGCGATGCTGGCTGATCCGCAGATCGAGGCGGTTTATATTCCATTGCCGAACCACATGCATGTAGATTGGTCTTTGAAGGCGCTGGACGCTGGCAAACATGTGTTGTGCGAAAAACCGATGACCATGCAGGCACATGAGTTTGACGCCTTGATCGCTAAACGGGATGAAACCGGGTTGCTGGCGGCCGAGGCTTATATGATCGTGCATCATCCACAGTGGCAGTTCGCGCGCAAGCTGATCGCAGATGGCGCGATTGGTAAGCTCGTGCATGTGACGGGGGCGTTCAGTTTTGACAATCGTGCAGAAACCGAAAACATCCGCAATCGTGCGGAAACCGGTGGCGGAGGGCTGCGCGACATTGGTGTCTATGTGATTGGCAGCGCACGGTTCGCTACCGGGCAGGAACCGGTGTCGGTACAATCTGCAATCCGGTGGGAGAACGGTATTGATGCCTTCACCGAAATTCGTGCTCAGTTCCCTGATTTTACATATTCCAGTTACGTTTCGATCCGTATGCATCCCCATCAAGAGATGGTCTTTCACGGCGAGGGCGGCGTTATCCGACTGACGACACCGTTCAACGCGCGAGTCTTTGGCGAAGCACGCGTCGAACTGCATCGTCCGGGGCTTGAGGTTCAGGTCACACGGTTCCCCGGTGATGATCACTATAAACTGCAGGTCGAGGCATTCTGTCGTTCAGTGCGTGAAAGGGCGGATTATCCTTGCTCACTTGAGTTTTCACGAGGGACGCAAGAGGTGATTGACCGCGTGTTTGAAGGTGCATTGCCGCTCTGACTTGCCACACATGGGCCCCGTGACTTAATCTGGTCGCCACCCAAACAGGAGGCGACCAATGGCTGGCGGCTGGGCGCGTGACGGCGCGGTAAGTGAACAGATCGAGGCGTCGATATCCGACGAACTGGCCCGGATGCAGGCGCAAAAGCGCCACCAGGGCGAAAGCCTGACCCATTGCGCAGAATGCGAAGAGCCGATCCCCGAGAAACGCAGACTTGCCTTGCCGGGGGTGAAACTCTGTCTGGATTGCCAGCAGGATAGGGACGGTGCGTTCAAAGCGCGGTCCGGGATCAATCGGCGCGGGTCCAAGGACAGTCAGTTGAAATAGTCCATGCCTGAGCCCATGCCAAAACAGCCCCTGTTGCAGAATGGATTGGTTCTTGGATTCCTGGCTGCGTTCTTGTGGGGTACGCATAGCGTAATCGTGCGCTATCTGACCAGCGATCTGGGCGGGTTGCAAATCGCGGTCTCGCGCCTGTTCATCGCGGCGTTGGCGATTTATTGCATGTTGCGTCTGATGCGGGTTTCCGCCTCGATCCGGTTGAGTGACTGGAATTTCCGTCTGGCCGTATTGTCGACCGTTGTGAACTATATCCTGTTCCACATCGGGCTTGAACATACCGGCGCGGCCAATGCGATGGTTTTGGAGAACACAGCGCCCTTTTTCGTGCTGGTTTTCCTTTATTTCTTTGCGGATACACCGGTCACGCGAACCGATGTTCTGGCCACAGTTTTGGCAATTCTGGGCGTTTTTCTGACCGTTTTCCGGGACTTTCAAGGAGGTGGAGAGCCCCTATTCGGGGATCTTCTTGAAATCGGAGCCGGGCTAAGCTGGGCGGTCTTCCTGATCTCAAGCAGTCGGGCTATGCGCAATTCGAAATCGACCGGAGAGCGGCTGAACTTCCTGTTCGGCATCTTCTTGTGTTCCGGGGTTCTTCTGCTGCCGCTTGCCGCGTTTTCGATGCAGGTTCCAACGGTGAATGACGTCGTGTTCCTGATCCTGCTGGGCGTGCTGCCGACCGCCTGCGCCTATTACCTGTGGTACGAGGCTGCTGCGCGGGTTTCGACCTTGACCGCAACCTTGATGTTTGCGGCCTCGGTCGTGTTCACCTTTGTCAATTCGGCGCTGTTTCTGGGGGCCGCAATCACGCCGATTGCGACCCTTGGGGGTGTGCTGATCGTGCTGGCCGTGTTTCTGACCACCAAAAACCAGAAATGATCAGCCCTCCATCGCTTCCAATTCGTCGATAAAGCCCGAGATCATCGACAGGCCCTTATCCCAGAACTTGGGATCGCTCGCGTCCAACCCGAACGGGGCCAGCAGTTCCTTGTGGTGCATCGAACCACCGGCGCGCAGCATGTCGAAATACTTGTCCTCGAACCCATCGGACCCGCTTGCGTAAACGGAATAGAGGGCGTTCACCAAGCCATCGCCAAACGCGTAGGCGTAGACGTAGAAGGGCGAGTGGACGAAGTGTGGGATATAGGCCCAGAAGGTCTCGTACCCGTCCATGAATTCGAACGCGGGGCCAAGGCTTTCGGCCTGAACGCTCATCCACAGGGAGTTGATGTCGTCGGGCGTTAACTCACCTTCGCGGCGGGCGGCGTGGAGTTTGCATTCGAAATCATAGAACGCAATCTGGCGGACGACCGTGTTGATCATGTCCTCGACCTTGCCCGCCAATAGCACTTTGCGCTGTTCGGGGGTTTCGGCCTGATCCAGCATCTTGCGGAAGGTCAACATCTCACCAAAGACCGAGGCCGTTTCGGCCAGTGTCAGCGGGGTAGAGGACAGCATCTCGCCCTGACCGGCGGCCAGTACTTGGTGGACACCATGACCCAGCTCGTGCGCCAGGGTCATCACGTCGCGCGGTTTGCCCAGATAGTTGAGCATCACGTAGGGGTGCACGTCGGTGACGGTCGGGTGGGCAAATGCACCCGGTGCCTTGCCCGGCTTCACCGCGGCATCAATCCAGCCTTTGCTGAAGAAGGGGGCGGCGATATCGCCCATGCGCGGGTCAAACGCGTTATAGGCATCCATTACGGTCTTTTCGGCCTCGTCCCAACCGACGATGCGTGTGTCTTCCATCGGCAAGGGCGCGTTGCGGTCCCAGACCTGCATCACGTCCAGCCCCAGCCATTTGCGCTTGAGCTCGTAGTAGCGGTGACTCAGTTTAGGATAGGCGGCGACGACGGCTTCGCGCAGAGCCTCAACCACTTCGGGTTCCACGTCGTTTGACAGGTGGCGACCGGTTTGAGCGGTTGGCATATTGCGCCAGCGGTCTACGATTTCTTTCTCTTTGGCCTGTGTGTTGTGAACACGGGCAAAGGTTTTGACGTTGTCCTGAAACACCCGCGCCAATTCCCGAGCAGCGGTTTCGCGTTTGCTCCGGTCCTGCTCGGTCAGCAGGTTCAGGGTGCCTTCGATGTTCAGCTCTTCGCCTTCGATGTCAAAGGTCAGGCCGGCGATGGTTTCGTCAAACAGACGTTCCCATGCATCGCCGACAACGCCCAGATCGTGCAGGAATTTCTCCAGCTCATCAGACAGTTGATAGGGCTTCATCGCGCGGATGCGGCGAAAGACGGGTTCGTACCGGCCCAGATCCGCGTTGGCGTCGAACAGGGCTTTCAGCGCGTCATCGTCGATACGATTGATCTCAAGCGTGAAGAACACCAGCGGCGTGGTGAAGATGGTAATCTTTTCCTGCATATCCGATAGGAACTTGGCGCGGTCCGCATCGGTGGTCAGCTGGTAGTACCGCAGACCGGCGAAGGACATGATCCGCCCGGCAATGGCGTTGATCTTTTCGTTTCGCAGGACGCATTGCAGCAGTCCATCGGCATCCAGATCGGCCAGCTTGCCCTCGTAGTCTGCGGCAAAGGACGCACATTCGCCTTCCAGCCAGTCCAGATCGCGCGACAGTTCCGGCGCCTCTTCCGAGCTGTACAGATCCGTCAGGTCCCATTCCGGTAGGTTGCCAAGATTGTCGGACCCGCCGACTGCGTTTGCGTCACGGACGGGGAAGGGAAGGTCGCGCATAGATCACCTCGAAATAACAGCTTTTGCCAACATCTAGGCGTGCCGGGCAGGGATCACAAGCGGGGTGTTAGTCAGACAGGGCCGGTTCGCGTTCGGCGGGCATGAAATGCGCCGCCAACTGATCGAAAACGGGGCCGCGGACCTCAGGCGCTTCCATCAAAACCTCGTGTTCCCCATCGGGGATTTCCACCAGCGTGCCGCTGGGCCAGTTGGCCATGCGGGCGCGGATCGCCTTGCGGTCGACGATCTGTTCATGGGTTCCAAGGAAAGTCAGACACGGAATGGTGGGGGCGGTCTGCTCCATCAACCAAGCGCATTCGTCCAGCGCCTCGCGCAGCCAGATTGTTGAGGGTGCGCCTAGCACCAACTCGGGATGGACGTTGAGCTGATCCTGCATCATCTGATACATCGCTGGATCACGCGTTAGCACGTTGCCTTCAAACGGTTGCGACAGGACGTAGCTTTCCAAAGATGTCGTGGGCGGGGTTTTCTCACCCAGCCCGAACCGAGGGCCCCAATAGGCGGTCAACCTGCTCAGCGGTTTCATCAATGGGGTGAAGAATATTCCCCACATTGGCCCGGTAAACGCGCAGGTGGCAAACTTGTCAGTTTCAAGTACAGCCCGCAGGCCAATGGCACCGCCCATCGAGTGACCGATGACGTGCCACGGTTTGGGTAGATCCAGCTCTGTGGCCAGCGCAAAAGCGGCCTGAGCATCCATCTGATAATCCGGTATCGTATCGACATGTCCGACACGCGGGTCGTCCAGAGGGCGATCGGCCAGCCCCTGACCACGCCAGTCGATCGCCAGAAATGCAAATCCACGCCCGACAAACTCAGTCGCGGCATTGCCGTACTTCTCGATATATTCTGTACGGCCGGGAAACATGAACACAGTCCCGACCGCATCACCCTGTGGCAGCCAATGAGCCACTCGGATGCGAACCCCGTCAGAGGTCGTCAGCCAATGGGCCTGTCCACCGGCGGGTGCGCCGGCCACGTCTTCGAACAAAGGGGCCGACGACATTTCCATCAGGCCAGCGCCGATGCCAGTTGCATGGCGACACCCATGTCACCATCGACGGTCAGCTTGCCGGACATGAAAGCACCGGTCGGGTTCAGCTCACCGCTAAGGATTTGTTCGAACGTGTCGACATCAGCGTTCATGGTGACGTCAGCTTCTTCGTCGCTGACACGCGCGCCGCTGCCGTCCAGAACAATCGAACCCACACCTTCAATGGCGAACTTGGCGGATGCGCCAAAGCCGCTGTCGGCCAGTTTTTCGTTCAGCGCCGCTGCGGCTTTTTCCAGAGTGTCGCTCATGGTTCTCCTCACTTTGATTTGAGCACAGGGAATGGACATCCTCCTGCGCTACGCTACACTGACCGTTGTTATGAGCATTGCAAGCACCAATCTCAAAGGTATCGTCGCGGCAACCGCGCTGCTAGTCACGTTTTCCATCCCTTGTCTTGCACAGCAGGCAGATTCACGGGATGAAGCCGAGTTATTGCAGCAATTGGCGCAATCAACACCCGATCAAGCGATTGGCATTGATCGTCAACTCAAGTCTCTGTGGTCGTTATCGGGTTCAGCCTCGGCTGATCTTTTGCTGGAACGGGGACGTGAGGCGCTGGATGACGGTGATACAAAGGCGGCTATCGAACATCTGACGGCGCTGACCGATCATGCGCCTGACTTTGCAGAAGGGTGGCACGTACGCGCGTCGGCATTTTTTGGGGTTGAACGGTTTGGCTTGGCAGCCGCTGATTTGGAATATGCGCTGACACTTAACCCGAACCATTACGAAGCGATCTACGGTCTTGGCCTGATCTTTGAGATTATTGGCCAACCGGACAAAGCGCTGGCTGTCTACGAGCGTGCATTGGCTATACATCCCCATCATGAAGAAGTAACCAATGCGGTGAATCGACTGAAGCCTCAGGTCGAGGGCTCGTCCCTCTAAGGGGCAGGGGGCAAGAGTGAGCGGGTCATCCCGAATCGTGGCCGTACTGGGCCCAACCAATACAGGCAAAACTCATTACGCGATCGAGCGGATGCTGGGCCACCGGACAGGTGTTATCGGCCTGCCGCTGCGTCTGCTGGCGCGCGAGGTTTATGACAAGATCGTCGCCATTCGCGGGCCGTCCGTCGTGGCGCTTGTTACGGGCGAAGAACGGATCGTGCCGCCGCGCACCCAATACTGGGTCTGCACGGTCGAGGCGATGCCCGAGGGTATGGGCGCCGATTTCGTGGCCATCGACGAAATCCAGCTGTGTACCGACCCTGAACGCGGCCATGTTTTCACCGATCGTCTGCTGCGGTCTCGCGGTACAAGCGAGACGCTGTTCCTAGGCTCGGACACCATGCGTGGTCCCATATCAGCGCTGGTGCCCGAGGCACAGTTTGTGCGGCGCGAACGGATGTCTCAACTGGTCTATGCCGGGTCGAAAAAGATCAGCCGGATGCCTCCACGCAGCGCCATCGTCGGGTTCTCGGTTGATAACGTCTATGCCATCGCGGAACTGCTGCGTCGTCAAAAGGGAGGGGCGGCCGTGGTCATGGGTGCGCTCAGCCCGCGCACCCGTAATGCGCAGGTGGACCTCTATCAGAATGGAGAAGTTGATTATCTGGTCGCCACCGACGCCATCGGTATGGGCTTGAATCTGGACGTGAATCACGTGGCTTTTTCTTCGCTGACCAAGTTTGACGGTCGGCGGATGCGGCCCTTGGCCCCAAACGAACTGGCCCAGATCGCAGGCCGGGCCGGGCGTGGGATGTCGGATGGCACGTTTGGCGTCACGGGCGAGGCCCCGCCGTTGGACGAAGGCACAGCACAAGCGATCATGGACAGCCGCTTCACGCCGATGAAAAAGCTGAACTGGCGGAATGCTGCCTTGCGGTTCGGATCCATCGAGGCACTGATCGACTCGCTAGAAGTCAGTCCCGACAACGAAAACCTGCTCAAAGCACGGCCCGCCGACGATCTGAACGTGCTGAAATCGCTGTCACAAGTGACCGAGGTCATGGCCCGCGCCAGCGATCCTCAATCCGTGCGCCTGCTGTGGGATGTGTGCCGAATCCCCGATTTTCGCGGCATCAGCCATTCGGAACATGCCAGCCTGCTCGAGGTGATCTACGGGCATCTGCACGAACGCCAGTCGATCCCTGATGACTTCATGGCGCGGCAAATCCGCCGGATTGATCGGACGGACGGAGATATTGATGCGCTCTCCAAACGGCTAGCATATATTCGCACCTGGACATATGTTGCGCAACGAAACGGATGGGTTCGTGACGAATCCCATTGGCGTGAGGAAACGCGCGCTGTAGAAGACAGGCTGTCAGATGCATTACATGACCGTCTGACCCAACGATTTGTGGACCGGCGCACATCCGTTTTGCTGCGGCGGCTCAAACAGAAGGAGGCCCTTTTGGCCGAAGTAAATGACAAGGGTGAAGTGACCGTCGAAGGCGAATTCGTCGGTCGTTTGGAAGGGTTCCGGTTTAGCCCGGACAAGGCTGCGCAGGGGACCGAGGCGAAAGCTTTGAAATCGGCGTCCTTGCAGGCCCTCGCGCCGCAATTCCATCTGCGCGCCGATCGCTTCTACAACGCGCCCGATACCGAAATTGATTTCACCGAACAAGGTGGCCTGATGTGGGGCGAATATGCCGTCGGCAAGCTGGTTGCCGGGGCAGAACCGCTCAAGCCCATGGTCGAGGTCTTCGTGGATGAAGCCGCAGGCCCCGACGTCGAACAAAAAGTGCAGCGCCGCTTGCAGCACTTCATCGACCGCAAGGTGGCCGCGCTGTTTGAACCGCTGCTGAACTTGTCACGGGACGAGGAGCTGAGCGGTCTGGCCAAGGGCTTTGCCTTCCGCATGGTCGAGGCATTGGGCATTCTGCCTCGCGCGCAGGTCGCGCAAGACGTGAAGGATCTGGATCAGGACGCCCGCGGAGCGCTGCGCAAGCACGGTATCCGGTTTGGCCAGTTTACCATCTTCATGCCGCTGCTGCTGAAACCTGCGCCGACGCGCCTACGTCTTGTTCTGTGGGCGCTTGCGGGTGGCTTGCAGGAATTTCCCGAAGCGCCACCTCCGGGCCTGGTCACGGTGCCCGTCGCCAAGGACGCGCCGCGGGGCTATGACACAATGTGCGGTTACCGCGATGCCGGTGAGCGTTCGATCCGTATCGATATGCTGGAACGTCTGGCCGACATGCTGCGGTCTGAGGACAGTCGTGGTGGGTTCGAAGCCAAGCCCGACATGCTCTCGATCACCGGTATGACGCTCGAGCAATTCGCCGACCTGATGCAAGGCTTGGGTTACAAGGCCGAGCGTGGCGAGCGTGAAAAGGTCAAAGCCGCTCCTGCTGAACAACCTGCGGCAGAAGCGTCCGAGCAACCTGTGACTGAGGAAACCCCGGCAGACGCAGGTGCGACGAATGAGGCCGCCGCACCCGCCGAGGCGCCAGCCGAGGCCACCGAAAGCACCGAGGCGGCAGCCGAGGCTCCGGTCGTAGAACCCGCAAGTGATGAGCCCGAGGTCGAGGTGTTCTATACCTTCACGTGGGGCCGTCAGCGTCAGCAAAATCGTGGCCCGCGCCGCGAGCAGGGGCAGGGCAAGGGCAAACCGCGTGGCAAACCTCAGGACAACCGCCGCCCGCAGGGCAAAAAGGGTGGCAAGCCGCAAGGCGCGAAATCTTTCTCGGCCCGTCCGCCCAAGAAAGAGAAAGCCATTGATCCCGACAACCCCTTCGCCGCTGCGTTGATGGGGCTGAAGGACGGCAACTAAACGCGCATGTCCGAGGCCAAGCTGCGGATCGACAAATGGCTGTGGCAGGCGCGGTTCTTCAAGACTCGCAGCCTGTCGGCCAAACAGGTCAGCGGCGGCCATGTGCGCTTGAACGGCAACCGGGTGCTGAAACCGGCGACAGCCATCAGCCCCGGAGACGTTCTGACCTTTCCGCAGGGCCGCATTGTGCGTGTTGTGCGGGTGGAAAAACTGGGTGAACGCCGCGGCCCGGCCCCCGAGGCACAAACGCTATATACGGATTTGACCGAAAAGCAGGACAAGCCGCCGCGAAATCCAAGCTTTGAAGGAAAAGGTCGTCCAACCAAGAAAGATCGGCGCGCGCTTGATCTTTCTCGCAATCTCGATAGCTGATCCTATCTTGAAGCTGACGCCATACTGATTTAGCTAGACGTCCAAAGCGCAAACGGGAATCCGAACATGACCTACGTTGTCACTGAAAACTGCATTGGCTGCAAATACACCGACTGTGTCGAAGTGTGCCCGGTGGATTGTTTCTATGAAGGTGAAAACACGCTGGTCATTCATCCGGACGAATGCATTGACTGTGGCGTTTGCGAACCCGAATGCCCCGCCGACGCCATCCGCCCCGACACCGAGCCGGGCATGGACCAATGGGTCGAGTTCAACCGGAAATACTCGGAAATGTGGCCGGTTATCATTACCAAAAAAGACCCGCTGCCCGAAGCCGAAGAACGCGACGGTGAAGAGGGTAAAATGGAGAAGTATTTCTCGGAAGCACCGGGTGAAGGCGGTTAAGCGATTCGCCGCCTAAACTCTTTAGTTTAAGAGCAAGAAATCCTCTTAACATTTTGTTTTTATTTAATTTTAATGCTTTGTCTATCCGCGCTGCTTTCGTGTGTCGCATTTTTGTGATATACTTGGTAGCTGAATGATGACTGAGCTGGGGATGACTCCGTAAGTATGTACGCTTTGGAGTTTTGATTTTTAGACAAACAAACCGCCTGACCGGGCCAGAGTGGCGCGGGTTGGGGCGTATTGTTGTCTGTTGTCCAGCTCATTTAACCAAGGATGAACCTGTATGTCTAAGTCGAAAAAGCTTGAGTTCCGCCCGAACGATTATGTTGTCTACCCAGCCCATGGCGTGGGACAGATCATCTCGATCGAGGAGCAGGAAGTCGCGGGATATTCGCTCGAGCTGTTCGTGATTTCTTTTGAAAAAGACAAGATGACCTTGCGCGTTCCGACCAACAAGGCAACAGAATCTGGCCTTCGGTCGCTGAGTTCACCGGACGTCATTAGCCAAGCGATGAAAACCTTGAAGGGTAAGGCCAAGGTCAAGCGCGCAATGTGGTCGCGTCGGGCGCAGGAATATGAACAGAAAATCAACTCAGGCGACCTGATCTCGATCGCCGAAGTTGTCCGCGATCTGCACCGCACCGATGATCAGCGCGAACAAAGCTATTCCGAACGTCAGCTGTACGAGGCTGCGCTTGAGCGTCTGACCCGTGAAGTTGCCGCCGTTTCAGGGGCAGGCGAGGTGTCTGCGGCCAAACAAGTGGACGAAGTCCTCACATCGCGCGCCGCCTAATCGACCTACTACAAATTTCGATGGGCCGCCCGTATCACAGGCGGCCTTTTCCGTTTGACGGGCTTGGTGAACTGAGGAAAATCCGCTAATTTCCGTTTTGGTAGAGGCGGATAGATGGCAAGGATAAAGAAAACTCTCAGGTATCTATATATCGGCCACGATCCGGTGTCGGTCTGGTTCCGATATTGTCTGATCCTGTTCGACGCCGGAACTATCGTTTTCTTTATTGCCACGGCGCATATTCCTCATGGTCCCGGAATTTCAGCCGCCAGCATGATCGTGGGCTTTTTGATCCTGTTGGATTTTTCTGCCCGTCTGTGGATCGCAAAGAAACCCTGGCAGCTTTTCTTCAAGGTTTACACACTGGCGGATGTGGTAGTCATTCTGTCTTTGATGCTTGACCCCCTGATCACTGGTAATCTGGCGTTTTTGCGTATTCTCAGGGCTTTGCGCTTGATTCATTCGTATCACTTGCTGCGAGACCTGCGCCGTGACAGCTCGTTTTTCCGCACACATGAAGATGCGGTGATCGCGGCGATCAACCTTTTGGTTTTTGTGTTCGTGACCTCGACAGCTGTTTTGGTATTCTTCATCCCTGAGAACAGCCAGACAGCCTATATCGACGCGCTGTATTTTACGATGGCGACGCTGACCACCACTGGCTTCGGGGACATCACATTGGCCACTCCGGGTGGTAAACTCTTTTCAGTTTTCATTATGGTGGTCGGTGTTGCGCTATTTGTGCGTCTCGCGCAGGCAATTTTCATGCCGCAGAAGGTGCGCTACAAATGCCCGAGTTGCGGCCTATTCCGTCACGACCCCGATGCAGTTCATTGCAAACACTGCGGCGAGGTGCTGCGGATTGAGACAGGTGGCTCGTCCTAAAGCAAAGTAACCAATGTCAGCAGCATAGCGATTTCAGAGATTTGCTGAGTCGCGCCCAGTACGTCGCCTGTCTGACCGCCGATCTTGGACCTTGCGACCATTGCCAGAGCAAAAACTGCCAGCGCGCTCAACAGAACGGCCGCTAAAGCGGAAATCCCGATCAGAACTGCGCAAATCCCGAACGCCAATCCGACGCCGCCCGCGACAATAGATATCTTTGGGGCGCCAACCGATTGGCTCAGCCCCGACCCTCGTGCATTCGGTAAGCTGGCCATAACAGGAGGCATCATCGCGCGCGACCAGACACTTGCGGCCAAAATTGCCGAGAAATACTGGGCCGCGAGCAGCGTCTCGATCAAGGTGACGCGTAAGAAAAGTGACATGATCAACGCCAAAACGCCATACGTGCCAATGTGGCTGTCCTTCATGATCTCCAGCCGACGTTCGGGGGTGAAGCCGCCCCAAAACCCGTCAACTGTATCTGCCAGGCCATCCTCGTGCATGGCGCCAGTGGACAGAATTAGTGCGGTTACCACCAAAATGGCGCTGGCCGTGGCGTTCAGCCCGATCGACATCGCAGCCCAACCTACACAGCAGGCCAAAGCGCCAAGAATAGCTCCGACGAAAGGAAAGGCCCATGCAGCGCTGGCCTGTCGCGCAAATACCTGCGAAGGCAGTTTGGGGACGGGCAAACGCGTCAACAGGACCAAAGCCAGCGGAATATCCCACAAGGAAATGGGCACCGTGTCGTTTTTTGCCATTTCCACGCCTTTCAGGGTCTTGTTGGATGGATTGCTTCGGTTAAACACACAGGACCACTCTGATGCAACGAGGCTTTGGATGCTGCCTGAACTAAAAGACCTAAATTCCTTTCGAGATGCCCTTCTTCGTGCGCCTGGCCCTGATCAGGACGCTGTGAACGGAGCCGCAGACCGAAATGGGCAACTGACCAAGCCACCCGGCGCATTGGGGCGGCTTGAGGATCTGGCCATCTGGTATGCGGGTTGGCGCGGGGATGCGCGGCCACAGATTTCGGCACCGCAGGTGATTGTTTTCGCCGGAAACCATGGCGTAACGGCGCAAGGTGTGTCTGCATTTCCACCGGAAGTCACCGTTCAGATGGTGATGAACTTTGAGCATGGCGGAGCGGCCATCAACCAGCTTGCCAAGTCGGCTGGAGCGACCATGGATGTACATGCGCTTGAGTTGGACCGTCCAACAGCAGATTTCACCGCGGGTCCTGCGATGTCTGAGGCCGAGGTGTTGGCCGCACTTCGCACGGGGTGGGACGCGGTAGACGCAACCGCCGATCTGTTGGTGGTGGGCGAGATGGGAATTGGCAACACCACCCCGGCTGCCGCAATTGCCTGCACCTTGTTTGGCGGTGACGCCGCGGACTGGACGGGCCGGGGCACCGGTGTAGACGACGCTGGTCTTGCGAATAAAACCCGTGTTGTGGCCGAAGGCGTTGCGCTGCATGGCGGCACGGGTGATGGGATCGAAATTCTGCGCCGTCTGGGCGGACGCGAGATCGCCGCCATGGCTGGAGCGATCGCGGCAGCGCGGGTATTGCGCATCCCGGTCATCTTGGATGGTTTCATCTGCTCCGCCGCCGCTGCGTGCTTGGCGGATATCGCCGACGGCGCGTTGGATCATTCCGTCGCTGGACATCAAAGCGCCGAAGGTGCCCATGGCGCGGTTTTGGCAAAGCTGGGCAAACAGCCGCTGCTGAACCTTGGTTTGCGACTGGGCGAGGGGTCGGGCGGCACTCTGGCGATCAATATCCTCAAAAGCGCAGTGGCCTGTCATTCCGGCATGGCAACTTTTGCCGAGGCGGGCGTGTCAGACGGTTGATCTGATGGCCTGACCCTTTGGGTCAGGCTGACTTTTTGGCGTGTTTTTCGGCCAGTTCCAACAGCTCGGTTTCGAGATCCTTTTCGAACTGGCGGGCCCGTTCAATGTATTTCTTGTTCTCGGCTGTCGGCATTCCGGGAATCCAAAGCTCGGCCAACTCGCGTACCGACATCCTGTCGTGATGATAGAAGGTCTGTTCGGCCTGCGCGGCCTCGTATTCGCTCAGGCCGATGTTTTCCAGAACATACCGACCGGCGCGCAGTGATCCGTCAAACATCTCGCGCACGATATCATTGGCGCCAGCCTGATACAGTTCATAGACATGGGTTCTGTCCCGGGCGCGGGCGATAATGTGCAAATCGGGTCGCTGACGACGTGCGAACCCCACCAGACGAGTAACCTGTTTGGGATCGTCCATTGCGGCCACCAAAACAGCAGCTTTTTCCAGGCCAGCGGCGCGCAGCAGTTCAGGACGGGTGGGGTCGCCCAGAAACCCTTTGACGCCGAACCGACGCATCAGTTGGACCGTCTCAATGTCGTGGTCCAAAACGACCGTCTTGGTTCCACTGGCCTGAACCAGCCGGTTGACGATCTGACCGAAACGGCCAATCCCGGCAATTATCACAGGGCCTTTTTCATCTATCTCATCGGGTTCGGGTGTCGGAGCGCCGTCGCTCATCCGGCGCGACAACAGATCATAGATGATGAACAGAAGCGGCGTGATCAACATGGTCAAAGCGATGATCATCAGCAGCTTTTGTGACAAATCGGGAGGGATGACGTTCTGCTGGGTCGAAAAGGCAAGTAGAACAAACCCAAACTCGCCCGCTTGCGCCAGCCCCAGCGTGAACAGCCAATGATCGCGACCACGTAATTTAAACGCGCGGCCGACCAGAAACAGAATGATCCCTTTGACGAGGATGACTAAAAGGGCCAGCCCGATCAGATCGAACGGATCATTGAAGAAATAGGCGACGTCAATTCCGGCCCCGACGGTGATGAAGAACAGGCCCAGAAACAAACCCTTAAAGGGTTCCAGATCGCTTTCCATCTCATGCCGGAATTCCGAGCTGGCCAGCACTACCCCCGCCAGAAACGCACCGAGGGCCGGGGAAAGGCCAACCAACGTCATCAAAAAGGAAATCCCGACAACGATCATCAATGCCAATGCTGTATACATCTCGCGTAGGCGCGTGGCGTGGATAAAGCGGAATAGGGGGCGGGTCAGGTAGACACCAGCCAGAATAACAAAGGCAATGGCACCGATAGTGACCAATGTGACGGCCCAGCCCGGCAGGCCTTCGACCAGTGACAAGCTGTGATGCGCCTTGTCGTGAAGGTCCGTTGCGGCCCTGTTTATGGAACCGTCATTCTGAATTTGCGGAATCGCCGGCAGGGCCAGCAACGGTAGCAGCGCAAGGATCGGGATCACTGCAATGTCTTGCGTCAAAAGCACCGAGAAAGTCGCGCGCCCTCCGTTCGTTTGCATCAAGCCTTTTTCGGACAAGGTTTGCAAAACGATCGCTGTTGAGGACAAAGACAAGGTCAAACCGACTGCCAGTGCCACGGACCACGGATGATTGGCGTAGATGGCAACGCCCGCGATCACTCCGGTAGACAGCAAAACCTGAAGGCCACCCAATCCCAGCAAGCGCTCGCGCATGTCCCACAAAGCGCGGGGTTCCAGTTCCAGCCCGATCAGGAACAGCATCATGACCACGCCGAACTCGGCCACATGCTGCAGGCTTTCGGTTTCGGCGCCGACCAGTCCAAACATGGGCCCTATGACGATCCCTGCGGCCAGGTATCCCAAGACCGAACCAAGCCCCAGGCGCGCCGACAGCGGCACAGCGATCACGGCGGCAGCCAGATAGATCGAAGCCTGGTAAAGGAAATCGTCCATATTATCCTCTTTGGGTCAGGTAGGCAGGGGCGCGTCGCGCTTGAGTTGGTCCATAACGATCTGGCTTTGCACACGTGCTACCGCAGGATGCGGCAGTATCACCTGATGAAGCAAGCGATTGAGGGCGGATAGATCGTCGCAATAGACATGAAGCAGGTAATCTGCCTCACCTGTCATCGTCCAGGCGCTGGTGATTTCGGGCCGGGTGTCGACCATGCGGGCAAAGCTTTCGGATTGTTCCGGACCGTGAGTGCCGAGATGGACCTGAACAAAGCCTTGTACCTGCAGCCCCAGCTTCAGCGGGTCCAGACGCGCGGCGTAGCCGGTGATGTATCCTTCAGCCTCCAGCCTTTGACGACGGCGGCCGGCTTGACTGGGCGACAGGTTCAGCATCTCACCCAGCTGATGCGCCGTCAGATGCGCATTTGTCTGAAGTGCTGATAAGAGTCGCGTATCGGTGGAATCCAGCATATGCGGACTTCTTTCGTAAAAATCTGTTTTGGTGCGGACATCGCGCGTTTCCACCTAGTTTACTCGAAAACAATGCGCAGAAACAGCGCCGAATAAGGCGTATTTTGGAATCAGCAAAGAAATTCCTGTTTTCACGGAGACGCGCCATGGGACCCTTCCCGCATAACGCCCCGAAATCCGCCATCAGCAACGAAAACCCCGCCGGAACCGACGGTTTCGAATTTGTCGAATTTGCCCATCCCAACCCGCAAGAGCTGCGTGATCTTTTCACCAAGATGGGCTTTGAGTTGGTCGGTCACCATAAGACGAAGCCATCGGTGGAACTTTGGCAGCAAGGCGATGTGACTTACATCCTCAATGCGGATGCGGACAGTTTTGCAGCTAAGTTTGTTACAGAACATGGCCCTTGTGCACCGGCGATGGGGTGGCGCGTCGTGGATGCGCAAAAAGCCTATGAACACGCGGTCAGCAAGGGCGCCGAGCCCTATGATGCTGCGGACAAAACGATGGACGTACCTGCGATCAAAGGGATCGGCGGGTCTTTGATCTATTTCATCGACCAATATTATGAGACGTCTCCCTACAACCAAGAGTTCAAGTGGACCGAACAGTCCAAGCCGCGGGGTGACGGGTTTTATTACCTCGATCACCTCACCCACAACGTCTACAAGGGAAATATGGACAAGTGGTTCAAGTTTTACGGCGATTTGTTCAACTTCCGTGAGATCCGCTTTTTCGATATTCAGGGTAAGTTCACAGGGCTTTACAGCCGCGCGCTGACATCGCCCTGTGGCCGTATTCGCATCCCGATCAACGAAGATCGCGGCGAGACCGGGCAGATCGTCTCTTATCTGAAAAAGTACAAGGGTGAAGGCATCCAGCATATCGCCGTCGGCAGCGAGGATATCTATGCGTCGACGGATGCGATTGCCGAAAAGGGTTTGAAATTCATGCCCGGCCCAAACGAAGCGTATTACCATATGTCCAAAGACCGCGTGGTCGACCACGAAGAGCCACTGGATCGGATGATGAAACACGGCATTCTGATCGACGGCGAAGGCGTTCTGGACGGTGGCGAAACGCGGATCTTGCTTCAGATTTTCTCAAAAACAGTGATTGGGCCGATATTCTTCGAGTTCATCCAGCGCAAAGGTGACGATGGATTTGGCGAGGGCAACTTTCAGGCGCTGTTCGAATCCATCGAGCGCGAGCAGATCGAAAGTGGTGAAATATCAGCGGCTTGAGCTGGTTATCAAATGCGTAAATTGGGCGGCGCATCACCTGTGCCGCCTTTAACTTCTGGGCATTTTCAGCGTAACGTTCTGACCGCGTTTTTGATATCGCAATTCGCTGTCACTGATCGCGACAACGTTGCCGCCATCAAGACGATCCCCAACCTTCAGCTTTTTGTAGCGCCCGCTGGGCAACCGCACCAACGCTCGACGGTTTGCTGGGGTGCCATACACGCCTATGAGATTCAGTTTTCGCAGGTTGATTGCGTTGTCGATGGTTGCCTGCCGCGCAACCGACGCCGATGACGGAATTTTCGGGGCCACCGCCCGCGGTTGGAAAGTGTCAGGTTCGTTGGTGCTGCGCTCTATCGCGGCGGTCGACCCAAGACTGACTGCGGTGGTGCTTGCAGGTCGGTTAACACCGGCAGGGCGCGGTTTCGGGCGTGGGACGCGAACAACCGCCAGCGCGGTTGGTGTTTCGTCTACCTGTGGGCTTTGTTGCAACGACGCCGGACGTAGCTTGGGCCGAAGAACCGCCAATTCGGCAAGAGTTCGACCGCCAAGTTGCTGCCGTTCGAACCGGTCTATCAGGTCGGATGGGCGAGGGTTGGGCCGCAGCTCTGCCAGTCTGGTCGTTGGGTCTTCTTCAATTGGTTCCTGTTCGAAACGGACTGGTACTTCTGGCGGGACTTTTGACGGTCGGCCAAGGAAAACTAGAACACCGTCCGGATTCAGCGTGCCTTCTGCTGTTGCGCTCACAAGTCCGCGTTCGTCCAGATCAAACCGCGTCCCTGAGGCGCTGGGTTCGCTGGGTTGGGAGTATACGTCTCCCATCGCAAAGCTGGTCACCAATGGCGGAGCCACGGCATCGCGCGACAGGTCTGATCGATCGGTTGACGCTATAAATTGGGCATCAGGCGATTCCGACGCAGGACCAGACAGAGGCTCAACCGAGCCTATTTGCGCGCCAGCATGCAGCTGCTCTGGTTCGGGGGTTGTTTCAATCGGCTCGACTTCGGTGGGTGCAATCTTCAAAGCCTCAAGAATGGCGGCATCGGTCGGAGAAACCTTGGGCGCTTTGGGATCGGTGTCTTCAACTGAGGTTTCTGGTGCCGGTTCGACAACGGTCAATTCAGTTGGCTTTTCAGCTGGTTCGGTTTCGGCTGTGATCGGGGACGATTCCGGTGTTTCTGCTTCCGACACGGCGGTTTTGGATGGTGCCTCCTGCGCTGCTTCTTCGACAAGTGCAGTTTCCGGTAGAGTGACATCATCATCACCCGACCCAAGGAAGGCCCACATCAAAACGGCGGCGATACCCAGAGCAGCCGCGGCGCTGATAGATATACCGTATCCTTCTAGACGGTTTGAAAGTGACGCCTCGTGGTGCTCTGCAGCCGCAGCTGCGCGGAATTCCGTTGGCTTTTCTTCGGCCGCGATCGCGTGCACCGGAAGCGCCGAAACGGGAGTCTCTTCTACGGGGGCCGGGTTTCTTGGTGCCAGGAATTGAGGCTCGGACGGGTAGTCCTGCTCGTCGGTGTTGGTCGTGACCTGGGTCGGAACAAAGCCGTAGTCGTTGGCGAATGCCAATGCCTCATCCAGCGTCTGCCGGGCGATCGCTGCCACATGTATCAGCGCGCCGTCGGTTGCGGTGTCGAATCTCAGGTCTTCAAGCGTATAGGGCGTCGCATCCGTTAACGCGGTCTGAACCAATAGGCTCTGTCCTTCGGCATCTTCATCGCCGGTTCCAAGGCTAAGGAACCGAACCTGATCGGCCGGCAGGACCAGCTTGCAATTCAGGTCATTTTCCAGCGCGAATCCTTTGTCGCGCAGTGTTTTGACCTGATCCGAAAAATCCGGGGCATCCAGCGAAACATCACCAACGCAGAACCAGTCACCATCCGAAAAGTGGTGCAAAGAAATTCCGGCAGTAGAAAAAGACAGCGCAAAAGCGGGTTTCATAATCCGGAAGAACCATAATTGTCATCGTCTAAGCAGACAGTCATTCTGTCCGCAGACTGACATTAAAGCAGGATCTTGCCGAGGGAAAGAAAAAGCCGGGTTTCCCCCTTGTTCGGCAGACCGTTGCCACCCCATGTTTATGACAAAGAAATCGGAGGGAAGACCTTGAAGAAATACGCTTTTTTAGCGGCTTTGATGGCTGCAACGGCGGCAGGGATGGCCCATGCGGAAGAACGTCGCATTGCTGTCGACGCCCTTGGGACCGCTCTGGCGGTGCCCGATATGGCGACCATAACACTAGGAGTGACACATGAGGATGCCGAGGCCGCAAACGCGATGCAGGCCACGTCCGACGCGGTGTCGGCAATATTGGCGCGTCTAGAGCAGATGGGCATTGAAGCACGGGATGTCCAAACAAGGGATCTGTCGCTCTCGCCGGTTTGGTCGGGCCGAAATAACCCCAACGGCGACCGACCCGAGATTTCGGGCTTTTCGGCATCAAACCGAGTATTCGTACGGGTTCGTGACCTAACACAACTGGGTGCCGTAATGGATGCCGTCATCCAAGATGGCGCAAATGACTTCGGGGGGCTGAGCTTTGGTGTTCAGGACCCTAAACCGCTTGAGGCGCAAGCCCGCGCCAAAGCTGTGGCCGAAGCAACTGCCAAGGCAGAGCAACTGGCGCAGGCTGCCTCGCTGACTTTGGGACCTGTGCAACAAATCAACGAGCATGTCGGAGGTATCCGCCCTGCCGCGCAGATGCGCGAATTCAAAGTTGCGGATTCGGCGGGGGTTCCGGTGGCAGGCGGTGAGATTTCAGTCTCGGTCAATGTCACGATGGAATTTGCGATATCCGAATAAATACTACTCAGCCGCTCGGGCCTGCAGTGTGTGACGCTGCTGGCCCGATTGGTCGAAGTTTTCTGGCGATAGCCATGTTTCGAACGCAGTCTGGATGCGTGGCCATTCACTATCCAGAATTGAATACCACGCGGTGTCCCGGTTGCGCCCTTTATAGTGGGTTGCCTGGCGAAAAATGCCTTCGAAGGTAAAGCCCAACCGCTCGGCCGCGCTACGTGAGGGGGCATTCAGGGCGTCGCATTTCCACTCATAGCGCCGATAGCCAAGCTCATCAAAGACGCGGCGCATCATCAGATACATGGCCTCGGTGGCCAGAGGGGTGCGCTGCAACAAGGGTGAGAAATGAATGTACCCGACCTCGATGACCCCGGCGTCGGGCTGAATGCGCAGATATGTGGCATGCCCAACCGGAGCTCCATCGCCGTCAAGCACCGTGTGAAACAACGGGTCTGCGCTGTTCTCAGCCCAAACCATCCAATCTGCGAAAGCCACTTCAGATGTTATTGGTTCTTCGGGCAGATAGGTCCAGTTTCGACCGTCCTTGTCTTCGGCAAACGCCCGGTACAGACCGGACGTATGCTGTTTCGCGTCCAAAGGCACCACTGAACAGAACCGACCCTGCATGCCCGTGCGAGCTGGCGTCGGGCGAGGAAACTCACCCGAGACCGGCATGCCCACGGGTTGGCCAAGTGAGTTCATCGTGTGCCGTGGCATGATTTAGGCAGTCGCCTTTGCCAAAGCCTGGTCCAGATCCGCGATCAGGTCATTGACGTCTTCGATCCCGATCGAAACGCGAACAACCCCCGGACCGGCCCCTGCGGCCTCTTGCTGTTCGGGTGTCAGCTGACGGTGCGTGGTCGAGGCCGAGTGGATGATCAGCGACCGCGCATCGCCAAGGTTCGCGACGTGGCTGAAGATTTCCAGTGCGTTCACAAGTTTGACGCAGGCGTCATAGCCGCCCTTTACAGCAAAGGTGAACAGGGCACCGGCACCCTTGGTGTATTGTGCCTTGACCCGGTCGTGATAGGGCGACGAGGGCAGGCCCGCATAGGTCACATAATCGACGCGGTCGTCCGCCTCGAGCCAGGCCGCGATCTTTTGTGCGTTCTCGACATGACGCTCCATCCGCAGCGACAGGGTCTCGATCCCCATCAGCGTGTAGTGGGCGGCTTGCGGGTTCATGGTCATGCCAAGATCGCGCAGACCGATGGCGATGCCGTGGAAGGTAAAGGCGAGCGGGCCAAAGGTCTCGTGGAATTTCAACCCGTGATAGGCTGGCTCGGGCTCGCTGAGCGAGGGGAACTTGTCATTCGCTGACCAGTCGAATTTGCCCGAATCCACGA
This sequence comes from Ruegeria sp. SATB045, assembly GCF_059613525.1. Taxonomy (NCBI): domain Bacteria; kingdom Pseudomonadati; phylum Pseudomonadota; class Alphaproteobacteria; order Rhodobacterales; family Roseobacteraceae; genus Ruegeria; species Ruegeria sp. SATB045. The sequence goes on along the minus strand of NZ_JBXWSR010000019.1, from coordinate 172,639 downwards.
TGCAGCCGCCGGTGACGGTGCCGTTCCCGGTCAGGTATTTGGTGGTCGAGTGCACCACCAATGTCGCGCCCTGTTCAATGGGGCGGCACAGGTAAGGTGTTGCCGAAGTGTTGTCGACAATCAGCGGTACGCCGGCTTCGTCGGCGATGTCAGCCATCGCCCGAATATCGGTCACATAGCCGCCGGGGTTCGAAATGGATTCACAGAACACCGCACGGGTGTTGTCATCAATCGCGGCTTTTACCGCCTCGGGATCGTCCATGTCGACGAATTTGGCGGACCAGCCAAAGCGTTTGATGGTCTGGCTGAACTGAGTGACCGTGCCGCCATAAAGGCGGGTCGAGGCAATGACGTTACACCCCGGTCCCATCAGAGGGAACAGCGCCATGATCTGCGCGGCGTGACCCGAGGAACAACACACAGCCCCAACGCCGCCTTCCAGCGTGGCGACGCGTTCTTGCAGAACGGCCACGGTCGGGTTGGTCAGGCGGGAGTATATGAAGCCCACTTCTTGCAGGTTGAACAGCGCAGCGGCGTGATCGGCGTCGCGGAACACGTAAGCGGTGGTTTGGTAGATTGGCGTTTGGCGCGCACCTGTCGCCGGATCGGGACGTGCGCCCGCATGAATCTGAAGCGTGTCGAAACCGTAGCTTGGGCCGTCAGACATTCTGGAAATCTCCCGTTGATTTTTTGGTTGCAGACTCTGTAGGCGATTGACGGGCTGCGCACAACAATCCTGTCAGCGCATCCATAGGCCCTTTGCCTTGATTTTGTTACGTATAGCCTGCTCGCGTTGGGGCAGGTTGTCTCGGTCGAACATCTCGCGGATCTTGTGACCCTTTCGCTGAATGACCAGCTTTCGGATCGGCTCATACCCTTTGAGCACTTTTTTGATGCGGTTTGGCGCTACCACCGTCTCCAGCAGCTCGACCACATGGTCGCTTTCACGTGCGTAAAGCAGTGGGAACAGGCGATAGTGACAGCTCACGGTGCCATCCAACAGGCCGTGGGGCAGGGCGTCTCGCCCCCCGCCAAGGGAATGGATCACCAAGGGCAGAGCGATCTGGTCAAGCCAGGGGTCCAATGTCTGGCCGGCCAGCTCTGGGATATCTTCATCCCGGATAGTGCGCGCATAGTCACGGAACCTGTCGCCAAAGATGCGGGGGCAAGAATGGAAGAAATAGCCAGCGTTAAAGTACAAATACCGCCGCCAATAATCATGCGGTTGGCTCGTGTCGACCGAACTTTCGAAATCAAGATTGAACCTGTGATAAAGCGCCTTCCAGATACCATCATATCCGGGCCCATATAGCGTTGGGCGTGGCCATGTCCCCTCGACTTTCAGCGATGCACCGGGGTGGGCAAAGTCGAAGGGAACAGCGTGCAAATCTCCGGTGATCAGCGTGTCACTGTCGAAGAACACAAACGGCTCGCCTTCTGGCAAAGCCGACAACGCCTCAATCTTGTTCCCATGCGGGTAAGTCTGGCCAAAGACCTGATTTTCAAAAGGCAGCAGCTCGGCATCCAATTGGCGCAGCGCTTTAAGGATATCTTCGTCCTGGATGCTGGGATCTTGTGACCAACGTTGGCTGGGTTGTGGAACAGCGATAAACAGGCGGCCGGCGAAATTGGGGCTGCTGTGGCGCAAAGAGGCGGCAAACAGCAATGCCTCGTATTGCAGCCGGTTGTTCTGGCCAATGATGACAATATTGAATTTCGAAGGGGTGGCCTGCATCGGTCGGTGGTCGTCGCTCGTATTATCTATTGGTTATCTATTGGCGGCACAGTACGCAGGGTATGCAGACAAAACCAGATGTGAAGACGATCGCATGATGCAAAAATTGAAAACCGGCGTGATGCCCCCATCTTAGGCTGAGATGTCCAGAAGGAGATACCGCATGAGGGTCAACGCAGATTTCACAAAGCGCGTCGCCGTCCACTTTGATCAGAACGAATGGGTCGCGTCCCCCGCAGCCGGGGTCGAGCGAAAAATGCTGGACCGTATCGGTGAAGAAGTTGCCCGCGCCACTACAATCGTACGATTTGCGCCGGGCAGCGCGTTCGCTGCGCATACCCATGATGGCGGCGAGGAATACCTGGTTCTGGATGGAGTGTTTCAGGACGAAACAGGCGACTTTCCGGTCGGCAGCTATGTGCGCAACCCGCCGACGTCCTCTCATACGCCCTCGGCCAAGAACGGCGCGACGATTCTGGTCAAGCTGCATCAGTTCGACCCTGCAGACAGAACCGAAGTGCGCCGGTCAATCGAGGGGGCAGAAAAACTCCAGCTGTTCAAGGATGACCTTGAGGACGTGCGGGTTCTCAGTTTGGCGCCGAATGAAGCGCTGGATTTGAATGCCGAAAAGGGGCTCGAGCTGTTTGTCATCGAAGGCACTGTTCGGGAATCGGATGAGGCGTTTTCCGATTGGGATTGGCTTCGCTTGCCGCCCGGCACCCACTCCGTCGCCACGGCAGGAGAGGCCGGCGCACGGGTCTGGATCAAGTCTGGGCATCTATCGCAGATGGTTTGAATTTCGCCGCTGCATCAAAAACAGGCATATTTTTCCGAAAACCGGGCCGCTGAGCCCGGTTTTTTGATTTTTTGACCATTTGGCAAATTTTACCAATTGATAAAATTTCAGACTGTGGCAAGCTGATCCCATAACAACCATATCTACAGGGAGTAGAGCGATGGCACAGGGCCAGATGGCCCCCGGCATTGTCTCCGGGCGGCTTTCCAGCGATGAGCTGACCTCGAATTTCACGGATCTGCATCCACCACTGGCCCCGCACGAGGCTGCCGTGGCTGCTGATCGGTGCTATTTCTGCTATGACGCGCCGTGTGTGGCGGCTTGTCCGACCGAGATCGATATCCCGCTGTTCATGCGGCATATTCAGGCCGGGCAGCCCGAAGCAGCGGGCGAGACCATTTTGGCGCAAAACATTCTGGGCGGTATGTGCGCCCGCGTATGTCCGACCGAGACACTGTGTGAAGAAGCCTGTGTACGCGAGGCTGCCGAAGGGGCTCCGGTCGAGATTGGGCGCTTGCAGCGTTATGCGACCGATAGTGTAATGGCGGGCGGGGCGCATCCGTTCGACCGTGCCGCGCCGACCGGAAAGACCGTCGCGGTGATCGGGGCAGGGCCCGCTGGGCTGGCCTGCGCGCATCGGCTGGCGATGCTGGGGCATGACGTTGTCATTCACGAAAGCAAGCCCAAGCCCGGCGGCCTGAACGAGTACGGGATCGCAGCCTATAAATCGACCAACAACTTCGCGCAGGCCGAGGTGGATTGGCTGATGCAGATCGGTGGTATCACGATTGAGACGGGATCGGTTCTGGGCGAGACGATCTCGCTGGATGGGCTGTCCACGAATTACGACGCGGTGTTCCTGTCGATCGGTCTGGCAGGGGTGAATGCCCTGCGCGCCGGTGGCGTCGACAAAGACGGCGTGCGCCCGGCGGTCGAGTTCATCTCGGACGTGCGGCAGGCCAGTGATCTGGCGGCATTGCCCGTGGGGCGCAATGTCGTTGTCATCGGAGGTGGCATGACCGCTGTTGACGCGGCGGTAAAGTCCAAGCTGCTGGGGGCCGAGCATGTGACCATCGCTTATCGCCGGGGCCGCGACGCCATGGGTGCCAGCCGGTACGAGCAGGACTTGGCGGCTTCGCATGGGGTCAAGATCATGACCAATGTGCAACCCGTGGCTGTGCATGGGAACGGCGCAGCGGCTGAGATTGAGCTGGAGTATACATCTAGCGAAGGTGAGCAACTGACCGGCACAGGCGAGGTAATCCGCCTGCCTGCAGATCAGGTGTTGAAAGCGATTGGTCAGACGCTGGAGGGCGCGCCCGAAGGGCTGAAACTCGACGGTAACAAGATCGCTGTCACGGGCGCAGGGCGTACCTCGATCACGGGTGTCTGGGCCGGAGGCGACTGCGCTGCCGGCGGCGAAGACCTGACCGTGACCGCTGTAGCCGAGGGCCGCGATGCGGCAATGGACATCCACGCCGCACTGACGGCGTGAAATTGTGATTTTGGATGCTGATCAGCATCAGGAGGGCCGGATAAATGGCTGATTTAAAAACTAACTTTCTGGGAATTGAAAGCCCGAACCCGTACTGGCTGGCCTCGGCGCCGCCGACCGACAAGGAATACAATGTCCGCCGCGCGTTCGAGGCCGGATGGGGCGGTGTGGTCTGGAAAACGCTGGGGTCCGAGGGGCCTCCGGTGGTGAACGTAAACGGGCCTCGCTACGGTGCAATCTATGGCGCGGATCGGCGGTTGCTGGGTCTGAACAATATCGAGTTGATCACCGATCGTCCGCTTGAGGTGAACCTTGAAGAGATGGCGCGGGTCAAGGCCGATTACCCGGATCGCGCGCTGATCGCTTCGATCATGGTTCCGTGCGAGGAAGAGGCGTGGAAAGCTATTCTACCACGGGTCGCTGAAACCGGGGCAGATGGGATCGAGCTGAACTTTGGCTGTCCGCATGGCATGAGCGAGCGTGGCATGGGATCTGCTGTCGGCCAGGTGCCGGAATATATCGAGATGGTCACCCGGTGGTGCAAAAAATACTATGACCGCCCGGTGATCGTGAAGCTGACGCCAAACATCACGGATATTCGCAAACCTGCCGAAGCCGCAAAGAATGGCGGCGCTGATGCGGTGTCGCTGATCAACACGATTAACTCGATCACCAGCGTCAATCTGGACACGTTCAGCCCTGAACCCTCGATCGACGGCAAAGGCAGCCACGGAGGGTATTGCGGTCCGGCGGTGAAACCGATTGCCCTGTCTATGGTGTCCGAGATTTCGCGGGCTCAAGCGACGCATGGCCTGCCGATTTCCGGCATCGGGGGCGTGACTACATGGCGCGATGCGGCCGAGTTTATGGCGTTGGGTTGTGGTACAGTTCAGGTCTGCACTGCTGCGATGACCTATGGCTTTAAAATCATCGACGAACTGACCGCCGGGCTGTCGAAATGGATGGATGAGAAGGGGTACAAAGACGTCTCTGAAATTGTTGGTCTGGCTGTGCCAAACGTGACGGATTGGCAGTATTTGAACCTCAACTACGTCGCAAAAGCAAAGATCGATCAGGACCAGTGCATCAAATGCGGCCGTTGCTACGCTGCGTGCGAAGACACCAGCCATCAGGCGATTTCAATGTCTGAAGACCGTGTTTTTGAGGTGATGGACGATGAATGCGTTGCCTGCAACCTGTGTGTGGATGTGTGTCCCGTAGATGGGTGTATTTCCATGGAGCCGATGGCCGCGGGAGAGGTAGACCCACGCACTGGCCGCGAAGTGCAGCCCAACTATGCGAACTGGACGACGCACCCGAACAACCCGATGGCCAAAGCGGCTGAGTAATCACAAAAAAGGGGCCGGCAATCGGCCCCTTTTATCAGGGCGTCAGAAGTTTGCGATACAGTGTATCGATAAAGGGTTCAGCGCCTTCGAACGGGTCTTCATTAGCTAGTATCGCGCGGACCTGAACATCAAAATCCGCATAATGCTGCGTCAGTGCCCAGATCGAAAAGATCAGGTGATAAGGATGCAGTTTTGCAATTTTACCCTGATCCATCCATCTGATCAGAATAGCGGTCTTTTCATCGACCAGCGACTTGAGGTCACTCGACAGAGCCGCATGAATTCTGGGGGCACCCTGAACCAGTTCGTTGGCAAACAAGCGGCTTTCTCGCGGCAGGTCACGGCTCATTTCCAGCTTGCGGTGGATGTACGAGAGAATCTCTTGCATCGGATCGCCCGCTTCGTCCAAATCGTGCAAAGGGGCCAGCCAGACGTCTAGCAGGCCGGACAGAAGGGCGGTATGAATCGCTTCTTTCGAAGGGAAGTAATATAGCAGGTTTGGCTTGCTCAGACCCGCTTCGGCCGCGATTTGATCCACGGTTGCACCCCGGAATCCGTGCGCTGAAAACACGTTTAATGCGGCCTCGAGAATCGCGGCGCGGTTCTTTTTCTGAATACGGGTCGGGGCGCGGTCTTTAGGCATGTTTTCAGGCTGTCTCTTTTTCCGGCATTCGGGCGTGAAATAGGTCAAAAAATCTGGCGGTGTCCTGCAATTTCTTGACTGATCTCGAACCCGTGATAGCGTGAGTTTGACCAGATGGTCAAATCAAGACACCAAAAGCGAGCCAAATCGCAAGCGACAGGGAAGAACAAGATGGCAGCTCCGGCGCAGAACCTACGGATTAATGGCGACAGGTTGTGGGACAGCCTGATGGAGATGGCCAAAATCGGCCCCGGCGTAGCCGGTGGCAACAATCGTCAAACCTTGACGGATGAGGATGCCGAAGGCCGCGCCTTGTTTCAAAAATGGTGCGAGGATGCGGGCTGTTCGATGGGGCTCGATCAGATGGGCAACATGTTCGCCCGGCGCGAAGGGACAGACCCGGACGCGCTGCCGGTTTACGTAGGCTCGCACCTGGATACGCAGCCGACGGGCGGCAAGTATGACGGTGTGCTGGGGGTTCTGGGCGGGCTGGAGGTCATCCGCACGCTGAATGATTTGGGGATCAAGACGAAACACCCCATTGTTGCAACCAACTGGACCAACGAAGAGGGTACCCGGTACGCGCCAGCCATGCTGTCATCGGGCGTGTTTGCCGGAGTGCATACGCAGGATTGGGCGTATGCGCGCGAAGATGCCGAAGGCAAGGCTTTTGGTGATGAGCTTCAACGGATTGGCTGGCGTGGAGACGAAGAGGTTGGCGCGCGCAAGATGCATGCGTTCTTTGAGCTGCATATCGAACAGGGCCCGATCCTTGAGGCCGAGGGCAAGGATATCGGTGTGGTCACTCATGGTCAGGGCCTCAGCTGGACGCAGATCACGGTGACGGGCAAGGATGCACATACCGGTTCGACTCCGATGCCCATGCGCAAGAATGCCGGGCTGGCGATGGCGCGCATACTTGAGAAAGTGGATGAGATCGCATGGTCCCATGCGCCTCATGCAGTTGGGGCGGCGGGGCATATCGATGTGTTCCCGAACTCGCGCAATGTGATTCCGGGCAAAGTAGTGTTCACGGTCGATTTCCGCTCGCCCGATCTGGAGGTGATCAAGGATATGGAGGCGCGTCTGCGGGTCGCGGCTGAGGATATCGTGGATGAAATGGGCCTGCAGATCGAGTTCGAGAAGGTGGGTGGGTTCGATCCGGTGCAATTCGACGAAGGGTGCGTGGCCGCAGTGCGCGATGCGGCTGAGCGGCTGGGCTATTCGCACACGGATATCATCTCGGGCGCGGGGCATGATGCGTGTTGGATCAATCGTGTGGCACCGACGGCCATGGTGATGTGTCCGTGCGTGGATGGGTTGAGCCATAACGAGGCCGAAGAGATCAGCAAGGACTGGGCAGCAGCCGGGACGGATGTTCTGTTTCATGCGGTCGTTGAGACGGCGGAGATCGTGGAGTAGGGGGCGCTGCCCCCGTCGCCCGCTGGGCGACTCCCCCGAGGTATTTTTAGCCAGATGAAGCAAGCGGCGCAGACCGCGTCAGGGAGATTAAAATGAGCACTGTTATCAAGAATGGGACCGTCGTAACCGCGGATCTTTCCTATAAAGCAGACGTCATGGTCGAGGACGGGGTGATCACCGAAATCGGCTTGGATCTGAAGGGCGACAAAGAGCTTGATGCGACTGGCTGCTATGTCATGCCGGGTGGGATTGATCCGCATACCCATCTTGAGATGCCGTTCATGGGCACCTATTCCAGCGACGACTTCGAAAGCGGGACGCGGGCGGCTTTGGCCGGAGGCACCACGATGGTGGTGGATTTCGCGCTGCCCAATCCGGGTGAGAGCCTGCTGGATGCGTTGAAACGTTGGGACAACAAATCGACGCGGGCGAATTGCGATTATTCGTTCCACATGGCCGTCACCTGGTGGGGTGAGCAGGTGTTCGACGACATCAAGACCGTGATCGAGACGCGCGGGATCAACACGTTTAAGCATTTCATGGCCTATAAAGGCGCGTTGATGGTGAATGATGATGAGCTGTTTGCCTCGTTCAAACGTCTGGCCGAGCTGGGCGGGATCGCCATGGTTCATGCCGAGAACGGCGATGTGGTGGCTGAGCTCAGCGCCAAGCTGCTGGCCGAAGGCAATACAGGGCCCGAGGCGCATGCCTATTCCCGCCCGCCTCAAGTTGAGGGCGAGGCCACGAACAGGGCCATCATGATCGCCGACATGGCAGGTGTGCCTTTGTATGTAGTGCATACCTCGTGTGAAGAGGCGCATGAGGCCATTCGTAGGGCCAAGATGAATGGCAAGCGGGTGTGGGGCGAGCCTCTGATCCAGCACCTGACCCTGGATGAAAGCGAGTATTTCCATCAGGATTGGGACCACGCGGCGCGTCGGGTCATGAGCCCTCCGTTCCGGAACAAGCAGCATCAGGACAGCCTGTGGAACGGGCTGCATTCAGGAACGCTGAGCGTGGTGGCCACCGACCATTGCGCCTTTACGACCGATCAGAAACGCTATGGCGTGGGTGATTTCACCAAGATCCCCAACGGGACCGGCGGGTTGGAAGATCGGATGCCAATGCTGTGGACCTATGGTGTAAACACCGGGCGTCTGACGATGAACGAATTCGTGGCTGTCACTTCAACAAACATCGCTAAGATCATGAATTGTTATCCGAAAAAGGGTGCGATTCTGGTTGGGGCTGACGCGGATATCGTTGTTTGGGATCCCGAAAAAACCAAGACGATCAGCGCCGAGACGCAGCAGTCCTCGATCGACTACAACGTGTTCGAAGGCAAAGAGGTCAAGGGCTTGCCACGCTTTACCCTGACACGCGGTCAGGTGGCCGTACATGACGGGGAAATCCGTACGCAGGAAGGTCATGGCGACTTCGTAGCGCGCGAGCCGAACGGGCATGTGAACCGGGCGCTGAGCACTTGGAAAGAGTTGACCGCACCGCGTCCGGTCGAGCGGACGGGTATTCCGGCGACGGGGGTTTAAGAGTTGACGCAAAGCACAGAATACCCAACTGCGATTCAGTTTATTGCGTTCGCGGTTCTCGCCACGCTAATCGCTGTGCTCGCGTTTTGGGTAATTGGTGCAATGCTCGCACTGCCCAAAATTGGTCTAGCGAACTTGCTTCCCAGCCTGCTGTCGATGTTAACGCTTACTTTGCTGCTCGGATGGCCAATATGGGGTCCGATACTGCTTTGCGCGCTATTTCCGGGTTGCGTTGTTTTTGTGGCGATGCGTCGCGTCGTCACCAGACTTCCAATCGGTCGCCGCGGGCCTACACTGATCGCGGCAGTAGCTGTATCCGTGTTTTCCTGGACTGGCGCTGGCATACTGTTTTGGGCTTTCAGTTCAGCTAGTCAGCCCTTTGGGAATGCCTTCCTGTTAATTTTCGGAGTCCCTGCCGCAATGATTGCGGCGTGTGTCACACTGCCTATTCCTGAGTAAGAAATGCCAACCGATCCAAACAACAATTCCGCAGTCGTAGAAGCTGCCAATCTCGACCTCACCTTCCAAACCAATGATGGCCCGGTTCACGCGTTGAAAGATGTGAACTTGACCATCGACAAGGGCGATTTCGTCAGTTTTATCGGCCCCTCGGGCTGTGGCAAGACCACCTTCCTGCGCTGTATTGCGGCGCTTGAGACGCCAACCGGGGGAACACTGACCGTCAACGGCATGACCCCGGATGAGGCGCGGCGGAAACGGGCCTATGGCTATGTGTTTCAGGCCGCTGGGCTGTATCCGTGGCGGACCATCGCCAAGAACATCAAACTGCCGCTTGAGATCATGGGCTATTCGGCGGCCGAACAGGAAGAACGGGTCAGCAAGGTTCTGGAACTGGTCGATCTGGCGGGCTTTGGTGGCAAATTCCCGTGGCAGCTGTCGGGCGGGATGCAGCAGCGGGCCAGTATCGCGCGGGCGCTGGCCTTTGACGCCGATATCCTGCTGATGGATGAACCCTTTGGCGCGCTCGACGAAATCGTGCGCGATCACCTGAATGAACAGCTTTTGGCGCTGTGGGCGCGGACGGGCAAGACCATCGGATTCGTGACGCATTCGATCCCGGAGGCGGTCTATCTCAGCACCAAGATCGTGGTGATGAGCCCTCGGCCCGGGCGGATTACGGATGTGATCGACAGCCCTCTGCCAAAGGAAAGGCCTTTGGATATCCGCGACACGCCCGAGTTTATTGAGGTCGCTCATCGCGTGCGTGAAGGGCTGCGGGCGGGGCATTCGGATGACTAGCGGCCTGAAAGCCTTTTGGGCGGTGCTGACCGTCCTGACCGTGATCGTTGCGTTCTGGTACGCGGCCTGCGTGCCGATGAACATCAAGGGCGTGCTGACCGAACAAGAGCGGGCAGGGGCCGAGGTGCAGCCGCCCTCGGCCAAGGATCGGCGCGACATGTCCGAGTTCGGCCTGGTGCTGAACAACAGCTTTGCCATCCCCGCCACGTGGGAGCAGGACCGCCCCCGTCTTCCTGCGCCACATCAGGTCGCCATTGAAATGTGGGAGACGACGGTGCAGAAAAAGATCACCTCGAAACGGTCGCTGATCTATCATGGCTGGGTGACGCTGAGTGCGACGATGCTGGGATTTGCCATCGGCACCGGGTTGGGCATTTTGCTGGCGGTGGGGATTGTGCATAGCCGGGTGATGGACCTGTCGGTGATGCCATGGGCCATTGTCAGCCAGACCATCCCGATCATCGCGCTGGCGCCCATGATTATCGTGGTGCTGTATTCGGTGGGCATTCAGGGCATCATTCCCAAGGCGGTGATCTCGGCCTATCTCAGCTTTTTCCCGGTGGTCGTAGGTATGGTCAAAGGTCTGCGCAGCCCCGACGCGATGCAGCTGGACCTGCTCCGCACCTATGGTGCCAGTCGGTCGCAAGGCTTCTGGAAACTGCGCCTGCCAGCCTCGATGCCGTATCTGTTCACTTCGCTGAAAATCGGCATCGCTGCTTCGCTGGTCGGGGCCATCGTTGGTGAGCTGCCGACCGGGGCCGTCGCTGGCCTGGGCGCGCGTCTGCTGGCGGGCAGTTATTATGGTCAGACGGTGCAAATCTGGTCGGCCCTGTTTGCGGCGGCCATTCTGGCGGCCGGTCTTGTGGCGCTGCTGGGCTTGATCGAACGGACGGTGCTGAAACGAATGGGAATGGCGCAATGATCTTGGTTATTGGTGCAATCCTTCTGTGGCTGCTGGGCTGGTGGGTGAATGGCCGTCTGGCCAGCGGGCCTTATGCTGACACGCGAATGGTGGGCGTTCTGGCCCCGCTGATCTTTGGCCTTACGATCATCGGTATGTGGGAGCTGCTGGTGCGTGGGCTCGAAGTGCCGCTGGTCATCCTGCCCGCGCCCTCGGTGATTGCGGTGCGCTTTGCGGACAGTCTGCCGATCCTGTGGGCGGACTTCGTGCAGACCATCGTCAAAGGGGCGCTTAGCGGCTACATCATCGGGTGTGGTGCCGCGTTTCTGATGGCGATCGCCGTGGACCGCTGGGATTTCCTGCGTCTGGGTCTGCTGCCCGTGGGGAATTTCGTTGCCGCTCTGCCCATCGTCGGCACGGCCCCCATTCTTGTGATGTGGTTTGGGTTCGACTGGCATTCCAAGGCCGCAGTCGTCGTTGTGATGGTGTTCTTTCCGATGCTGGTGAACACCGTGGCCGGCCTGCGCGAGGCCACGGCGATGCAGCGCGACCTGATGGAGACCTATGCCGCAACCTATTGGCAGAGCTTTCTGAAACTGCGCCTGCCTGCGGCGATGCCGTTTGTGTTCAACGGGTTGAAGATTTCCACCACATTGGCGCTGATCGGCGCTATCGTGGCCGAGTTCTTTGGCTCTCCGACCCTGGGTATGGGCTTTCGGATTTCCACCAGCGTCGGTCAGCTTTCGCTGGATATGGTCTGGGCCGAGATCGTGGTAGCCGCACTAGCCGGAACCGCATTCTATGGCGCGGTCGCGATGATCGAAAAGGCGGTGACCTTCTGGCACCCGTCACAAAGAGGATAACACTTCAACAGACCCCGAAAACGGGGCACCAACAGCAACTAGGAGACATGAAGATGAATAAGCTACTTAGCGGGGCGCTTGCTGCCTTTGGACTTACAGCCGGTGCGGCATGGTCGGCGGATGAGGTGACATTGCAGCTGAAATGGGTCACGCAGGCGCAGTTTGCGGGTTACTACGTGGCGGCAGACAAAGGGTTCTACGAGGAAGAGGGGCTGGACGTCACCATCCTGCCCGGCGGCCCCGATATCGCACCCACGCAGGTGATCGCAGGGGGCGGCGCGGATGTAACCGTTGAGTGGATGCCCGCCGCGCTGGCCGCGCGCGAAAAGGGGCTTCCGCTGGTCAATATCGCCCAGCCCTTCAAAAGCTCGGGCATGATGCTGACCTGCTGGAAGGATGCGGGGATCACTTCGCCCGAGGATCTGAAGAACCGTACGCTAGGTGTCTGGTTCTTTGGCAACGAATTTCCGTTCATGAGCTGGATGAGCCAGCTGGGCATCGACACCAGTGGCAAGAGCGAAAGCGGAGTTGAGGTTCTGAAACAGGGCTTTAACGTGGACCCTCTGTTGCAGCGTCAGGCCGATTGCATCAGCACCATGACCTACAACGAGTATTGGCAGGTGATCGACGCAGGCGTTAGCCCTGATGAGCTGGTGACGTTCAAATACGAAGATCAGGGCGTCGCCACGTTGGAAGACGGTCTCTATGTGCTTGAGGAAAACCTCAGTGATGCGGCCTTTACGGACAAGATGGAACGCTTTGTGCGCGCATCGATGAAAGGCTGGAAATACGCCGAGGAAAACCCGGATGAGGCGGCCGAAATCGTGCTGGAAAACGACGCGACCGGTGCCCAGACTGAAGAGCACCAAAAGCGCATGATGGGTGAAATCGCCAAGCTGACCGCTGGTTCGAACGGTGCGCTGGACCCTGCGGATTTTGAACGCACGGTGGGCACACTGCTGGCTGGCGGGTCGGATCCAGTGATCACCAAGCAGCCTGAGGGCGCTTGGACACATCAGATCACGGATGCAGCCCTGAACTAAGTCGTCTGTCAGACGCATTTGACGCGGTCCCTTCGGGGGCCGCGTTTTGCGTTTGAGATGCCGGAAAAGTGTGTGCCATTCGTTGAAAAATGCCTTAGTATTACTATGAAATTAAACGCATTTGGTTCCGATTGCGTGGATATGGGGAGATTATGCAGGGATTTGCAGCAGAATTTACATCGGCTTTGGCTCTGATCCTGAACGGGGATGCCGAGTTGTGGGCGATTGTTCTGTTGTCCCTGAAAGTTTCGATTTTTGCCGTGCTGATCGCTGCATTGATCGGGATGCCTGTTGGGGCAGCGCTGGCCGTTGCGCGCTTTCCGGGGCGGCGGGCGATGATCGTGTTGATGAATGCTTTGATGGGGTTCCCTCCGGTCGTTGTGGGGCTGTTGGTTTATCTGATGCTGTCGCGCTCAGGGCCATTGGGTGTGCTGGAACTGCTGTATACGCCCACGGCCATGATCATCGCACAGGTCGTGCTGGTGACACCGATCGTAGCTGCTCTGACACGACAGGTGATTGAGATGCTAGCCGAGGAATATTCGGAACAGTTGCGATCGCTGGGCGTGTCGCGTCTGGCCTCGGTCCCGGTGCTGCTATGGGACGCGCGGCTGGCGTTGATCACGGCGCTGCTGGCCGGGTTTGGCCGCGCTATCGCCGAGGTGGGCGCGGTGATCATCGTGGGCGGCAACATCAATCACGTGACGCGGGTGATGACCACGACCATCGCGCTTGAGACCTCCAAGGGCAATCTGGCGCTGGCATTGGCGTTGGGCGCGATCCTGATCGGAATTGCAATCGCGGTAAACGCTATGGTCAGCGCAGTCAGCCTGCGCGCTGAACAGGAAGGGCTGAGTCATGCGTGATATGCTATGTGATACAGCCAGCAGCCTGTTGGTGCGAAATTTGCGCGTTGTTCGAAACGGCAAAGCGCTGCTTAATGTTTCGCGCCTTTCGCTGGACGGGCCGGGTCCGACACTGATCCTGGGGCCGAACGGGGCTGGCAAAAGCCTGCTTTTGCGTTGTTTGCATGGCTTGATCGAACCGGATCAGGGGCGGGTTGAGCAGGATGGGTCACGGCTGACCGATAGGCACAAAGCGCAACAGGCGATGGTGTTTCAACAACCTGTGCTGCTGCGCCGCTCGGTTGCGGCCAATCTTGATTTCGTTCTGAAACGTCAGGGGCTGCCGCGCGGTGCCCGCAAGCTACGGATCGAAAGCCTGTTGGCTGAGGGCGGGCTGGAAGGCAAGGCGCGTCAGCCCGCGCGATCCTTGTCCGGGGGCGAGGCTCAACGGCTGGCCATCCTGCGCGCGCTGGCGCTGGACCCCGAGACGCTGTTTCTGGACGAACCCACCAGCGCGCTGGACCCAAGCGCGACCCAGATGATCGAGCGGATGATCCTGAGGGCATCAAGTCGCGGCGTGCGGATTGTCATGGTGACCCATGACATTGGGCAGGCTCGCCGACTGGCTGCGGATATCGTCATGATGCAGGGTGGGCATGTGGTTGAACATGGGTTGGCTAAACAGGTCTTAACCGCGCCTCAAAGTGATGCCGCACGCCGCTATCTGGCGGGCGGGCTTGTGACTTAATCAATAAGACGGAGATCGAAATGATCCGGAATTTTCTTCGGGCAGCATTGCTTTCGCTTGGCCTGGCCGCACCTGCGTTCGCCGAAGAGCCGTTTATCGTCGTGCAATCGACCACATCCACGCAGAACTCGGGGCTTCTGGACTATATCCTGCCGGGGTTCGAGGCCGAAACTGGGATAGACGTGCGTGTGGTGGCTGTTGGCACCGGGCAGGCGATCCGCAATGCGGTCAACGGGGACGGAGACGTGCTGCTGGTCCATGCCAAACAGGCCGAGGATCAGTTCGTCGCCGATGGTTGGGGCGTCGAACGCTTTGACGTCATGTATAACGATTTTGTTCTGGTTGGGCCGAAATCCGACCTGGCCAAGGTGAAAGGCGGCGCGGATATCGTGGCGGCTTTGACCGCTGTGGCCGAGGCCGAGGCCCCCTTTGCCTCGCGCGGGGATGACAGCGGCACGCATAAGGCCGAGATGCGCCATTGGACTGCGGCCGAGGTTGATCCCACGGCTGCATCGGGCGCATGGTATCGCGAGACGGGCTCGGGTATGGGGGCGACCCTGAATGTGGCCAGCGGGATGGATGCCTATGTGCTGACTGACCGCGCCACGTGGCAATCCTTTGGCAACAGGGGCAATCTTGAGGTGATGGTCGAGGGCGACCCGCGTCTGTTCAACCAATATGGCGTTATTCTGGTGAACCCGGACAAGCATCCACGTGTTCGGGCTGCAGCGGGCCAGCGGTTCATCGATTGGCTGACCGGGCCGGACGGGCAAGCGGCGATTGCGTCTTACAAGCTGGATGGCCAGCAGTTGTTCTTTCCCAACGCCAGCGGGTCTTAACCGCTGGCTCCGTTGTGATGGATCGTGCCCAGATGGCTTAGGTCATAGCCGCCAAACTCTGCGGCGCGGGCGGCAAATCGGTCGGATTGCACAAAGGCCAGCAGTTTCAGCATCGGTTCGTCGAAATAGGCCCGCCGCCAGATGGCCAGGTCCAACCGTTCAGCATGGGTCGGACAGAAGCCCAGATCATATAGCCCCGCCAGCGCGCCCAGACCAAACCCGGCCTCGGCCTTGCCGTCATGCAGCGCGATGGCCAGCTCTTCCTCGGTACGGGCGCAGGTGGGCAGGGCGTCCAGATCCGCGCGGGTGAGGCCATGTGCCTCCAGTTGCCCGTCAAACAGGCGCTGGCTGGCGGCCGACTCCTGCCGCAGGATCACGCGGCGGCCTTTCAGGTCGGCAAATCCTGAGATGTCACTCACACCCGGAGCCAACAGCAAACCACGCTGACGCTGTGCAACTTCGAACAAAACCACCGGCGCCTCGCCCAACGCACCGCGCAGAGCCCCAAGGTTGAACCCGCCGTCTTCGTGAATATGCAGCGCGGCGGCCTGCGCAGTCCGGTCTTTCAACCGGTTCAGGCCATCGAACGAGCCGTCATAGTACGTCGCCAACCCCGAACCGCTTTCGCGCAGCGCCCAATCCAGAAGTGGATCATGGCTGCCCGCGACAATCGGGGGTAGGGGCGGTTCGGCCACCTGCGGGCCACTGCGCGACGCGTTCAGCCAGGCGATGACCTCGGCGCGGGGAAACAGCAGCTTTCCCATGGCGCGTACGCAGGGTACCTCGCCTGACGAGGCCAGATCATAGGCTTTACGCTCGCCGATACGCAGCAGGTCGGCCAGTTCCTTTGTGGTCAGGAATTCAGGCATTCAGTCGAGGCGCACCGCTGAACCGGTTCCAGCATCGGCGGCACTGAATCCGATCTGATTCAGCACAAAAGGCGCTGCTATTGCAATGACGACCATGGCGGCCACGGCGGCAAGGAAGGCTTTCATCTGTCTCCTCCGGTTTTCAGTTTTCCGGTGCCGTGGCGCGGCGCAGAAAGGCGATCAAATCGTCCCGGTCGCTGGGCTGCGTGATCCGCTGCATCGGCATCTTCGACCCCGGAATGTAGTGGTCTGGCCCCTCGTCGAAAAGGGCATTTATGGTCTCGTCATTCCAAATGATATCAGAGTCTTGCAGCGTATCCGAGTAGAAATATCCCGGCAGTGACCCGGCCTTGCGTCCGAACACCCCATGCAGCGTCGGCCCGGCGCGGCGCTGGCCGTCTGGTGTCAGGCTATGACAGATTGAGCATTTACGGGCAAACTGCCGCTCACCATTGCTCATCTGATCGGGGTTTTTCAGGAAACTGGGCTCTACGGCGGCCATCTGTTCCTGTTCGCGGAGGGTGGTGATGGGCCAGCTATACATAGCCTCGTCAATCCCGCCTGCATGGATGTTCTGGCCGTCCGGCGAAAAGGCCAGCGCCCAAACTGGCCCGCGCAACGTGGCGCGGAAATCCTGTGCGATGCGCCAATCGACCGTGTCGATGAGCATGATATAGCCTTCGCCATCCCCGACCGCCAACAAGCTGCGATCCGGGCTGAGCGCCAGCGCCAGAATAGGACGGCGGTCGAGGGTGAAATCTCGTTCCTCACCCGTGGTCAGATCGCGAATGCGGGTCACGCCATCGACCGCGCCATAGGCGATCCAGGTGTCTTGCGCGTTTAGGACCAGCTCATTGATGCCAAAGCCATGCTCGACCACACGCAGAGTTTCCTGCCCGCTTGCGACATCCCACAGGCGCAACGCCCCGTCGACCCCGGCGGAATAGAGCTGTGATCCGTCGGGCGTAAACACAACCGCATTGACACCGCCGCCCGTAAACAAAACCGTTGGGTCCGACCCATCCGCCGGCCAAAGGCCAATTGTGCCGTCCCAACTGGCCGTCGCCACATGGGTTTTTGAGGCTGCGATATGGACGATCTTGCCCCTGTGCTGGCCAACGACCTCTCCGCCCGGCCAGCGGCGCAGGGTGAAATCATCACCTGCGGAATAGATCGCGGTGCCGTTGAAGGCGACTGCGTTTACCGCCGCCTCGTGGCCTTCCAGCCATTCGGGCATCTGGTCGAACCAGAGGCCGACCGAGTTGTCGAAGCTTGCCGTGGCGATCCGCCCATCCGGGGCCGTCGCGATCCCCATGATCGGCCCGCCATGGCCTTTTAGCGTAAAGAACTCGGACCACGCGGGCAGGGGGATCAGCGCAAGGATCAGCGCCAGTACGCGCATCTATTCGGCAGGCGAGGCTGCGCCCTTGGCAGCCTCTTTTTCCTGCACCTCTGCCAGCCACAGCGAATGGTGTTCACGCGCCCACTGTTCTTCGACCTCGCCGGTTCCCATGGCGTCGAACGCGCCCTCCATCCCCACCGAGCCCAGATAGATATGCGCGATAATGATGGCGATAAAGACATAGGCGATCATCACGTGCCAGACTTGGGCGTATTGCATTTCCTCTTGCGGCGACATTTGCACCGGCAGATTCAGTCCCATTGCCTGAGGCAAACCGGTTGCATTGGCGATCTGGAAAGTTTTGGCAAACAGGGGCATCTCGAACGGAAACAACAGGGACAAACCCGACAGGCTGATCGACACGCCCAGTAAAATGCAGGCCCAGAAAATGACCTTTTGCCCTGCATTGAATTTCTTGGCTGGAGGATGACTGTTTTTGGTGAAAAGCCCACCGCCAGCGGCTAACCACTTTAGGTCAGTACGGTTTGGGATGTTATGGGCGATCCAGTTTACAGTGACGATGACGAGGCCCAGCATGAAGGCCCATGCCAAGTTGTTATGAAGCCATTTGCAGGCTTGCGCGATCGTCGCAAAGCCTTCTTTTCCAAAGATTGGGATTAGAAAGTCTCGACCGTAAAGCGTCAGCAATCCAGTGAGCCCGAGGATCAAAAACGATCCAGCAAAAAGCCAGTGGCCAAACCGTTCGAAACCGTTGAAACGCGTGACTGTGCGCCCAGTTTTCTCACCATCAATGCGGATTTTGCCGCGGATCAGGAAGAACAACAGGATCACGGCGGCCATGCCGGCAATGATGTAGGTGCCGTATTCGCGCAACGGTCCGGTGCGGAAAGCCCACCACCACATGCCGCCATCCTGGATCAGAACACTGGCCGCGGGCCCCTGAGACGACACGGTAACATCCGCCGACCCATAGCGTAGCGCGCGATAGACATCACTGTCCGAAGCCACACCGGTAGTGCCAAACTGCCCCAGCAAACCTTCGACATTGCCTTGGCCAGTGTTTTCCGAGCGATAAGTGTTGTCCACTTTCTCGCCCCGTTGACGGGCCAGAATATCCTCAAGCGTCGTGGCACCTCCGGTGGCCGAGCGATCCGGTGCCGGGGATTCCGGGGCGTCCTGCGCCCATGCGGCTCCGGTCAGGAAGAGCGAGAAGAGCAGAAATTGGATCAGGCGCATGGGTTCTCTCCCTATTCTTGGTCGTGTCAGCGGTCAAAGCCGCCGATCTGCTTGTGAAAAACGGCTCCGACAGGGGACAGGGCCGTCTGAAGGTCGTCTTTCGCGGGGCCGTAGACATCAAACTGAACCGGCGTAAGTAAGGACATAAACCGATCCGCGAAATTTGCCCCAAAATTCTGCATATGAATCATCGCATCATCTGAACTTGCGTAACGTTCATAGATGTGAATGCCGCTGTCGCTTTGGTGCCACTCATAGGTTTTGGCACCTGTTTCCTCGAGGGTCGCGGCGACCATTTCGGCCATCAGGGCCTCGAACTCGGACTGTTTTTCTGGGTTCAGGTCCAGCTTCAACAGCCAGTAGATATCATCGGTCATGAGCGTCCCACCTTCGACAGGAAAGGCGGCGACCGACAGGCGGCCACCGGCAAGAGTAAGACAGCCCCCGACCTAGCGCAGGGGGCTGTCGAGCTTCGGTTAGACCTTAGCCGTCTTTCTGGTCGTAGGCGGTGCCCCAACCCCACGCGCCCGAGCCAAACCCGCGCGCCACAACACGTTCGCGGTAGATGGCCGAGACCACGTCACCGTCACCGGCAAGCAGGGCCTTGGTGGAACACATCTCGGCGCAGATGGGCAGTTTGCCCTCGGCGATCCGGTTGCGACCATATTTGGCAAACTCTGCGGTCGAGTGCGTTTCCTCGGGACCGCCGGCGCAGAAGGTACATTTGTCCATCTTGCCGCGCGATCCGAAGTTGCCCGCCTGCGGGTATTGCGGCGCACCGAAGGGGCACGCGTAGAAGCAATAGCCACAGCCAATGCACAGGTCTTTGGAGTGCAGGACGACCCCTTCTTCGTTCTGATAGAAGCAGTCGACCGGGCACACCGCCATGCAAGGCGCATCCGAACAATGCATACAGGCCACCGAGATCGAGCGTTCGCCCGGGTTGCCGTCATTGATCGTCACCACCCTGCGGCGGTTGATGCCCCATGGCACCTCGTGTTCGTTCTTACACGCGGTGACACAGGCGTTGCACTCGATGCAGCGTTCAGCGTCGCAGAGAAACTTTGCTCTAGCCATTTTCGTCCTCCTTTACGCTGCCGAGATCTTGCAGAGAGTACACTTGGTCTCCTGCATCTGGGTTACTGAGTCGTAGCCATAGGTCTGGGCGGTGTTAGAACTTTCACCCAAGACATAGGGGTCTGCACCTGCGGGGTATTTGTGCCGCTGGTCCTCGCCCTGGAAATGGCCGCCAAAGTGGAACGGCATAAAGGCCACGCCGGCGCCAACCCTGTTGGTCAGCATCGCCATCACCTTGACCTTTCCGCCCTCAGGACCTTCGACCCAGACCTGTGATCCGTCACGAATACCAAGGTTGTTGGCATCGCGGGGGTTGATCTCGACGAACATGTCCTGCTGAAGCTCGGCCAGCCACGGGTTCGACCGGGTTTCATCACCACCACCTTCATATTCGACCAGACGACCTGACGTCAGGATTATCGGATAATCCTTTGAAAAGTCGTTCTTTTGGATCGAAGCATAAAGGGTGGGTAGACGATAAGCCTGACGGTCCTCGTAGGTCGGATAGTCCTCCACCAGATCGCGCCGGTTGGTATATAGCGGCTCGCGGTGCAGTGGGATCGGATCCGGGAAGGTCCAGACGACCGCGCGGGCTTTGGCGTTCCCGAAGGGCGCACAGCCATGCTTGATCGCAACCCGCTGGATACCGCCGGAGAGGTCGGTCTTCCAATTGGTTTCAGGACCCGCAACAGCGTCAATCGCCGCGCGTTCCTCGGCTGTCAGATCGCCATCCCAGCCAAGATCCATCAGCATCTGCATCGTGAATTCCGGATAACCATCCTGAATTTCCGATCCAACGCTATAGACCCCTTCGGCCAGCAGGTTGTCACCATCGCGTTCCACACCGAAACGGGCGCGGAAAGTCAGGCCGCCTTCGGCCACCGGTTTGGACATGTCATAGAGGTTCGGTGTCCCCGTATGACCCATCTCCGGCGTGCCCCAGCAGGGCCACGGAAGGCCGTAGTATTCGCCGTCGTTGGGTCCACCGATGGCTTGCAGCGTGGTTCTGTCGAACGTGTGCTGGTTGGCCATGTGGCTTTTCAGACGTTCCGGCGACTGCCCGGTATAGCCGATGGTCCAGAGGCCCGAGTTGAATTCACGCGTGATGCTTTCAACATTCGGGGTCTCGGCATCTTCCATCTCGATATTACGGAAGAAGCGGTCCGCCCAGCCGAACTTGTTGGCGAACTTGGCCATGATGACCTCGTCCGGCAAGCTTTCGAACAGCGGATCAACCACCTTGTCGCGCCACTGCAGCGACCGGTTCGATGCCGTGGCCGAGCCACGTGTTTCGAACTGCGTACAGGCAGGCAACAGGTAGACGCCGTCGGTGCGGTCATGCAGCACGGCCGAGACGGTGGGGTACGGGTCGATCACGACCAGCATGTCCAGCTTCTCCATCGCCGTCTTCATTTCCGTCATCCGGGTCTGCGAGTTGGGCGCGTGGCCCCACAGAACCATGGCACGGACATTATTGTCCTGATCCATGTTGGCTGGGTCTTCCAGAACACCATCGATCCAACGGGAGACCGGGATGCCGCGCTCGTTCTGAAGCGGCTTGTCCTTGCCTTCCTTGTCCTTGATCGTGGCGAACTGACCCGCTAGCCATTCAGGGTCTTCACCCCAGACACGCGCCCAGTGGCCCCAAGCACCCTTGGACAGGCCATAGTAGCCGGGCAGGGTGTGGGACAGAACACCAAGGTCTGTTGCGCCCTGCACGTTGTCGTGGCCGCGGAAGATGTTGGTGCCACCACCCGAAGTGCCCATGTTGCCAAGCGCAAGCTGCAGCACGCAGTAGGCGCGGGTGTTGTTGTTGCCGTTGGTGTGCTGTGTACCACCCATGCACCATACGACGGTACCAGGACGGTTGTTCACCATGGTCCGGGCTACGCGGCGCAGCTGCGAGCCGGGCGTACCGGTGACGCGTTCAACCTCGTCGGGGTTCCACTTGGCAACCTCTTCGCGGATCTGGTCCATACCCCAGACACGGGTGCGGATGAACTCTTTGTCCTCCCAGCCGTTGTCGAAGATGTGCCACAGGATGCCCCAGACCAGTGCAACGTCGGTGCCGGGGCGGAAACGGACATATTCATCCGCGTGGGCCGCGGTGCGCGTAAAGCGCGGGTCGCAGACGATCAGGGGCGCGTTGTTTTGCTCTTTCGCACGCAGGATATGCAGCAGCGAGACGGGGTGCGCCTCGGCCGGGTTACCACCGATGATAAAGATGGCCCGGCTGTTGTGCATGTCGTTGTACGAGTTGGTCATGGCGCCATAGCCCCATGTGTTCGCAACGCCCGCAACAGTGGTTGAGTGGCAGATACGGGCCTGATGGTCCACGTTGTTCGTGCCCCAGTAGGCGGCGAACTTGCGGAACAGATAAGCCTGTTCGTTATTGTGTTTCGCAGAACCCAGCCAGTACACGCTGTCCGGCCCGGATTCCTGGCGGATGTTCATCATGCCGTCGCCGATCTCGTCGATCGCCTGTTCCCAGCTGATGCGCTTCCACTCTCCGCCTTCCTTTTTCATCGGGTACTTAAGGCGGCGTTCGCCATGAGCGTGCTCGCGGACCGAGGCCCCCTTGGCGCAGTGCGCACCCAGGTTGAACGGGCTGTCCCAGCCGGGTTCCTGCCCGATCCAGACGCCATTCTGCACTTCGGCAACGACGGTACAGCCAACCGAGCAGTGGGTGCATACGGATTTGATGTTTTCAACGGCCGTGTTCGCCGCTGTCTGGGCACTGGCTGGCGTCACGGTTCCACCCGTGGCGCTGATCGCGGCAAGGCCGCCGATCGTCAGGCCCGAGCCACGCAGAAATGCGCGGCGATCGACGGTTTTCTCGCCGACCTGGGACAGGATACTTGTCCGCTGGGGGCGTCTCGCAACCCCGTTGGTCTTTTTCCTAAGCATTACTTTCCTCCCTTGCGTGCCGTGTCAGCCACGGCTGCTTGGTACTTCGCAAAACCGACGTCAGGGCCAATCGCAACCGTCTGTCGGGTGGTGAAAACGTCCGATCCTAGAACCGGGTGCTTTCCAGATATGCGCGTGTATGCGCGGTGTCCTGCATCCGGGTTTCGTCCGTGGGCAGCTCGGCTGCTTCGGCCTGTCCGGTCAGGCTGGCTGCGGCGACAGCAGCGGGTGCTGCGGTTCCGGCCAGTTTGAGGAAGTCGCGGCGCGTTGCACCTTCTTCCTTGGTCTTGCTCATGGGGTTCTCCTTTCCCATTTGCAGTTTAACGCCCCGCAAGGGACGCTGGCGAATGACAACGTCTCACGCTGCCGACATTCGGAAAGCTTCGCGCTCGATCTCCATGAAGACCCGACCGGCAGTGCCGACCGAGGCATAGAGGACCGAGTTCTCGGCGCCTTCCAAATCCGAATAGAAATGCGTGGCCCAAGGGCCGATATGTTTGTTCCAGAACGCTTTCTGGTCTTCCAAAGACGCGGGCGTGCCGAACCGGCCGACGATCATCCCCGCCATCGTCTCCATCAACGAGGCGATGTTGTCTTCAGGTTCATAGACGTTTTGCGCCCGGGTAATACCGCGCACGGCCATGTCATTGCGCAGCTGAGCCAATGGTTTCTCGTTCAGGAATCCGGTCAGGTAAAAGCTGGCATAGGGCAGAAGCTCTCCGCGTCCCAACCCAATGAACAGTGCGTTGAACTCACGTTCAGCAGCCGCAGGTTTGGTGACTTTGGCCACCCGCGCCATCGCTTGGATGGCCTGACCCAGATCGCTGTCATCGCCGCTGAGGCTCACCATCTGGTCCAGCAGCATCTGATCTGGCGGACCGGCCAACAGCAGGCCCAGAAAGTTATAGAAATCCGCGCGCAGGCGATCCTCGGCCGAGACATCCATCTGTTGCGCTTCACTTGCGGTCATTCGGTTATCCTTCGAATTCAAATTTCATGCGGCGCGGGGCAGGGGCGACTTCCGCCTCCTCCGGCGCGTCTGGTTCTATTTCAGCCAAGAGAACGGGCTCTGGGTCCGGGGTGTCGATCTCTTCGGGTTCAGGCTGAGGCTCCTCGGCCTCGACCTCGATATCGGAGTCTTCCGCCTCGACTTCGGCCTTGGCGGCCAGCGCTTCGACATGAGCCAACATGCCCTTGCCGACCTGATAGGCGGTCTGCAGGTTTTCGATCACACAGGCCGCGTCGGTATAGTCTTCGCCATAATCGACCAGCCCATCGACATTGGCCAACACCGGGTTCAGCCGCCACAACCTGCGCAGGGCGCGGCGGCGCAGACGATCGGGAACGGCTTTGGCCATAAAGCCCGAGACGTCATCGCCCGCTTGTAACTGATCGGGATCGGGGAGGTTAAGCTCGGCCAGAATCTCGACGTCGGTCTTTTCCTCAAGCTCGGCGCGCTGGTCTGCGATCACCTGTTCTTCGGCTGCGATTACTTCGGCCTGAGCCTCGGCCTGAACGGCGGCTTTGCGGCGGGACCAGAAATCGCGGGCTTCAGTCATTGGATGATCCTCCGCGGGGCGCGGTAAACATCGGACTCTTGCCGTATGCGCGCATCGCCTTTGCCATCTTCGACCAGATCAGTGCGTTTCTTGTCGCGCTTGCGTTTAACGAAGACTTCATCGCGGTGATGTTCCAACGCAAAATCCCGTACCCAGGCGATCAGCCCGTCGGTCATTGGAATTTTCTCGACAATCTCTTCACCGGTATCCGCGTAATCCTGCCCTTCATAGGGTGAGGCAGTAACCAGCACAGCATCCATCGGGCGCTGCCCGTCCAGCGCATCGCGCAGCACAAGGTATATCGAGGGCGTGCCGTCGGACAGGTTGACCATATACGCCTCGGTCTCATCCGCCCACAAAGTGAGGGGCAGGGTGGCCGCGTGGTATTCCACAGCTTCGCCTTCCCGGCGCATTTCGTGCCAATCGGCAGGGCCCGCACCGGGCAACACCGCAATCGCACGCCAGTTCCATTTCGCCCAGCGAGTGACACCGGGTGTTTTGCGCACAACAACGCCTATCGGCATTTCAATCTGAGTAGCGGCCTTCGCCACGTAAATCCTCCCCGGAAGGCTCTCCCCTGCCTTCCCCGTGTCCACTATGGTACACAAAATGATCTTCTGCCAAGTCCAAGCACTACGACTTTAGTCGCATACGTCGATAGCGAGTTCGTGAGGGGCCTTGTTCCCGGGTAGAAAAACAGGGTTGTGTAGCGCGTCCGGGGGTTGGATTTGGCGTGTTTGCGATGGGGTTTACATTGCCGTCCCTCGAATACAGCCTACTGTGCTGTGAGATGGCGCGACATCCGGGGAGGGGATATGAGCACCAAACTACTATTATGCGACTGCGCGGGCACTCAGCGCGTGGACGCAGACAAGATGGCATCCGCCTGCGATGCGACATGTTCCAAGGTCCACACGGCGCTGTGTACGCGCGAGTTGGAGACAGCTGCGAATTTTATGCAAGACGGTGACGTGATCGTCGCCTGTGGGCAAGAGCAGGAAGTTTTTCGCAACTTGGCCGATGAGCTTGGGGTCGAGGCACCTGGTTTCGTCGATCTACGTGACCGCGCGGGATGGTCGGATGAGGGCGCGGATGCCGCCCCCAAGATGGCTGCGCTGGCGGCCGAGGCGCTGTTGCCGCAGCCGATCACGCCCAGCGTGGATGTCGTCAGCGAAGGCACGTGTTTTATCATCGGCCCCGGCGCGGTGGCGTTTGATCTGGCCGAGCGTCTTTCGCCGACCTTGGCCGTCACGGTCCTGAGCACCGACGATAGCGAGCCGATTTCGCGCGCCTATGATGTGGTGCGCGGGCGCGTTCGGTCGCTGACCGGTGCTTTGGGCGGATTTTCCCTGCGGCTGGATGCGCTACAACAGTTAGAACCCGGCGGGCGCGGGGCGTTTGCATGGTCTGAACCGCGCGACGGGGCGGGCTCCTCCTGCGATATCGTGCTGGATCTGACCGTTGATACGCCTTTCGTGCAGGCCCCTTCCAAGCGCGAGGGGTATCTGAGGGCCGATCCCAAGGATACGGTCGCTGTTGAACGTCTGGCCTTTGAGGCCGCGCAACTGGTCGGCACCTTTGAAAAACCTCTTTATGTGCGGATGGAGGAAACCCTCTGCGCCCATTCCCGCGCCGAACAGGTAGGGTGTTCGAACTGTCTGGACATCTGCCCGACTGGAGCGATCACCTCTGCGGGTGAACATGTGGCGATCGATCCTATGATCTGCGCCGGATGCGGAGAATGCGCGGCGGTTTGCCCCTCGACGGCGATCACCTACGAAGACCCGCCGGTTGCAGCACTTTTGTCCCGGATGCACATTCTGGCGCGCACTTATCGACGGGCCGAGGGACAAGCGCCCCGGCTGCTGGTTCATGATGCCCACGGGGCTGAAATGATCCGGCTGTCCGCCCGCTTTGGTCGTGGTTTGCCTGCCGACGTGATCCCATTGGAACTGAACGTGATCTCGGGGTTTGGCCATTCCGAAATGCTGGCCGCGCTGGCCCATGGGTTTGCTCGTGTGGATGTCTTGCTGGCACCAACGACCGAGCGGGACGCGTTGGATCGTGAACTGGCACTGGCCGAGGCCATAGCAGGCGCGGGGAAGCTGGGCCTGATTGATCAGGCTGATCCGGATGCGATGTCTGACGAACTATACGCACAGGACGTACCAGAGCCTTTGGCCGATCCGGTGCTTCCCTTGGGAAACCGGCGTCAAATCGCACGCTTGGCCGCGCAGGCGCTCAACCCTCAGGCCGAAGCTCCGTTGCCATTGCCCGAAGATGCGCCTTACGGAGCGGTGGCGGTGAACACCGACAGTTGCACGCTGTGCCTAAGCTGCGTGTCGCTCTGCCCGTCGGGGGCGTTGATCGACAACCCCGACATGCCGCAGTTGAACTTCCAGCAGGATGCCTGCCTGCAATGCGGTATGTGCCGAACAATCTGCCCCGAGGACGCGATCACGCTGGTCCCGCAACTGGACCTGAGCGATGCCGCCCTGTCTCAGCAGGTGTTGAACGAGGAAGAGCCCTTTGCATGCGTCGAATGTGGCGCGCTGTTCGGTGTGAAATCCACAGTTGAAAGGATCATGGAGAAGCTGTCGGGCACACATCCGATGTTTGCCACCTCGGACAAGGCGCGGATGATCCAGATGTGCGACAACTGCCGTGTGAACGCACAGTTCCAGCAACAGGACAACCCGTTCCAGTCTGCGCCGCGTCCCAAGGTTGTTACGACCGAGGATTATTTCTCAAAGCGCAAGGATCACTGAAGCTGCAACGGTGCGCCCAGATCCGCGGCTTTGATGACCGAAACAAAGGCCAGTATCGCCTCCAACTCGTCCAGCGTCATCTGGACGGGGTGGATGGGCGAGGGGCGTTCGGGGTCAAAAGGCAACGTCAGCCCGTCGATCTGGGTAAAGGCGGGGTGTGGGTTAAGGGCAAAGAACGCCTCGAACCGTTCCGACCAGTCGGGCATGGCGCGCAGGACGGCAAAGGATGGCGTCGAGCCCAGCCCATTCATGCGGTTTTGCGGGCCGATCACGTGGCACCGCCCGCAATGAGTCATCGACAGCTCTTCTCCCCATGCGGCGTCGCCATCAACAACCACCTCTTCCTGCACCGCGGCAACTTCGAACTCGGCCGAGAAGGGCGCGCCGGTTTCCGGAGCAAACCCTTCAACCGTGCGCTTGCCGATATCGGACAGCAGCCAGTCGCGGAAACGTTCGTGTTTGGCATCCTCGCCGATCCTGAGGTGATAGATCACACCGTCGCGGGCAAAGACCGGATCACCCGGTGGGCCGCTTTCCAACACCAAAACGCCGGTATCATCCGCAATAACGCGTATCCCGGTCTTGAGCGAGAAGCGCGGAAGAATATGTTGCAACAGACCAGAGTCGGCAACCTCGGGCGGGGCAGCCAGTCCCAGCGCCTCTTGCGACCAAGAGGGGGTGGCGGAGAGCGTCAGGCTCAGGCACAAAAGGATAACGCGCATGGGGTCAGCCTAACGGCAGCGCCCCGATTGCGTCAAATAAACTGAATGAGACGGAGACACATGCAATGAAAATCAACCACTTGGTTGGGTCGACACACGGAGAAAAGGCATGAGTGTTCGTGACGCAGTTCTGGCGAACCTGAAAAAAATCACCGATCCCATGTCCGGACAAGACATTGTCAGCGCCGGGATCGTGCGTGCCCTGAATGTCGAAGGTGACACCGTACGCTTCGTGATGGAGATCGACCCTAAGAACGCCGACAAGATGGAACCCGTGCGCGCAGCGGCCGAGCAGGCCGCGCAGATGGTGGATGGTGTGTCCAAGGTCTCGGCCATGCTGACGGCGCATTCCGACAAGGCACCGCCGGATCTGAAGCCGAAACCCAAACCCTCGCAAACCGGGCCACAGCCGGTGGCGGGTGTGGATCGCATCATCGCCGTGGCCTCGGGCAAGGGGGGTGTCGGTAAATCGACCGTTTCCGCGAACCTCGCCTGTGCGCTGGCCGCCGAGGGGCGGCGCGTGGGTCTGTTGGATGCGGATGTCTATGGTCCGTCGCAGCCCCGGATGCTGGGTGTCTCAGGGC
The DNA here is from genome assembly GCF_059613525.1 of Ruegeria sp. SATB045. Classification (NCBI taxonomy): domain Bacteria; kingdom Pseudomonadati; phylum Pseudomonadota; class Alphaproteobacteria; order Rhodobacterales; family Roseobacteraceae; genus Ruegeria; species Ruegeria sp. SATB045. Next base: position 144,068 of record NZ_JBXWSR010000019.1, on the reverse strand, counting down.
GTCCGGCCAGCCCGGATGGCAAAACGATCCTGCCGCTGCGCAATCACGGCGTCACCATGATGTCGATGGGGCTGATGACCAACGAAGGGCAAGCGGTTGTCTGGCGAGGCCCGATGCTGATGGGCGCGTTGCAGCAGATGATGAACCAGGTGCAATGGGGCGCGCTGGATGTGCTGATCGTAGACCTGCCGCCCGGCACCGGTGACGTGCAACTGACGCTGAGCCAAAAGTTCCAGGTGGATGGCGCGATTGTTGTGTCGACCCCGCAGGACGTAGCCCTGATCGATGCCCGCAAGGGGATCGACATGTTCAACCAGTTGAAAACGCCCATCGCCGGCATGATCGAGAACATGTCCACCCATATCTGTTCGAATTGCGGGCATGAGGAACATGTGTTCGGCCATGGTGGCGTGAAATCCGAGGCTGAATCGCTGGGTGTACCGCTGCTGGGGGAAATCCCGTTGCATCTGGACATTCGCGTGGCCGCTGATGGGGGTGCGCCCATCGTGGTCAGCAAACCCGACAGCCCGCAGGCCGACGCGTTCCGCAAAATCGCCCGCGACTTGATCGCCAAGGGCAACGCATGAGCGAGCCGGTTTTTCCCCCTCTGTTGGTCGGTCACCCGGTGCAGGGGGGACAAGATCCGTTTCAGCGCGCGCAAGCCATGGCCGCGCTGGGATGCGATGCGGGCACCGTGGTTTACAACATTCAGGCTGACCGCTTACGCGTGGCTATCGTCTTTGCACCCGAAGTTCCGCTGCAGGACGCGATGGCGATGTTGCCGCTCTGTGCCGTGGGGTTTCAGAACGCACTGGGCGCGCTGGCCCCGCCCGAAGTGGCGGTCCATCTGGACTGGGACGGCCCGATCTGTGTGAACGGGGCTAAATGTGGGATGTTTCAGGTCACGGCCTCAAGCACCGCGCCCGAGGAAGAGCCCGATTGGCTGATCGTCGGCTGGGAACTGGCACTGCTGCAAATCAGCGATGCGCCCGGCGAAAACCCAGATATTACAGCGCTTTATGATGAGGGCTGTGCTGAGGTGTCGCCGACTCAACTGGTTGAAAGCTGGTCGAGGCATATGCTGACATGGCTCAACCGCTGGCAAGAGGACGGAAATGCGCCGCTTCATGCCGAATGGATGGGGCTGCTACGCGGGGTGGGCGAACCCTATGACACAGGTGTCTTTCTGGGCGCCGACGAGCGGTTCGGAATGCTGATCCGCGACGGTGCCGAAACAACCCTGCGCCCCTTGACGGATCTACTGGAGAACTAAAGATGAAACTGGCCCGCGCGATCCATTTCGACGAAAGCGACATGAACGTATTTCATTCCCCGGCCCGCACGGGCGAGTGGTGCATCTCTGGCGGGTTCGAGTTTTCGAACTGGGGCGAGGGCGATCTTGAGGGCAAGGCCCGGCAGGCTTTCGCGAACGGATGGCTGGGTGTCGAGACCTTTGGCCGGGTGACATTCGTGGCAGTGACGCAAGTGGAACCAGCCGAGATCGACCAGATTGCGCAGAACCTGGCCGAGCATTTCGTACAAATCTACGGCGCGCCTTCGGTTGAGGCGGCGATGGGCGTCGCGCAAGCCGAAATCACTCATATGTCCGAGCTATGCGAAGAACATGCGCCCAACACCCTGCTGACCGTCGCGCGTGAACTATCCGAGACGGGTTTGCATGAGGCTTTCCGCATCATCACCCCGCAGGAAACCCAACTTGAGGCACTGGCCGTGCATGGGTCGCTGGACGAGTGACTAAATTGGTTTCAGCTTAGGGTGCTTCAGCAACTCCATCTGGTCTATGGATTGGTTATTCGGATCAGTGCTGTAGCCTAGTAAGTTGAAATCCGCGCGGAACGTTTCGACGACAATATCTATCATCTCGGAGTTGTAGTGATCCGCAACTACCCTTGATCTATTGGACTTGTTTTGGTGGCTTAAACTGGCTTGGATGTCGACTTTCGCACAAAAACTCTGGAAGTTGGTGCCTAGGTTTTCCATTCGGCCAACATAGCTGACAAGACATCGGTTCTGTTCGTCCAACAGAAAACTTGTTTGTCTGTAAGGTGAAAGCTCGCCTCCGCAGCGCGTCAATATAAACTCTTCAAAAGAAATACCTTTGACCGCCTGGTGGTCATGATGAATTTCGGTTTGTTGGATGTAGCTATAAAGTGAAATCAACAAGTCGAATGGATTACGAACGAATGCAACCGAGCGCATTGTCCAATACACTGGGCCCAAGCGTTCCAGATAGTCTATCGCCTTGGCATGATCTGGAAGCGGCTGGAACCGCGACTTTTGGTAGATGCCCCTGTTTATCGTTCGACCGTCCAAGCTTTTTAACATCCGCTGCAACGGATTCGGCCGATCAAATTCCTTACGTAACGCCCATGCGACCGAGCTTCCGCCGGTTTTGGGTATGTGGACGAAGACTATTTTATTCCTGGTGCCGATCATCGCACTACATTGCTATATTATTCAGATATAGCAATGTAATTTGGGCTTATTGATCTATATTAGATCGGCAAATCCCCCAAATTGTCCACGCTTGAAAATCAACCCCTTGCCTGTGCGGTACATCACCTTTTCGACCTGGCCAATCAGGATAAGGTGATCTCCGGCATCGTGTTGGGCGTTTAGCGTGCAATCAAACCGAGCAAGGCAATCAGACAGGTGCGGACGCTTGGCATGGTCAGCTATCCAATCTGCGTGCGAGAAGTCTTCGCCATTTTCGGCAAACTTCAGTGCTTGATCCTGCTGATCTTCGGCCATGACATGGATCGAATAATGCTGGCAGTTATGGAACGCGCCGAACCGGTTTGAGTCCTTTGCAAGGCACCAAAGAACCAGAGGTGGGTCCAGCGAGACCGACGAAAACGAATTCACCGTGATCGCCCGCGGCCCCATTTCGGTATGCGTTGTCACAACGGTGACCCCTGTTCCGAAACAGCCCAACGCTTCGCGGAAAGCGATGCTTTGGTCGGGGGATGGGGTGAAAGTGGTCTCGGTCATCACGCGCTCATTAAGTGGCCGCGCCTCAGGTGCCACGGCCCAGTGAAATTGTCCACGAAAAGCTGCGCTTGAAACTGTATTTTTCCAGCCTAGTTCAGATCTTCCAGTAAGCGTCCGTGCTGACGGGTCGCCTCGATCACCGCGCCAAAGTTGGTCATGCCACGCGCCTCAAGCATCGGTAACATACGAACCAGCGCCTCGGCCGTTGCGACCGCATCCCCCAGCGCCGTATGGCGCAACTCTGGCGGGATAGTGATGTCGAGCCTGTCACACACGGCGTCCAGTGTGTGTGTGTCACTGGCGCCGAACAGAACGGCGGACAGCAGGACAGTATCCAGAATGGGGTGGTTCCATTCAACGCCCATCCGGTTCGCATGACGGCGCAGAAAAGCCATGTCGAATGGCGCATTATGGGCCACGATCACCGCGTCCTGCGCAAATTGATGAAAGACCTTGCCAGCCTCGGCGATTCCAGGCGCGCCCGAGACCATATTGTCTGTGATTTTGTGAACCTTGGTCGAGGCAGCAGGGATTGGCATACCGGGGTTGACCAATACATCCAGCCGTTCGCCTTCAATGATCCGGCCATTTACGACACGCACTGCTCCGATCTGCACAATTTCGTCCTTGTGTGGCAGCAGCCCCGTAGTTTCGGTATCGAACACAACAAAGCAAAGCTCGCGCAGGTCAAGTGTACGCAGTTCCTTATTGGCAGCCGAGTTCAATAGGGCAAAGTCATAGACCAGCGGCCGCGCGGCCTCGGGCGCGATGTTTGTGGCACTGTCGTCAAAAATCAGCATGTAACCTGGTGCGTCGCCCAAGGGTTTCATACGCGTCATATAGTTTTGTGTGCCGTCGATACTTGTAAGAGTGCAACCGACCTCAAGCCCTGTTTTGGTAAGTTTGGCAAAGGCTTGTTCCAAGGGACCCATCTGAAAATACTCGGACATCGACGCATTCAGGCGGGGATGTGAAATCTGCGCCAGAACTTCGGCCGCCTGACCATCATAGAGCACGATCTTATGCGTCGGGCTGGCCAGCAGCATGGCCACCGGAATGTCGGTCAGCAAGGCTGTCAGCCTCTGCTTTTCGGCAGCAAGATGGGCGGTTTCAGCAGCGACGGCTTCGGCTACGCTCATAGTCTTCTCTGACAGCTGGTCGGCCAGACCAGCCGCAGCAGGGGCCAGATCACCCAGGTAACGCGCGGCCTGAACATCCATTTCCCGGTTGACGCCTGCGTGTGCGCGCGCGCGCAGCTCAGCCGAAAGACGCTCGATCGGCTTGGCGACGTTGTCATCAAACAGCAACCAAACGGCGACTATCAGCGCCACAAAGCCAAAAGCCATAAGGATTTCAGCAAAGATGAAGGCGTTGACCAATTCAGGATCTGCAACGCGCCGATAACTGATCCACAAGGCGAGAGAACTGACAGCTAACCCGCCTACAGCCAGCAGGCAAAAAAACAGGAAGATGCGTAAGCGCAGGCTTAACCGGGTCAGCATGTTACACTCCGCAGGTGGCCTCGATGATGGGGTCGTTGGTTTCTGCGTTGATCCAGTCGGCGTTCAGCAGCTGACCTTCGGATCCGAATTCGGCCCCGTCCGCCAGATTGGCGCGCTGGTTTTGTGCGCAATCCACAGCGATCGGCAGCTTGGAAACCGGGGACCAGCGCCCAAAAAAGTAAAGGTCTACCAACCGTTGCTCGGGCACCTGTTCGTTGGTCCGAACCGAGGCTGTGTCAATCGCGGCAAAACGTTCAACAAAGGGGACCGCATAGGTCCAGGGGCGATAAAAAGCGCGACTTTCGATTTCTTGAATAATCGCCATGCCTTCAGGCAGCGTATCTTTGGTGCGGTCATACCAGGAATATTCGCTGGAAATGGTCATTCCGATCATCCCCAAACCGGCTGCAACAGGGGCAGCCCACCTTGGCAAGCGACCGCCCGTCATCTTGTTCACCAGCATCACGACGCCTGCAAATGCAACGCCTGCGAAGAGTGTGGCGATCAGTTCCAGGAACATTGCGTTTCTCCCAATTTCGGCCGGTTCAACCCAGCATACCTTTTCCGTGGCCCGCCGCCGATTGCATCGTCTTGATCACGACGAACGCGTCCCGAAGATGGCTGCGTTCGAAATCGGACAGGGCCGTGGGTGGCATGAAGTTGTCCGGCTTTTCGCCACTTTTTACAAGCCGCACCTGGTGTTCCAGACGGGTTTCAGCAATCAGATCGTATGCATCCAGCAGGTCCCGCGCTCCGGACTCGCTTAGGATACCAGCCGCTCCAGCCGCCCGTAAACGCGCGCGCGTGTTCGCCTCGGGAAGCTCGCCCTGCAAACTGTAAATCCGGGCCAGATCGACGACGGGAACGACACCGTTGTGCTTTAAATCCAGTGTATTGCGGTGTTCACCTGACCGGATCGTCGCAAATCCCCGTAACAAACCAAGCGGAGGCGTATGTTTCAACGAGTTTGAAATCATGTGCGCCACAAAGATCGAATTCGCCCGGGCTGCAGCCAGCGTATCGGCTTGCAGCTTGTCGAACAGCTCGAATGCGCCACCGATCGGGCGTAAGTCAAACATGACGGATGCCAGCATTTGTGCTTCGGGGTTCGGCTTGGCGATCCAACCTTTGAAATAGTCGCGCCACACGTGTACCGGTTGGCACCAGCGCGGGTTTGTCGCCATCATGTCGCCGGGGCAATAGAAGTACCCGCATGTGTCCAGCCCGTCCGATACAAACTGTGCCATCGCATGAAAATAGGGCATGTCACCGTCGGTCACGCTGTCATCCAGCATCAAGCAATTGTCCTGATCAGAGACACCAGTCTGTTCCTGCCGCCCTTGCGATCCGCAAGCCAGCCACAGATAGGGTACGGGGGGCGGGCCAAGCTTGGCTTCGGCCAAGGCTAACAGTCGACGGGTGGCTGTGTCAGCGATATCCGTGATCAGGCGCGTGACGATCTCGTGCCGGTTTCCAGCGGCAACAAGCTGTACCAGAAGCTGAGGAATTTCATCGGTCACAGTCGCCATTTGTTGAGCTGTCTGCGCGGCTGCAATCTGGCGCACAAGTTCGGCCGAATTGACGGCCTGATAATGGGTCAGGTCGGTTTGAGTAACGATACCGACTAACCGCCCACCTTCGGAGATTGGAACATGGCCAATCCCCCGTTCCATCATGATATGCAGAACATCCGAGCCGATATCGGAAGGTGACAGGGTAATCGGGTTAGCGGTCATGATCGCGGCAACGGGCGTGTCCGCTGGCATTTCGTCCGCGACAAACTTGCCGGACACGTCGCGCAGGGTCGCGATGCCAAGAAGAGTTTCCTGATCCGTTACGCACAGCGATGAGATATGCTTGTCACGCATCAGCTGCGCGGCTTCGCGGACCGGTGTATCAGGCGGGCAGGTGGCTGGGTTGCGCGCCATCAGAACGTCGATCGAACTGGTGGCCAGACTCTGTGGTCCCGCGCGTGTGGTGCGGCTGCGGTTGAAGAACTTTGCGACGACTTCATGTCCGGCGATCAATTCGCGCACCAGATCCGGAGGCAAAAGCAACAGCACCGATGAGGCGTCGGCGCGTGCCTTGGTGATTGCCTTGCCATCCTTCAAAAGCCCGCGTTCACCGAATGAGTTTCGTAGACCAAGATGCGAAACGACGACATCGTTCCGGTCTTTGATCTCAATCTGTCCCTCATAGATCACAAAAACACCGGGTAAAGAATGACCCAATTTGTAGACCGTGAAGTCCTCTTCGACCTCCCACACCTCGATCTGGTGTGCGATGGCATCCAAGACATTCGCTGGCAGGGCGTCATAAGGGTGTACGGATTTCAGAAACCGGGTGATCTCATCATGGGACAGGGGCATGGAATACTCCTCGGTTTCCGGTTTAAAAATCCCGCCCGGTGGAGTGCCGGGCGGGAGTAGTCAGTCGAAAGACGCGGCCTTTGGCAAGTAGGCTTTGGGCCGCATCATGCTCATTTATTCTGAGCTGCACCCGCGCCACGGGGAATGCGGACGCTTTCGACCAGATCTTTGATCTCCTGCGGAGTTTCCTTGGTCGCACCGGCCACGAAGTAGGCGACGGCAAAGTTGACCATGGCACCGATCGCCCCGAACGAGGTCGACTTGATCGGACCCAGCAGCGGATCAGCATCAGAGAAAGAGTTGGTGCCCGGAATGAACAGCCAGCCCTTGTGCAGGAAGATGTAGATCAGTGTTACAACCAGACCAGCCAGCATACCCGCGACCGCACCGGTGTTGTTGATGCGGGTCGAGAAGATACCCATCATCAGCGCCGGGAAGATCGAGGCTGCCGCCAGGCCGAAGGCCAAGGCCACCGTCTGCGCCGCGAAGCCCGGAGGATTCAGGCCCAGCCACGTTGCTACAGCGATGGCTACAGCCATTGCAATACGCGCCGACAAAAGCTCGCCTTTTTCCGAGATCTGCGGGTTGATCGCGCCCTTGATCAGGTCGTGGGACACTGCCGACGAGATCGCCAGCAACAAGCCCGCAGCGGTCGACAGCGCGGCCGCAAGACCACCAGCCGCGACCAGACCGATCACCCAACCCGGCAGGTTGGCAATTTCGGGGTTGGCCAGAACCAGGATGTCACGGTTGAACTTGGTCAGCTCGTTTCCAACCCAGCCTTTTTCCTCGGCAATTGCCTGCAAGTCGGCGTTTGCGTCGTTATAGTACTGGATTTTACCGTCACCGTTCTTGTCTTCCCAGTCCAGCAGACCGGTTTTCTGCCACGTGGCCATCCAGTCGTAACGCGGGTCGGTGTCGATTGCTTCGACAGAAACAGCGCCGCCCTCGATGCCACCATTAGGCCACATCATGTCGGTGATGTTCAGACGAGCCATTGCGCCAACCGCAGGGGCGGTCAGGTACAGCAGTGCGATGAACACCAGCGTCCAGCCAGCGGACCAGCGGGCGTCAGACACTTTGGGAACGGTGAAGAAGCGCATGATGACGTGCGGCAGACCCGCAGTACCGATCATCAGCGACAGGGTGAACAGAACCATGTTCAGCGTGTTCGAGTGGTGGGCTGTATATTCGTTAAAGCCCAGCTCGGTCACGATGGCATCCAGCTTGGTCAGCAGAGGCTCACCGCTTGCGGTGTCACCAAACAATCCCAGCGCCGGAACAGGGGTGCCGGTCAGCTGCAGCGAGATGAAGATGGCCGGGATGGTGTAGGCGGTGATCAGCACGCAGTACTGAGCAACCTGAGTGTAGGTCACACCCTTCATCCCACCAAACACCGCGTATGCAAACACCACACAGGCACCGATCAGCAGACCGGATGTGTTCGACACCTCAAGGAAACGACCAAAGGCCACGCCAACGCCGGTCATCTGACCGATCACGTAGGTCACCGATGCAACGATCAGACAGATCACGGCAACGACACGTGCGGTCTGGCTGTAAAAACGGTCGCCGATGAATTCCGAGACAGTGTATTTGCCGAACTTACGCAGGTACGGCGCAAGCAGCAGAGCCAGCAGCACGTAGCCACCGGTCCACCCCATCAGGAAGGTCGAGTTGTCATAGCCGGTGAAGGCAATCAGGCCTGCCATCGAGATGAACGAGGCCGCTGACATCCAGTCCGCTGCTGTCGCCATACCGTTGGTGACCGGGTGAACGCCGCGACCGGCGGCGTAGAATTCCGATGTGGAACCCGCCCGGGCCCAGATCGCGATGCCGATGTACAGCGCAAAAGACGCGCCGACAAACAGCAGGTTGATGGTAAACTGGTCCATGCTGTTACTCCTCGTCCACGCCGTATTCAGCGTCCAGCTTGTTCATGCGCCAGGCGTAGTTGAAGATCAGCACCAGAAAGACCAGGATCGAACCCTGCTGTGCGAACCAAAAGCCCAGATCTGTACCGCCCACGGAAATACCCGACAGCAGCGGACGCAGCAGAATGCCGAATCCAAACGACACCAGCGCCCAGATCACAAGGCTGATGTAAATTAGGCGCAGGTTGGCCTGCCAATAGCCCTTGTCGGACTCGGCAGCCTGCGCGGAGTTTGATGATTGATCCGCCATTGCGGGTTCCTCCTTCGCTTTTTCGCCGTACGGCCTGGCACACAACTCCTCATGCGCGTCAGGTCGCTTTGCGATTGTGCCCAACGCCCCGTGACGTCAGGTAAAACTTCTCGGTTCTGCCAAGGCAGTTCCTTCGAAGTATTCTGATTTAGGATTAAAGCCCTGCGCTTTGATCCACCCTTTAAGTCATGACCTCTTGCACATACCCTTGCAGGTCGATTGAGATGTCATCTATCTGGCCCATTGCGTCGATACCCTTCAGCACTCCCTGGGCCTGATAGTAGTCAATCAGCGGTGCCGTCTGCGCGTGATAGGCCGTCAGCCGGGACGCAACAGTTTCAGCGTTATCATCTGCGCGCCGTTTGAACTCTGAGCTGCCGCATTTGTCGCATTTTCCTTCAACCGCGGGCAGCTTGAACGTGTCGTGGTAGCCTTCACCGCACATGCCGCAGGTGTAGCGACCCGAAATCCGGATCACCATTTCAGCGTCTTCTACCTCGAGGCTGATGGCCGAATTGATCTTTTGCCCAGATTCGGCCAACAAAGTGTCCAGCGCCTGTGCCTGAACCGTGGTGCGGGGAAAGCCGTCAAGGATGATTCCTTTCGCGCAGTCCGGCTCGGCCAGTCGATCGCGCAGGATCGCGATGACAATATCGTCGCTGACCAGATCTCCGGCCTCCATCACGGCTTTGGCGGCCAAACCTGCTTCAGTCCCGGCCGCGACGGCGGCACGCAGCAAGTCTCCGGTGCTGAGTTGAACCAACCCGAACTTCTGTTCAAGCATACGAGCCTGTGTACCCTTCCCGGCACCCGGAGGGCCGAGAAGGATCAGGACGACGGGTGTGGTGATCGTGGCAGCGTCCATCACATCCTCACTTGTTCGCGCGGTTTTCAATCAGGTCTTCGACCACCGACGGATCGGCAAGCGTCGAAGTGTCCCCTAGCGCGCCAAAGTCATCCTCGGCGATTTTGCGCAGGATGCGGCGCATGATCTTGCCCGAGCGCGTTTTCGGCAAGCCCGGTGCCCACTGGATCACATCCGGCGAGGCAATCGGTCCAATCTCGGTCCGCACCCAGGTGCGCAGTTCTTTCAGCAGCTCATCCGAGGGGGTGCGATCATTCATCAAGGTGACATAACAATAGATGCCTTGTCCTTTGATTTCATGCGGATATCCCACCACGGCGGCTTCGGCCACAGCGGCGTGGGCGACAAGCGCGCTTTCGACCTCGGCGGTTCCCATGCGGTGCCCGGATACGTTGATCACATCATCTACGCGGCCAGTAATCCAGTAGTCGCCATCTTCATCCCGACGGCACCCATCACCTGTGAAATAGTAGCCTTTGTAATCCGAGAAATAGGTCTTTTCGAACCGCTCATGATCACCCCAAACGGTACGCATCTGACCGGGCCAGCTATCCTTGATGCACAGCACGCCTTCGACCCCGTTGCCGCTGATTTCCACACCCGATTGCGGGTCCAGAACCACTGGCTGAATGCCAAAGAACGGCTTCATTGCCGCGCCGGGCTTCATAGCGTGCGCACCGGGCAGGGGGGTCATCAGATGACCGCCGGTTTCGGTTTGCCACCAAGTGTCCACGATAGGGCATTTGCCCTTGCCGATCACCTCATTATACCAGTTCCAGGCTTCTGGGTTGATCGGTTCGCCGACAGTGCCCAGAAGGCGCAGGTCGCTCAGGTCGTGCTTCTCGACAAACTCGTTGCCCTGACCCATCAGCGCGCGGATCGCGGTGGGGGCTGTATAGAATTGGTTGACCTTGTGCTTCGCGCAAACCTCCCAGAAACGGCCTGCATCGGGGTATGTTGGGACGCCTTCAAACATCAGCGTTGTAGCGCCATTGGCCAGCGGACCGTAAACGATGTAGCTGTGGCCTGTGACCCAGCCGACGTCCGCAGTACACCAGTAAACATCACCCTCGTGATAGTCGAATGTTACCTCATGGGTCAGCGCGGCGTAGACCAGATAACCGCCGGTCGTGTGAACGACGCCTTTGGGCTGGCCGGTCGAGCCAGAGGTGTAAAGAATGAACAGCGGGTCTTCGGCATTCATCTCGGTGGGGGCGCAATAGTCGTCGGCCTCCAGCGCCATTTCGTTGTAGTCGTAGTCGCGACCGTTGATCCATGTGGTTTGACCGTTAGTCCGCTTGACGACGAGGCATTTCACCGTGTCCTTACAATGCAGCAGCGCCGCATCTGCGTTGGATTTCAGCGGGGTCTTGCGGCCGCCACGCGGGGCTTCGTCCGCTGTGATGATGACCTTGGCGTCACAGCCATTGACCCGTGCCGCCAGCGCATCGGGCGAGAAGCCGGCAAACACGATCGAATGAATTGCGCCGATACGGGCACAGGCCAGCATTGCGTAAGCAGCCTCGGGGATCATCGGGAGGTAGATGACAACTCGATCACCTTTGCGCACACCCATTGATTCCAGGATGTTGGCCATTCGGCAGGTGCGACGGTGCAGCTCGGCATATGTAATGTGCTGAGCGGGATCAGTTGGATCATCTGGCTCCCAGATGATCGCGGTTTGATCTCCACGGGTTTTCAGATGGCGATCCAGACAGTTGGACGAAACATTCAGAGTACCGTCGGCGTACCAGTTAATACCGACCGAGCCGAAATCGAAGCTGACGTCCTTGACTTGGGTATAGGGTTTGATCCAGTCGATACGCTTGCCCTGTTCGTCCCAGAAGGCAACAGGATCGTTGACGGAGGCTGCATACATCTCGTTGTATTTGTCGGCATCGACATGTGCACGGGCAACAGTGTCTGCTGATGGCGGATAGGTTTTGGCATCTGCCTGGGCAGCGGTTGTCATTCTGAGGCTCCTCCCTCTGGACTAAATTTCGTGGGGCCGAATTTTGCCTGCTAAACTGACAATGTCGACCCGCTTCCTCCCCATACCGAATAATACGGAGAACAGAAAACAAGGGAATAAATTACCGGAAACTATGGATTAGTTTGTAAAAAAATTTCTCTAAATGCCGTTGAGATGAAAACATTTTTGGATCATGTTGATAATAATCTATTAATAACAAAATGATAATTGTAACGGATTTCCATCCTCGTGTTTGCGTTGGTTGGGCCCAAAAATTGCATCGGAAATTCATCTTTAGCGTGTTAGCGGTCACTTGATCTGATGATCTTGGTTCCGTGAAATCTTCCGGGGGTTGGCACACTCAGATGTTGGCGCTAGCTTTGACATCAAGCGCTTCGACAAGGGGCGCAGATAAGGGAGAGATCATAATGAAAAAGATGCTGAGCGGTGCCGCTGTCGCCGCCCTGACCGTTGCCTTCGTATCCGAGGCCGCGGCAACCGAATGGAGCGCCTCGGTCTGGGGTAAACGCCGCGCCTTTACCGAGCACGTTGAAAAGCTGGCCGAGCTGGTCAGTGAAAAAACCGGCGGTGAATTCACCATCAATGTAAGTTACGGGGGCTTGTCCAAGCCGCGAGAGAATCTGGACGGCATTGAAATCGGCGCGTTCGAGATGGCGCAGTTCTGCGCGGGCTATCACCGGGACAAAAACCGCGCCATCACTGTGCTCGAACTCCCATTTCTGGGTGTAAGCAACCTTGAAGAAGAGGTTGCCGTTAGCCACGCGGTTTACGATCACCCGGCGGTGAAAGATGAGATGGCACAGTGGAATGCGCGTATCATCATGACCTCACCCATGCCACAGTATAATCTTGTCGGCACAGGTGACCCGCGCGACGAGCTGGCCGATTTTGACGGTATGCGTGTGCGCGCCACCGGCGGTCTGGGGCAGGCGTTTGAAGCGGTTGGGGGTGTCCCGACCTCGGTTCCTGCGACTGAGGCGTTCAATGCGATGGAATCGGGTGTTGTGGATACTGTGGCTTTCGCCCAGCACGCTCATCTGTCGTTCGGCACCATCAACGAGGCGGATTGGTGGACCGCGAACCTCAATCCCGGCACGGTGAACTGCCCGGTCGTGGTGAATATCGACGCTTATGAAGCGCTGCCTGCCGAGCACCGCGAGGCGCTGAACAGCTCGATTGATGAGGCGATTGACCATTACCTCGCCAACTATGGCGGCCTACTGGAGCAATGGGACAGCGTCCTGTCCGAGAAAGGCGTCGCCAAAGTTGAAATCGACGATGCCGTAATCGAGGAGTTCCGCACAAAAGCCGCGGATCCGATCCGCGAGCAGTGGATTGCGGATATGTCAGCACAGGGTCTGCCTGCGCAAGACCTCTATGATCTGGTTCAGGCAACGCTGAAGCAACAGCGCGGCGGTAACTGATCACTAAGTCCGGGTGCCTGTTCGGCGCCCGGACACCTATAAAGACAACAGGGGATCACCGGCATGGCAGGACAGGCCACGGTGCTTGAAGACGGCAGCCGTCTCAGCCGTCTGGATCATCATCTATTGCGATTGGAGAAGTTCCTAGCGCTCATCAGCGGGATTGCTGTCTTTGGGCTGATGGTTCTGGCGGTGGTATCCGTCAGTGGGCGCAATGCGTTAAACGCGCCTTTGCCGGGCTATGTGGATTGGATCGAACAAGCCATGCCGCTGATCGCGTTCCTTGGCATTTCCTTTGTCCAACGGGATGGAGGTCACATCCGAATGGATATCGTCATCTCACGCCTGCACGGGCGTGCGCTGTGGCTGTTCGAGCTGATCTCGGTCGTGTTGATCCTTGTGCTTATGCTGGCGCTGGTTTGGGGCAGCTGGTCCCATTTCGACCGCTCATTCGATTTCGGCGCACCGTTGTGGAGCCGCGACAGCTCAATCGACATTGGTATCCCGCTGTGGCCTGCGAAACTGTTGGCTCCGGTTGCGTTTTCGGTCCTGTGTCTGCGGCTGATCCTACAAATCTGGGGCTATGGTCGCGCTTTTGTATTGGGGCTGGAAAACCCCGTAGCTGTACCTCTGATACAGGATGTCGCCGCCCAGGCGGCTGCCGAGGCCGAGCAATTCGAAGGGCAGGACTAGATGGACACGATTGATATCGGCCTGTGGGTCACAGGCGGCCTTCTGGTTCTGGTCGTCACTGGAATGCGCGTGGCCTTTGCAGCAGGTTTGGCAGGTCTGGTTGGGTTGGTTTGGATTTTCTGGGCCAAGTTCGGCTATGACCCCGACCGCTTTGGCAAAGCACTGACCGTGGCGGTCAAAACGGCGGGGCAGGTGCCGCATTCCAAGGTTGCAGCCCATACGCTCAGCCTGATTCCGACCTTTATCTTGATCGGATATCTGGCTTATTACGCAGGCCTGACCCGCGCGCTGTTCGAAGCTGCCAAGCGCTGGGTCGCGTGGGTGCCGGGCGGGTTGGCGGTGTCCACCGTCTTCGCCACGGCTGGCTTTGCGGCAGTGTCGGGCGCTTCGGTCGCCACTTCTGCCGTGTTTGCGCGCATCGCCATCCCCGAGATGCTGAAGGTCGGCTACAACAAGCAATTCGCGGCAGGCGTCGTCGCTGCTGGCGGAACGCTGGCCTCGCTGATCCCGCCCTCTGCGATTCTGGTGATCTACGCGATCATCGTCGAACAGGATGTGGGGAAATTGCTGTTGGCGGGTTTCATTCCGGGCGCATTCTCGGCAGTCATATACGGCCTGTTGATTGTGGGTATCGCGGTTGTTTTCAAATCTGTCGGTCCGCCCGTAACCGGGTTCACCTGGAAACAGCGCTTTGCCGCTTTGCCCGGCGCGTTCCCCATCGTCGCCGTGATCCTCATCATCATCTGCTTCGTCTACAACCCGTTCGGAGATAAGGCTTGGGGCACCCCCACCGAAGGCGGCGCTATCGGAGCCTTCATCGTCTTCTGTTTTGCCCTGTTTCACGGAATGCGTTGGACTGAACTGAAATCCGCTCTGCTGGAAACAGCCAAACTGACGGCGATGATCTTCTCGATCATCTGGGGGGTTTTGATCTACGTGCGGTTCCTCGGTTTCGCTGATCTGCCCGGCGCATTCTCGCATTGGATCACATCGCTTGAGATGTCGCCCATGCTGATCCTAATCTGCATCCTGTTGGCCTATGCGGTTTTGGGAATGTTCATGGACGCCATAGGGATGCTTCTGTTGACCTTGCCGGTGGTTTACCCTGCGGTGATGGCCTTGAACGGGGGCGAGACAGTCAGCGCGGCTGACAGCGCTTTTGGTATGTCTGGTCCAATGTGCGCGATCTGGTTCGGGATACTGGTTGTAAAAATGGCAGAGTTCTGTCTGATCACGCCGCCCATTGGTCTCAACTGTTTTGTTGTCGCCGGAGTACGTCCAGATTTAAGCGTTCAGGATGTATTCAAGGGCGTGACACCGTTTTTTATCGCGGACGCAGTCACTATCGCGCTTCTGGTCGCGTTTCCCGGTATCGTGCTCTACTTACCATCGTTGGCGGGATAGAGAGCTCTTTGCGAGGCTCTGCCTCGCGCTTCGGGATATTTGCTGCCAGATGAAAATAGGATCCCTAGCTTCATCTGGCCAAAAATATCTCGGGGGAGTCGCCCGCAGGGCAGCGGGGGCAGCGCCCCCGGTTTAGCCGGCACGCATCAACATGCCGAACAGATCTCTGGGGTCGTCCGGGTCCGCCAACATGTCCAACGGTTCATAGAAATTCGTGCCTTCGATGGCAGTTTTGATAAACCGTAGCGCCGAGAAATCCTCGATTGCGAAGCCAACACTGTCAAACAGGGTAATCTGCCGGTCGTCTTTACGGCCTGTGGCTTGGCCTGTCATGACCTGCCACATCTCTGTCACGGGATGATCCGAGGCCAAGGCCTGTATTTCGCCTTCAACCCTTGTCTGCTCAGGATACTCGACAAAAATCTCGGAGCGGAGAAGGATGTCCCGGTGGAGTTCGGTTTTTCCGGGGCAATCTCCTCCGATTGCGTTTATGTGAACGCCGGGCCCAACCATGTTATCTGTCAGTATGGTCGCGTATTTCTTGTCTGCTGTGCAGGTCGTAATAATCTGCGCGCCTTCGATAGCATCCTCGGGCGTTTTGCAGAGAACAACAGTCAGTCCTGAATTCTTGAGGTTCGCGGCGCATTTTTCGGTGGCGTTGGCGTCAGTGTCGTACAGGCGAACGGTGTTGATGTTGCACATCGCCTTGAAGGCTAGGCATTGGAACTCGGATTGCGCACCGTTTCCAATCATGGCCATCGTTGTGGCGGATTTGGGGGCAAGGTAGCGACCCACAAGGGCCGACGTGGCCGCTGTTCGCAAGGCTGTCAGCAATGTCATTTCCGTCAGCAGGGTAGGGTACCCGGTGTAGACATCTGCCAGCAGTCCAAATGCTGTGACGGTCTGAAGGCCCTCAGATGTGTTTTTGGGATGGCCGTTGACGTATTTGAACCCATAAGCCTCGCCGTCGGAGGTGGGCATCAACTCAATAACCCCATGCGGAGAATGGGCGGGAATGCGCGGGGTCTTGTCGAAGCTTTCCCACCTTTTGAAATCAGCTTCGATCTGCGCCGCGATCTGAGTGATCATGTGTTTCACGCCGATGTGGTGCACCAGTCGCATCATGTTGTCGACAGATACAAATGGAACGAGGGCTTTATCGGACGGTTGGGTCATCAGAAACTCCGGGTCGGTCGGTCGAAGATGCGCCGCCCCAGAAGGGACGCGGCCAGATCGACCATCAATTTTGCAGTGCGGCCGCGCTCATCAAGAAACGGGTTGAGCTCGACCAGATCAAGCGAACAGACAAGGCCGCTTTCGTGCAGCAGCTCCATGACCAGATGCGCTTCGCGTTCGGTCGCTCCACCGGGTACGGTCGTTCCAACAGCTGGTGCGATGGAAGGGTCCAGAAAGTCGACGTCCAGTGACACGTGCAGCATCCCGTTTGCTGCGCGAACGCGTTCGAGAAAGGCCATAAGTGGTGCTTTGATGCCGTGTTCGTCGATGCTGCGCATGTCTGCCAACATGACGTGATCTTTTTCCAACTGGGCCCGTTCGGCAGGGTCGACCGAGCGCAGCCCAATCATGCCAACTCGGTCCGTCGGGACTGTCGCAGTGATCGGTGGGAAAGCCTCAAAACCCGATTGGCCGGTGAAATAGGCAACAGGTGTTCCATGCAGGTTGCCACTGTCGGTACTCTGCGGTGTGTGAAAATCGCTATGTGCGTCAAGCCACAGTACAAACAGGGGGCGGCCAAGCTTCTGTGCGTGTTCGGCCATACCAGAAACGGTCCCCATCGACAGGGCGTGATCTCCGCCCATGAATATCGGCATGCCCTTTTGCGCCGCCTCCTGAGCGGCCCGGTTCAATGCACGGGTCCAACCGATACATTCAGGCAGCGCGAATAGGTGCGAGTGTTCAGCCACATCCAATTGGTCGGGGACGACGTCGCCAATATCCTGTACAGCATGCCCAAGACTGTTGAGAGCGGTCTGCAACCCTGCGACCCGATAGGCGTCGGGGCCCATCCGACAGCCCTGCCGGCGTTTTCCCGAATCCATGGGGCTGCCAACCAGTATGATATTTGTGTTTTTCATGTGCTTATTTACGCAGTCATAGTGGGTTGCGAAAAGTCATAAAAATGCTCAAAAAGAACTTTGATATCTCGAAATGGGAAGTTGATATGGACGAACTGGACAATCGGTTGTTAAGTGCACTGCATCGCGATGCGCGCGCATCCTTGTCTGAACTTGCTGAAACGCTTGGGGTAACACGCACGACTGTTCGCAGTCGATTGCAGCGGCTCAAGCAATCGGGCGAGATCGTGGGTTTCACAGTCCTGACCCGACAGGATGTGGCCCAAAGTCCGGTTCGCGGGTTAATGATGCTTGAGATCGAGGGCCGCGGCACCGAGCGTACGATGGCCCGTATTTCAGCCATGCCCGAAGTGCGCGCCGTTCATTCAACCAACGGTAGCTGGGACCTCATAGCTGAGATCAGCACAGATACGTTGGCCGAGTTGGACGAAGTCCTGTTTCAAATCCGCCGGATGGAGGGGATCACCCGATCGGAAACCAATCTGCTTTTGTCCACACGTAAGGGCCGGATGTAAGAGCCGTAGTGCTTTGAGGTTCAACGAATTTGTGTAAAACTGCTACAGCACGCAAGCAACCAAAACCTCAAGAGCAGAGAACAGATATGACCGATCAGGATACCGGCCACGACCTCTGGGCTGTTCGTTTGGCTGAACGTGTGGCCGGGTTTCTGGAACGTCCCTGGATTAAAATCCTGGTCCCCGTTCTGGTTATGCTGGTGGCTTTGACTGTCCTGCACGAGTTGTCTTCGCACGTAAAATGGTCCGATGTGCAGTCGGACGTAGCTAACACTTCTTGGAAATTGATGTTTTTTGCGCTGTGCTGGACGATGGTCAGCTTCCTGTCGCTGTCGCTCTATGACGTGTTTGCTGTGCAAAGCGTAGCGGATGGCGAAGTGCCGTTGCCAGTGGCGGGAATGGCCGGGGCTTGCGGATACGCAGTGTCGAACTGCCTAGGGTTCTCTTATATTACAGGGACCGCGATCCGGTATCGGATTTATGCATCTTTGGGTCTGGATCTGAGCAGGGTTGCGGGGGTCATCGCGACCTCGTGGATCGCCTTCTGGTCAGGCATGGTGCTTCTTCTGGGCATCCTTTTGACACTGCATCCTGATGGGATATCCAAGGTTATTCCGATAAGTGACACAACCGAAACGGTGATCGGCCTGTGTATGCTTGCCGCATTGCTGGGTCTGTTCCTGTGGCTTGCCAATGGTGGGCGACGTCTGGCCTATGGGGGCGTAGGCTTCAACCTGCCCAACGGCAAATTGGCCAGTCTTCTGACGCTTGCTGCGCTGGGGGATTTGTTTGGTGCGTCGATGGTGCTTTATACGTTGATGCCCAGTGATCTGGGCGTCGGTTTTCCGTATTTTTTCACCATATTCATTGCGGCAATCGCAGTCGGGATTGTCAGCCACGCTCCCGGCGGTATCGGCGCGTTTGAGGCCACCATGATCGCGGGTTTGGGGGCCTCGGGTCGTTCGGATGTGATCGCCGCATTGCTGCTGTACCGTCTGGTTTACACGTTTCTGCCCTTCGTGATCGCCAGCCTCTCGATTGCGGTCGCCTCGGCTCTGAGCTACCGGCACCACATCACAGGTGCCGCCACGTGGGTGTATCGCGTTATCCGACCCATCGTTCCAATGGTCGCAGCCGGCGTTGCTGCGGTTGCAGGTGTCATTTTGCTGGTGTCTGGTGCTCTGCCAGCCAGCAGTGAGAACCTTGGGGTTTTGCGGGATGTCCTGCCGCTGTCATTTGTTGAGGCATCGCATCTGGTCGGTAGCGCGGTGGGCGTATTGCTTTTGCTGGTGTCGCGCGGCCTGTTCCGCAAGCTGTACCGCGCGTGGGTGGTTGCGATGTTGCTTATGGTGGCCGGCTTTGGGGCCTCGATTGCGAAAGGGTTGGATACGCATGAAGCGATCAGCATGTTGGCCACGATTGGGGTGCTGGCCATGTTCCGCGATGCCTTTTATCGGGTAAGCGGCGCGTCGATTTTTCGTTTGAATATTCCGTGGCTGGTCAGCGTCATGGCCCTGTTGGCCGTGATTTTCTGGATCGGTCTGTTTGCCTATTCCCATGTCGAATATCAGAATGCCCTATGGTGGGAATTCGCGTGGAACGGCGACGCCTCGCGGTTTTTGCGCTCTAGTCTTGTGGTGGCATTAATCCTTGGGGTCGTGGCCGTGACCTCTCTGTTCGGACGCGAAATTCCTGTGCCGGAACGCACCGAGATCCCCGCAGTTGTTGAACGGTTGGTGATGGAGAGCGAGGATACCGAGGCGCAGATTTCCCTGACCGGGGACAAGCAGTTCCTGATCGCCCCCGATGACAGCGCGTTTCTGGCCTATGCCGATACCGGCAACGCACTGATAACCAAGGGCGAGCCGGTGGGCGATGAAAAAGCCGGACAGCAACTGATCTGGCAGTTGCGCGAAATGGCCGACCGCGAGGGCAAGCTGTGCGCATTTTACAGTGTGTCCACGAAATACCTGCCGACCTTTCTGGACCTTGGCCTGTCGATCCTGAAAATAGGTGAGGTCGCGCGCGTCTCGCTCAAGGATTTCTCGCTGGATGGTAAATCGCGCAAACGGTTCCGGCAGGCGAAAAACCGAGCTGAGCGTGAGGGCTATGTCTTTGAGATCATTCGCAGGGAAGACCTTGCGCCGATTCTGCCAGAGCTGCGGAAAATCTCGGATGACTGGCTGGCCCAGAAGGCCGGAGAGGAGAAGGGGTTCGCGCTTGGCGGGTTCGATGACGACTATCTGTCCTATTTTGACCACGCCGTGCTGCGTGAAAGCGAAGGCGGGCCGATCGTGGCCTTCGCCAACCTGTTTCAGGGCGGCCATAAATCGGAGCTGTCGCTGGACCTGATGCGATATGAACCTGACAGCGCCAGCTTCGTCATGGACGCGCTATTTGCCGAGATGATGGCATGGGGTGCCGAGCAGGGGTTCCAGTGGTTCTCATTGGGCGCTGCACCGTTTTCAGGGATCGAGAACCGGCAACTGGCGGCATTCTGGAATCGCGTCGGTGGGTTTGTCTATGAACATGGTGAGCAATTCTATCACTTCGAAGGGTTGCGCAGTTTCAAACAGAAATTTGACCCGGAATGGAGCCCGAATTATCTGGCCAGCCCCGGTGGGCTGGCGGCTCCGCGCATCTTGTACGAAGTGAACATCCTGATCTCGGGCGGGTTGCGAGGGCTGACGAAATAGCCCTTAGTTCAGGCTGGCGCGCGTCGGGTCTTGTTCCAGCAGGTCGCCCCAATCGGTGCGATAGGCCATTTCAGCTAGTACCGTTTCAGGCAGGAATTCCTGAGTTTGCCGGATCTGCCAGCCGCCGCCCAGACCTTTGTAAACGGCGACCAGATTGCTGGACACCTGCTGGCGCGCCTCGATCAGATTGGCTTGCGAATTCAGCAATGCCGTCTGCGTGTTCAGGATGCGGGAATAATCCACGATGCCGTCCCGGTATTGGTCGACCGCAATCTCGGCCGCGCGGCGCGAGGCGGCGACGCTGTTTTCATAAAACTCTACCTGCTTGCGCGATTGGGTATAAGCGACCATGGCGCTTTCAACCTCGGAATAGGCGGTCAGTACGGTGTTCTGATAATTCGCGATCAACGCTTGATAGGCGGCGTCCTGCGCGCGGACATTGTTCTTGATCCGCCCATAGTTCAGCACGTTCCAGACCACGCCCGCATTGGCCAGTCCTGTGGAGCTGGCCGAGGTGAACAGGTCACGCCCACCGGACGCCTGCACGCCGATCGAGCCTGACAGGATAAATTGCGGATACAGGTCTGCGATCGCGATCCCAACCTGCGCCGATTGTGTGGCTGCGGCCAGTTCCGCTGCGCGCACATCGGGACGGCGGCGTAGCAGTTCGGCCGGAACACCTACGGCGACGTTTGACCGGGCCGAGGGTATACGCCCGGAATTGCCCAACAGACTGGTCATACGCGACGGTGTCGTGCCCAGCAGAACCGCCAGCGCATTCTTGGTCTGTTGCAGATCGCTTTCCAGCGCGGGCACCAGCGCCTTGGTGTTGTTCAAAAGGGCCGTGGATTCCTGGACGTCCAATTCGGTCGTGACGCCATTGTTGAAGCGCAACTGGGTCAGGTCGGCCGATTCCTGTTGAAGCTGGATATTGTCCCGTGCGACCGCCAACGACTCCTGCAGGGCGCGAATATTGACATAGAGCGCGGCCACATCGCCCGTCAGCGTCACCAGCGCATCATCGTAATTGGCCACCTGCAACGCAAGATTGGACCGCGCCGCCTGCACGCCGCGCCGTTGCTGGCCCCAGACGTCCAGTTCCCACTGCGCGTCAAACCCGGCTTGCGATGTTGAAAATTCGGTGTCCAGCGGGATGATCTCGCGAATATCGGCAATCGGGCCGAGGTTTTCGCTGACCTGGCGCCGCTCGATCGAGGCGCCGATGGCTTGTGATTGCGGGTACAACTCGCCAAATGCGATGCCCAACTGCGCTCGGGCTTGCAACACGCGAGCCCCGGCAACCTGCAGGTCGAGGTTTTGGGCATAGGCCTCGTTGATCAACCTGTTGAGAGTGGGGTCATTGAATGTCTCCCACCATTTGACCACGGGCGCGCTGCGCGAGGTCAAACCGCTGGGGCCGACACTGGGGCTGTTAACCTCGATCCATTCCTTCACGACCGGAGAGTTCGGGCGCACAAAATCCGGCCCCACCGGTGCGCATCCGACCAAAAGGGCGGCGCATAGCGCGGTGCCCATCATCTGGCGGGTCAGGCGGGTTCGTTTCATGCGCTATGTCCTCAGATATCCAGCGGGCGAATGAAGTTCGCAAATGAGTATAGGCGAATGTTGATGCGTCGCAGGAACTCAAAGCTTTTGCCCTGACCGGTATAGATCGCGACCGCCGCGTGGCCGCCTGCGGGGAAGGTGTGACCATCAGGAATATCGACCGAGATTTGCACCGCAATGCGGCCCGGCAGCTTGGGCAGCTCAAAGCCGGGCAGGCGGCCCGAAGGTAGGTATTGCCCCTGACGAGTGGCCCACCAGATCGCCTCGACCTTGCCGGTGAGGACTTCACCGGGATAAAGGTCCAGTGCCACCTCAACCTCTTGCCCCGGTTCAACGAATTTCAGGTTCTGTTGGCGGTAAGTGGCCAAGATATAAGGATTATCCGTGGTGACGAAACTGGCAATAGCGCCCAGCCGGATTTCCCCCACAACCATGCCAGGACGTGCCTGCTGCGAGACGATCATGCCGTCTTCAGGGGCGTAAATCGTCGTGTTGTCCAAGAAATACTGCGCTTTGTCCAGCTGCGCTTGCGCTTGCAGAATGCCTGTGTTGACCCCGTTAATTTGGGAATCCAGCGCCAGTTGGGCTTTTTCCAGATTGGCCTCGGCCTCTTTGATCTGGGCCTGATCCTCGGTCACCTGTTCATTCCAGCGGTCCAGCTCATCCTGCCGTGCGCCACCTGCGGGCACCAGGTTTTCATAGCGGGTCTGCTGCGTCAGTGCATAAGCCAGCTGCGCGTTTGCGCGCTCGACATTTTCGGCGGCGACGATCACGTCCTGTTCCAAAATTTTCGCGTTTTGCTGGGCAGCGACCAACTGCGCTTTGGCTTCATCGACCTCAAGCGAAAAGACAGTATCGTCAAAGCGATAGAGTGGATCGCCTTTTTTGACCTGCGTATTCGGCTCGACCAGTACCTCGGTCAGGATGGTCGGTTGCGTCAGGCGGGGGACGATCTGAATGGTCGAGCGGATCACATGGCTGTCGATGGAAAACGGCTGAAAGAACCGCAGGGCCACCAGAAAGATCAACAGCAGATGCGCCCCTACCCAGAACGAGACGATACCCCAGGCGATATTGAATTTGAGCCATTGCAGTTTGAAAAAGATCAGCCAAACAAAAATGAGGTAAAAAAGCGTAATGCCCAGGGCGACAAACATAGTGTGAGAGTTCCTTTGGCCTTAGCTTTTCTGACTGTCTTCAGGATCCAGCATGTCGCGGTATTCTTCGGTCAGAGTTCCGCCTAACCGTTTGATTTCCTTGCGCACCGCATCGCGTTCGTCGTCGGGCATACGGCGGATATCGACAGTGGTGCCATCGTGGAAGGCCCAGATAAACGCGTGAACCCAAGGCACGATCGCCAGAAACCCCATCCACCCCATGATCTTAACGGCCTCGGCATGGGGGTGGTTGCGCTTGATAGCAATGCGCCCTGGCAGTCCCATGATGAACAAAAACAGTGCCATCACTGCAGCCAGCAGCAAAATGAGCGCGACAAATGTCAGGTAGTCATAGTAGCCTAGTGGCTGCCCCAATAATCCCATGCTCGTGCCTCCTTATGGGAAGGTTGACCCATCCTCATTTGTTAGCATCCACTTCGTCAATCAATTTATAGCTTGTCGGAGGGTCAGCGCAGATACCGGGACCACATTCCAGCAGGGCCGACACTGTGTTTAGAGCTCCGAGGCCCAATAGGGTAAAGAACGCGACTTTTGCCAGTATATTGCCGCCAAATCGGGGTTGCTCATTTGAAACGTCGGTGTATTGGCGCGAAAACAACAGCATAATGGCGGTTCCCAGCAGGATCAGGAAAAAGCAGATCGCGGCCCAGGTGTAGTAGTGATAGCCGAGAACCGGCGACCCGTAATGGCCGGTTCCCGGTACGATGTGCAGAAAGATCTGTCGGATCGAAACACTGATCCCAAACAGCGCCGAGATCAGCATTAGCGCATAATGTTGCGGTTGCGCGCCGTGTATCAGGTTTAGCGCTAATCCGACCCCGACCGCCATGAAACCCACGCGCTGCAACAGGCATAAAGGGCAGGGCAGTTCGTACAAGGCTAACTGATAAACGAAAGCCAGCAACAGTATCAGGCTAACCGCTAGGGCCCCAATCGCGTTTAGGCTGCGAGACAGTTCGGGTGTCACTGCCGTCTCCTAAAGCTGAATGGTCAGTTGACTGGTCGCGTGATAACGGAACCAGTAGACGCTCAGCGCCAGGGTTACGAAAAAAACCGCGTTGGCAGCCTTTTTCATCCGATAGTAGATCAGCCCTATAGCTGTTGTAAGCAGCGCGAATAGTAGTGCGATCATGTCTCGCACCTCTCTAATCATAAGAATTGCAATATGTTTAAATATTGTCAGCTTAGCTCGCGTCTGGCAAGAACTTGACGGTCAAAGTTCGCCTAAAGTGGAGGTCAGGTGCAGATTTCCAATCGCGTGCCCCAGTCAGCGCATTTCTGGACCAAACTGCGTTGTAGCTGAGCATCGGTATAGAAGACATCCACATCAGACAGGGATGCGATGCGCGCTGGTGCTGAGCGCTGGAATTTCGAACTGTCTGCCGCAAGCATGACATGCCGCGCCTGTGCTATGATCGTTTGACTGACATGGACCTCTTGAAAGTCGAAATCCAGCAAGTCGCCCTCGGCGTCCAGCGCAGAGCAACTGATCACAGCGTAGTCAAATTTGAATTGCCCGATCGTGGAGGTCGTAAGGTTGCCAATCAGCCCTCCGTCCGACCGGCGCAGCACGCCACCTGCAACCACGATCTGACAGTGCGGGTTTTCGACAAGTATGTTTGCCACGTTCATGTTGTTCGTCACCACCATGAGGTCTTTGTGAGACAAAAGTTGGCGCGCGACCGCCTCGGTCGAGGTTCCGATGTTCATGAATACCGATGCACCGTCTGGAATGTCGCGCGCGCAGGCCTGCGCGATCCGGATCTTGATCTCGGCATTTAGGGCGCGTCGATCCTCGTAGCCGATGTTTGACACGCCGGACCGTAACACGGCACCACCGTGAACGCGGTCCAGTTTTCCCATGTCCGCAAGATCGGACAGGTCACGTCGGATGGTCTGAACAGTAACCTCAAAACGCGCGGCAAGGTCTTCAACCGCGACACGGCCATCTTGCTTGGCGATTTCCAGAATATCGGATTGTCGAAATGAAAGGGACACGTGATCCTCCGGTTGGAATGCTTTTTCGGTTTTCTTCTCTTTTTGAAAAATATCAACCTTTGAAACAGGTGAACGTACAATTTGTACAGAAATGCGACAAATAGGAGCGAGCTAAAACGAACATAAACGAAAAATATCGTTGACGACCCAAGGTCCCACCGGGTTAATGGCGGCAGATTTTCAACATCGGGACTCACCGGGTATGACAGTGCAAACAGACGATGTGGCCGATCTTTTCATTATCGGCGGAGGGATCAACGGTTGTGGCATTGCCCGCGACGCGGCCGGGCGCGGATTGTCGGTTACCTTGGCCGAGATGAACGATCTGGCGTCGGCCACCTCGTCGGCCTCGACCAAGCTGTTTCATGGTGGTTTGCGATATTTGGAGTACTTCGAATTCCGCCTTGTACGCGAGGCACTGATTGAACGCGAAACACTGCTGCGCGCGATGCCGCATATCAGTTGGCCGATGCGCTTCGTCCTGCCGTATCACGAGGACATGCGGTTCGATTCGGATACGCCGACTTCGAGGCTGTTAAGCACCGTAATGCCATGGATGCGGGGGCGTCGTCCGGCCTGGCTGATCCGGCTAGGCTTGTTCATGTATGATCACCTTGGAGGGCGCAAGATATTGCCCGGTACCTCCTCATTGGATCTGCGATCTGCGCCTGAAGGTGCCCCGCTGAAAAACAAGTTTGAAACGGCCTATGAATACTCGGACTGCTGGATCGAAGATTCCCGGCTGGTTGTATTGAACGCCCGCGACGCCGAAGCCCGAGGTGCAAATATCATGGTGCGGACCGAGGTTCTTTCGGCCGAACGTGTTGCGGACCTTTGGCACGTCACGATCCGCGAAACAGGGACCGATGAAACCCGCGTCGTCCGCGCGAAGATGTTGATCAATGCGGGTGGGCCGTGGGTCGGGGATATCATACAGACCAAGATACGTGTGAACTCTCGCGAGGGGGTTCGTCTGGTCCGAGGTAGTCATATTGTAACGCGCAGGCTGTTTGACCACGATAAATGTTACTTCTTTCAGGGCGAAGATGGCCGCATCATCTTTGCCATACCGTATGAGAGGGATTTTACCCTGATTGGAACCACTGATCAGGACCACCCCAATCCATCAGAGCCGCCAGTCTGCACCGAGGTCGAGCAAGAATACCTCTGCACCTTCGCGACGAAGTATTTCGAGCAGCCGATCACGCGTGACGACATCGTCTGGACCTATTCCGGCGTGCGGCCATTGTATGACGATGGGGCCAGCAGCGCCACTGCTGCGACCCGTGATTATACGCTTAAGGTCGATGCGACAGGTGGTGCCCCGGTTTTGAACGTGTTCGGGGGAAAAATCACCACCTATCGACGGCTGGCTGAAAGCGCGATGGAGAAGGTGGCAGAGCATTTCTCTGATCTGCCGGGGCCATGGACGGCTGGTGTGTCCCTGCCAGGAGGTGACTTTCCCGTTAATGGTGTGCAGGATGTGATAGCAGGTTTGGAAGCTGATTATGCCTTTCTAGACAGGGCATGGGCAGAACGCTTGGTTCGCGCGTATGGCACTGAGGCTCGTACAATTCTGGGTGACGCGCAAATCGCCGAGGATTTGGGAGAAGATTTCGGCGCGAATCTGACCTCGAAAGAGCTGGAGTGGCTGGTCGAGAAGGAATACGCGCGCAGCGCCGAAGACATCGTTTGGCGGCGCAATAAACTGGGCCTAAGACTGACGCAGGATCAGATCGCCCATATCCAAGACTGGATCGAAAACCGCTAGAAAAAAAGCCCCGCTCAAATGGCGGGGCTTTTGGGTTCAGGCGGTTTCCTCAGCGGGGCCAGGATCATCCTTGGTGCCCTTTAACCATTCTCGCAAGCCTTGCAGCAGGGCGTAGAGAACTGGAACGAGGATCACGCCGATCAGGGTAGCGGCCAGCATTCCGCCGAACACAGCCACACCAATCGCTTTCTGGCTGGCTGCACCTGCTCCGTTAGCGGCCAAGAGTGGAACGACCCCCAAAAGGAAAGACAGCGCTGTCATCATCACCGCGCGGAAACGCTGATGCGCAGCTTCAGCGGCGGCTTCTTTGACTGATAGTCCTTTGGCGCGCTGTTCCATCGCGAATTCCACGATGAGGATGCCGTTCTTAGACGCCAGCCCCACAAGCATGATCATCCCGATCTGCGTATATAGGTTGATGTCGCTGCCAACGATAGCCACGGCAGCAACCGCTCCGAAAAGCGCGACAATCACAGACAGCAGAATGGAAACTGGAAGCGACCAGCTTTCGTATTGTCCGACAAGGAACAGGTATCCGAACAAGATCGCCAGTCCAAGGATCACGATCACCAGACCGCCCGAGGCCAGCTGCTGCTGGGCCGTACCGGTCCATTCAAACGCGTATCCGGGGGGCAGGGCGCTCGCAGATTCTTCGGTCATGACAGAGATGGCGTCGCCGGTCGATAGCCCCTCGGCCGGGACAGCCGTGACCGTGGCCGAACGGAACAAGTTGTGACGTTTCAGCAAAACCGGGCCCAGTACGTTTTCAACGTCGATCAGAGTGCCCAGAGGAACCATTTCGCCTTTTTGCGACCGCACATACAGGTTCGAGATATCGTCGACATTGTCCCGATACGTCCCATCGGCTTGGATCATCACACGATACACCCGTCCGAACAGGTTGAAGTCATTGACGTAGTAGGATCCCAATTGTGCTTGCATGGTCTGGAACACTTCGGCGACTGACACTTGCAGTGTCTTAGCCTTTTCACGGTCCAGATCGACGAACAGCTGCGGCACGTTCGCCCGGAAGGTCGTGTAGGCTTGCCCAATCTCGGGGCGCTGGTTCGCGGCATAGACAAACGATCCAACGGCCGAGGCCAAGTCCTGTGGGGTACCCCCACCGGTTTGCTGGACTTCCATCTCGACCCCGGCCGAGTTGCCAAGGCCCTGAATGGGGGGCGGGTTAAAGGCCACTATGGATGCAGCGGTCTCGCCATATGCAATGGCCAAAACCTTTTCCAGAATGGCATTTGCGCTCAGGTCGTCTTCCTGACGCTCGTCCCAGTTGTCGAGGTTCACAAAGATCGCGGCACCGTTGGTCGACGTCCCATTCAGGATAGAGAAGCCGTTAATCAGAACCGTGTTGGCCACACCCGGAATTTCCCGGATTTGGTCATCCACGCGCTTGGTGACAACTTCGGTACGTTCCAGAGTTGCCGCATCGGGCAATTGCACATCGACGAACAAGTAGCCGTTATCTTCAAGCGGCAGGAACCCGCTGGAGGTTTTGGACATGATTGTCCCGGTCCCCATCGCCAAAGCTACGATGATCCCCAGCGCAACAATCGGCAGGATCAGTAACCGGCGCACGATGGCGACATAGCCTGAACGCACTGAACCGATGAACCGCTCGAACACAGCCAGCAACCCTGTCGGTGGACCAGATCGTGCGCGCAGCACAAGACCACAAAGCGCGGGCGACAGCGTCAATGCGTTGATCGATGAGATCACAACCGCGGTCGAGATCGTCACGGCGAACTGCGAGTAGAGCCGCCCCGAGATGCCGGGCATGAAGGTCACGGGGACGAAAACCGCCAAAAGAACCAGCGTTGTCGCGATGACGGGACCGGTGATCTGGCCCATCGCCTTGCGGGTCGCCTCGGCCGGAGGCAGGCCTTCTTCTGCGATGATACGCTCGACGTTTTCGACCACCACAATGGCGTCATCGACCACGATCCCGATGGCCAAAACCAAGGCGAACAGCGAAATCGTGTTCAGGGACATTCCAAATAGGAGTAAGAAGGCAAAGGTCCCGATCAAAGACACGGGGATTGCGACCGCTGGAATGATGGTTGCTCGCCAACTGCCAAGAAAGACAAACACCACCGAGATCACCAAAATGAATGTCAGGATCAGGGTGGAAACCACATCGTTCAGCGATTGTTCAACAAAGTCGGTGGTATTGAACGGCACAGCATATTCTACATCTGTCGGGAATGACCGAGACAGCCGGTCAAGTTCAGCCTGCACCCGTTCCGAAACAGCCAGCGCATTTGCGCCCGGCGCCTGATATATGCCGATGACCGTCGCAGGTACGCTTTGGAAATAGCCCGAAGCGGCGTAGTACTGTGCCCCAAGCTCGACCCGGGCGATGTCTTTGACACGCACGATGGCGCCTGCATCTCCGGTGCGAATGACAATCTCACCGAATTCGTTGGCGGATGTCAGGCGTCCCTTGGTTTTGATGGTATATTGAAACGTTTGCCCTTCAGGCACCGGAGGTGCGCCGATTGAGCCTGCCGAAACCTCGACGTTTTGTTCACGAATGGCGCTGATCACATCGCCGGGTGTGATGGACAGGCCGGCCATTTTGTCAGGGTCCATCCAGATCCGCATCGCGTATTCCAGATTGGTCAGAACATCCGCCTTACCGACCCCCTGAACCCGCGCCAGCGCGTCTTTGAGATTGATTGAGGCATAGTTGGAGAGGAAAACACTGTCATATGTCCCGTTTGGCGACGTTAGCGTCACCAACAGCAGCATATTGGTGGATGCTTTTTGGGTCACCACACCGGACGCGGTCACTTCCGTCGGCAACGACGACATCGCTTGCGCCACGCGGTTCTGCACGTTGACAGATGCGATATCGGGGTCGGTGCCGACCTCGAACGTGACATTCAACGAGTAGGAGCCGTTATCCGATGAAGTCGACGTCATATAGATCATGTCGTCCACACCATTGACCTGAGCCTCGATCGGCGCGGCGACGGTGTTTTCTACGGTTTCGGCATTGGCGCCGGTGTACGTGGTCGAAACGCTGACGACGGGCGGTGTGATGTCAGGAAATTGCGCAACCGGCAGAACCAGATAGCCGATACCGCCCATGATGGTCAGCACCAACGAAATAACAAGTGCCAGCTTGGGCCGGCTAATGAACAGGGCAGAGAACATTCTTTATTCTCCCGGCTGCTGAGAGGCGACTACAGCATCTACAGCCACGCCGGGACGCACCCGCTGGAGGCCCTCAACGATCACGCTTTCGCCTTCACGCAGACCATCCTTTACAATGATCGCTGTCTCTACGGTCGTGCCTGTGGTGATGTAGCGCTGTTCAACCATCTGCTGGTCATTCACCACCAGAACAAAGTCACCACGCTGATCGCGCTGCAAAGCGGCTTGCGGGATCAACACCTCAGTCGTTGGTTTCAATGCCTCGATCTGTACGCTTAAGAATGCACCATCGACGATCAGACGCTTGGCGTTGTCGAATTGAGCGCGCACCCTGATCGCCCCGGTCAGCGGGTCTATTCGGTTGTCGACAAAGACGATTGTACCTTCCTCATCCAGTTCGGTCCCGTTGGGCAGGACAACTTTCACCACTGGGCTTTTATTGCTTTCCGCAAGCGAGGCGGCGTTTTCACCCACCGCTTGCAGAACCGACGTGAATTCCTTTTCGTTCAGCGAAAAATTCACATAGATCGGGGCTTCGCTGACGATATTCACTAGCGGCGGGTTATTCGGCCCAACAACATCCCCGACACTTGTCGTAGCGCGACCGATACGTCCGTCAAAGGGAGCGTGGATTTCCGTATAGCTGAGATCAAGTTTGGCTTGTTTAATCGCGGCCTGCGCGGACTTGACCTCGGCTTCGGCCACCAGTTCGTTGGCGCGGGCAATGTCGCGTTCAGATTCCGGGGTCGCGTCACGCTCGTACAATTCCTGTTTACGTGCGAGCTCCACCTTGGCCAGTTCCAGATTGGCCTGCGCCCGGTCCAGATCGGCATTTCTGGCATCCAATGTCGCTTGGTAAAGGTCGGGTTCAATAGTGAACAGCAGATCGCCTTCGTTTACCAAAGCCCCGTCTTCGACGTTCTGGCTGTCCAGAAAACCACCGACGCGAGCAACAATATCGGCTTTGTCCAGCGCCTCGGCGCGGCCGATAAACGTCGCTTCTTCGGTTATCTCCTGAGTGTAGGCCGCAGCAATAGAAACCTTGGGCGGCGGGGCTTCGCTTTGGTCTTGCGCCGTGGCTGTTGATGCCACCCCGATCAAAGCCGCCGCGGTCGCGCGCCGCACGAAAGCCGGCATCACGCTGGATAGGCAGAGTCTGGAAATCGTCTGTGAAAGGGGCATTGCAATCGCCTCACTGAAGTAAAACTGTACGCGCCTCGGCACTTGCAGGGCGGCCGAGTCGACTAAACTCTCTGTGAGGATGGCGGTTTTAAGTTGATTTCTCAAGCATGTTGAACGCTGCGACCCGGCTTTTGGTTGCGGAAATTATGCTGATGATCCTTATATTTACTCACTGATGCGCTGAATTGAGGCGACCCTAAACGAAAAAGGGGCCACCAAGGCCCCCTGTGTTCTTGTGATGTGGTGAACCGTCAGTCGCGGGTGCCAGCAAAACGAGTTTGCCAGTCTTCGCGCTGTTCATCCGTAATCTTGGCGAAAAGAACATCTGGAACAGCAAATTCATGACCAGCGGGCAGGGCGTTCAACGCGGCTGCGATGTCTTCTGGCCAATCGGTGTCCAGCGTGTTCATCGCGCTCAGCATCCGAGCCGAGGTGATCGGGATGAACGGTGCGCTTAACACGGCGTACAGTCGGATCAGGTTCAGACCAAGGCGTACTTGTGCGGCAGCCTGTGCCGGGTCTTCCTTGAAGGTTGACCACGGCGCTGCGGATTGCAGGTATTCGTTGCCCGCGACCCAAATCGCACGCAGTTCTTGCGCTGATTTGCGGACCTCCATTGATTCCATAAAGCCTTCATAGGCGCGCACCCGGCGGGTGAGCTCAGCGATAAGCTCTTGTTCACGCTCACCAAAAACGCCACCCTCAGGCACGGCCTCACCAAATTTCGAACGGCAGAACTTGGTGATCCGACTGACAAAGTTGCCCAGCACGTCGGCCAGGTCTTTGTTCACCGACTGCTGGAAATTTTCCCATGTGAACTCGCTGTCGCTGCTTTCGGGCGCATGGCTCAGCAGCCACCAGCGCCAGTAATCGGCGGGCAGGATCTCAAGAGCCTGATCCATAAACACGCCACGACCCTGAGAGGTCGAGAACTGGCCGCCATCATAGTTCAGATAGTTGAAGGATTTCAGGTGATCGACCATCTTCCACGGCTCGCCTGATCCCAGAATGGTGGCCGGGAAGCTGAGCGTATGGAAAGGCACGTTATCTTTGCCCATGAACTGCACATAGCGCACGTCATCTGCGCCTTTGTCGGTGCGCCACCAGC
This sequence comes from Ruegeria sp. SATB045, assembly GCF_059613525.1. Classification (NCBI taxonomy): domain Bacteria; kingdom Pseudomonadati; phylum Pseudomonadota; class Alphaproteobacteria; order Rhodobacterales; family Roseobacteraceae; genus Ruegeria; species Ruegeria sp. SATB045. The sequence goes on along the minus strand of NZ_JBXWSR010000019.1, from coordinate 111,338 downwards.
GTTCCCACTCGGCATCCGGTTTTCCACTGGCATCGGCCCATTCCTTGGCACAGGCGATATATTCGATCGGCGCGTCGAACCAGACATAGAAGACTTTGCCTTCCATTCCCGGCCAGTCCTGATCGCCTTTCTTGACCGGAACGCCCCAGTCCAGATCGCGGGTGATACCACGATCCTGCAGGCCGTCTCCGTCATGCAACCATTTCTTGGCAATCGAGGTGGTCAGGATTGGCCAGTCAGCTTTGCCGTCGATCCACGCATCCAGCTGATCTTTCATCGCGGATTGACGCAGATACAGGTGCTTGGTCTCGCGGACCTCAAGATCAGTCGAACCGCTGATCGCGCTGCGCGGCTCGATCAGGTCGGTGGGGTCCAACTGTTTGGTACAGTTCTCACACTGATCGCCGCGTGCGCGGTCATAGCCGCAATTGGGGCAGGTGCCCTCGATATAGCGGTCGGGCAGGAACCGGCCATCGGCGTTGGAATAGACCTGTTTTTCGCTGACCTCACGGATCAGCCCGGCCTCGTCCAGTTTGCCCGCGAAATGCTGGGTCAGGTGCTTGTTCTGATCGCTGGACGACCGGCCAAAGTGATCAAAGCTCAGTCCGAACCGGTTTGCGATATCGGCCTGAACGCCATGCATCTCGGCGCAGTATTCGGCCACAGGCTTACCCGCCTTGGCGGCGGCGAGTTCCGCCGGGGTTCCGTGTTCGTCGGTGGCACACAGGAACATCACCTCATTCCCGCGGCCACGCTGATAGCGCGCGTACAGATCAGCCGGCAGCTGCGAGCCGATCAGGTTGCCGAGGTGCTTGATCCCGTTGATGTAGGGTATCGCCGAGGTGATGAGAATCCGAGCCATTTTGCGTGTCCACGTAACTGTCTGCGCGCCCGTCTACCTTATGTAACCGGGCAGCAAAAGCCCGGCTTTTGCGTGTGTTGTTATTTGTTAACTCAATTCGACCGGTTCAGGGGCTGTTTTTGTCGGCCTCACGTGACCGTTTCAACAGCCGCCCAATCGTGAAGGATGTTCGCGGAGCGTAGACATAGTTTGTTCGCTCATCCGGTGTCGGACGCGACCGCATTCGTGCCAGGCCAAACGCGATCAGGAATACATGACCCAAAGCAACAAAAGCAAACAACGCGCCGGGGCCGAACTGCTGAATCAGGTTAGACGATACATAGGGTGACGCAATCGCACCCAGCGCAAACCAGAACATCAATGCGGCAGAAAGCTCGACCCGTTCTTCGGTTGTGGCAAAGTCGTTTGCGTGCGCAGACGAGACGGAAAAGATCGGGAAAGTCGTTAATCCAAAGATCCCCGCAGCCAGCATCACGCCTATTGTTCCTGCCCCACCGGCTGCCATTGTGATGCCGCAACTCAGGACCGCTGCGGCAGACAGCCAGATCAACACCCAGCGACGGTCATACTTGTCTGCCAACCAACCTACCGGGTATTGCGCCAGTGCCCCGCCCAGAACGAAGGACGCCAGAAAGAAAGCAATCTGGTCGACGCCAAGTCCGACCTCTTGCCCATAGACCGGCCCGACCATGCGGAAGGATGCCGAACTGAGCGCCGCGACGATCACGCCCGCCACAGCCAGTGGTGAACTGCGCCATGCCAGTTTAGGACGCAGGCGAGGCGCGTCGGGCGTTTTAGGTTGGCTGGCCTTGGTCAAGGTCAGCGGCAACAGCGAGGCACAGCATAAAATGGCCAGCAAGTTGTATGAGACATAAGATGCGGGCGGCAGCACGGCGATGATCAACTGGGCACAGAGCGACGCGCCCAGATCGGCGATGCGGTAACTGCCCATGACACGGCCACGCGACTCGTTGGTGACCTTGGCGTTCAGCCAGGCCTCGATCACTGTATAGCACCCAGCGACACAGGTGCCTGACGCGATCCGTAGCACGGCCCAGACGTTCGGGTTTTCTGTCAGAGTATGCCCCAGCAACCCCATCGCGCCCAATGCCGTACAGACAGCAAAGGCGCGGGAATGCCCCACGCTGCCCATCAGACGAGGCGCCCACCAGCAACCCACAAAAAAGCCAATGAAATGCGACGATCCGAGCATACCAATCTGCTCGGTTGAAAAGTCCAGCGTCAGTCCCGAGATGGCGTCAAGCGGCCCCACGCCGCCGGTCGATAACTGCAGCAGAATTACCGAAAGAAACAGGGCGGCAAAAGAAATCATCGTGCGCATAACGACACCACCTTGGGACATCCGCAGCGAGATGCGCGCAGCTTATCGACCTTGACGCGTCGTTTTTTTGCTATTGTGAGCGTTGGATTTCCGCCCGGATGTCCAAGCCTACGGTGTCCTGTACCAGATCAGCATAGCCTGACGCTCCGAAATCGTGCCGGTTCAACTCTCCGGTCAGGCGGATGGACAGATCGTCCAGATTGTCAGCGGCACTGCCCGGAGGTCGGAATAAATCAGCTTTCAACTCGATTGGGCGGGTGACGCCACGAACGGTCAAATCCCCGCTGATCTTGGCGCCCTGAGAGATGCGGCCGCTTTCACCAAGTTGTACGCTTGTTGACACAAAATGGATGGTCGGAAACCCTTCGGCATCCAGGACGCTCTCGCTCAGCATGGGTTTGCGGGCGAATGGCAGCTTGGTCCGCGCTTTGGCGACGTTCAGGATCACGTCCACACGGCTGTTCAGCAGGTCGTTCAGGTCGATCCGAATGTCGGCGGATTCGATGGGCATGGTGCCGGATTGTGAGATGCCGGAAAGGTCAAAGGTGAAATCGACCGATGTTCCATCCGGCACCAATTGGTACGTGCGCGGCGCAGCCAGTGCTGAACCCGCAAGGGTCAGTACAGCCAAACCTGCCAGTACGGCGCGTCGTGTTACTTGGGTCATGCCATGACCTCCTGCCTGCGGGGGCGCGAGCGCTTCAGCAACATCAGCAGGATTGCGATGTTCAGCCCGTTCCAGAGAATGCCGTTGATAAAGGCCAATTGATAATTTCCGGTTACGTCGAAAATCCAGCCCGACATCCAGCCGCCCAGAGCCATCCCCATGATGGTCATCATCATGACAAAGCCCACGCGGGCTCCGGCCTCTTGCGGAGGCATGTATTCGCGCACAACCAGCGCATAGCTGGGTACGATCCCACCCTGTGCCAGCCCGAACATGAGGCTGATGATGTAAAGCGAAACCATCCCGTCATAGGGCAGGAACAGAAACAGAGCGATGCATTGCAGTATTGACCCGATCAGTAGGGTCATCAGCCCGCCCAGCTTGTCGGCCACCATCCCGGAAATCACGCGGCTGACCACGCCGCCTAGCAACATCAGTGACAGCATCTCGGCCCCGACGGCGGGCCCATAGCCCAGCCCGACGCAATACGAGACGATATGGACCTGCGGCATCGACATCGCAACGCAACACCCGATCCCGGCCAGACCCAGAATGTATTGCAACGCGCGCGGCGAGATCCCGACGCTGCTTGCCTTGATGCTGGCGCTCGCGGCTGCGGTCTGATGCGCCTCGGCCGGAACCTGACGTCGCAGCAAAAGGGACAGGGGGATGACGATCACCGGAGTTATTAGAGCCAGCGTCAGATAGACCTGCTGCCAGCCGTCGCGCGCAAGAATATCGGACAGAAGGGTGGGCCAGATCGCGCCCGACAAGTAGTTGCCGCTGGCCACCAGTGCCACGGCAATGCCGCGCCGCTTCATGAACCAGTGCGAGATATCGGCGATTAGCGGACCAAACCCGATCGAGGTGCCTAGTCCCACTAACAGATGTGCCAGCGACAGCATGACCATGTTCGGCGCTAGGGTTGCCAGCACATAGCTGACGGTGCTGAGCACGGCCGCTCCGATCAACGCTTTGGTCACACCCAGCCGATCGACCAGTTGCCCCAGCCACATGTTCCCCAGCGCAAAGCCGATCATGGTCAGAACGTAAGGCAGCGAGGCTTCGGCCCGCCCCGCATCGAACTGTGTCTCAATCGCGGGCATGACCACGATGACCGCCCACATGCCCACATTCGCCACCATCGCGATGGCAAGCGTGATTGCAAGGCGTAGCCAAGAATAGCGGCTGTCGTGGATTGCGTGGCTCATTCCCGGAACGCTAGGGCGCAGGATAGGGGTTGGCTAGTCACTTCTTTCGTGATCACGCTGTGGTGTCACGCCGATACCTCGTCGGTTGCCGTTCTTTGCAGGTTCAATCCCGCGCGCGGTTTGGTCTGGGTGGCCTGCCATGTGACCGGAGGCAGGGCGCGGGCACGGCGGCGGGTTAGGGTCCAGCGGCGGGCCTCTTGAGTATGGTTCGCGGCCATGTGCCAGCGCGTCTCAACCCCCTGCGCGCCGCCATCACCCGGTGTCAGCAACAGCCCCAGCGGAGCCCGCCCCAGCGTGCCCCCCTGTTCGGCGGCCAGATGCATTCGGCGCACGGGCGTCAGGCTGGGCGCACCAGGCAGGTCACCGATGATCAGCGGGATCGCCCCGCTGCGCAGGGCCTCTTCTAGACACCATAAAATATCCTCGGCGCGGGTTGGGTGGACAAAGATGAAGCGGCCGGGATCGACAAAGGGCATCATGCCGTCAGGGTTCAACTGGCCCGGCTCCCACGCGGGGGAAATCCACAGCACGGGACCTTGCGTCTGACCGGCCAGCCAGGTGGCGAAACTGCGTCGAGCAGGGCCACAGGCTTCGTGCACGCGGCCCAGTTGTAAGGTGATCTGAGGATGCAGTGCAAGGCCCGCTGCTGTGCGTTTGGCTTTACGATCAAGAAGATGTGCAGACATGCATTCATGTTAGCATGTTCTTATTTTGTTCTCAATGGTGGATTGAAGTCAGCGAGACAGGATCATGCGCCCATCCGCAAACTGGATGTTCGAGAAAAGATGCAGATAGTCCATGCCCAGCAGCGACTGGAACAGCTCTCCTTCATTTACCCAGGCCGAGACATTGCGATCTGTAACCGGGCCCAGCGTCAGCGTATCCAGACGCACCGGTGCCGTCCGGACCTCGCCATTCGCCGTTGCGGCGCGGCCGATATAGTTCAACTGATCAGTATCAATGCCCAGACGTTCGGCGTCGCGCTGGGCCAGCACAATCTGGCTGGCTCCTGTATCAACAAGAAAGGTGATCGACTGGCCGTTAACCTCGACCGGCAGATAGTAGTGACCATCATACGCACGGGGGACCTCGATCACCTCGCCGGTTACGGTCATCTGAGGAGACGGACCAACAGTTGAGCGGATATCTTCCCATAGGCCGACCACGGCGATAACGCCAATGAAAATGAACACCCAGGCCATCGCCTGTTGCAAGGTTTTGTTCAGGGATTGCCGGTTTTGCGAAAAAAACCACGCCACAACAGCCGCGCCAAGCAGGCTCAAATATGCCAAACGTGCAAAGCTGTCGCCGTCCATACCATCATCCTATCCAATTCTATTGAAAGATATATGGGGGTCAGGACGCAAAACCAAAGGCTTTGAGACCATCCAATATGAACTGAACAGACAGAGCCGCCAGCAGCATTCCCAACAAACGGGTCAGCACGTTCAAACCGGTTTTGCCCAGAATGCGCGCGATCACGCCACCCGACAGGAAAAAAATGAAAACAACGGCCATGACGGCCAGCATGACGATGCAAGCTTCGACGATACCCAAAACGCCGGGGTGCTGCCCGGCCAGCAGAATGATCGTGGCAATCGAGCCTGGCCCCGCGATCAACGGAATGGCCAACGGGAACACGGACGGGTCGGGGTGTTCCTCTTCCTCGGCCCGGTCCTCGCGCCGTTTGGTACGGCGGTCAAACAGCATGTCCAGCGCGGTCAGGAACAGCAATGCGCCACCAGCGACGCGGAACGCCTCCATCGAGATGCCAACAAAGCCCAGCACCGCCTCGCCAAAGGCCGCAAAGGCGATCAGGATGCAAACGGCGGTCAGGCAGCTACGGATCGCGGTTTTGCGGCGGGTTGCGGCATCCATATCCTGTGTCAGCGCCACGAAGATGGGCGTGGTGCCAAAGGGGTCGATCACCACGAACAGGGTGGTGAATGCGGTGACGAAAAAGGCTAGGTCGATCATTCTGTGGCACCGCCCTGAAGTTCTGTCAGGATTGCCACGGCCTTATCGGCCTGATCGCTGGGAACATAAACATGGTCATGGTGATACCCCGCAACCATGTTTGCCGGAATGTCAGCTTGCGCAAGCGCACTTGAGACGGCAGCGGCTAGGCCGACACCTTCAAGCGAGGAATGCACCTGCAGGGTAATGCAGCGCATAGGTACAGCGCCGTTCTGCGCTGCCTCGAAGGGAACGATCAGCGAAAGGCCCTCGGCCTCGATACAGCTGGCCCGTGTGCCCATTGGCCATTCTGCGTCGGGCGGCCAGACAACAAAGGCATATTCACCGGGCTGAAGCGCGGGGCGCATACCGGCAATCATATCTTTAGTTTCGGTGACTGGGGAAGTCATGACGCTTCGGCTTCCTCCAGACGTTCTGCGGCGGACACCCAAAGGGCTTCGGCTTTTTGCATCGCTTCAACCACCTCAGCGAATTTGCGATTCCAGGTTTCCAGATCGTTGATCCGATCGTCTTCATACAAGGCCGGATCGGCAAGTTTTGCAGACAGCTTTTCATGCATATCCGTCAGCTTCTCAATCCGGTCTTCGCATTTGCGCAGATCGGCGCGAAGGGCCAGCATCGCATCCCGCGAGGGGCGTTTTGGTTTCGCGGCGGCAGGCTTTTCCTTGACCGGCTTGTCGCGGGCCAGCAGCAGGGCACGATAGGCCTCCAAATCGCCCTCGAACGGTTTTACCGACCCGTCCGATACAAGCCACAGCCGATCCGCAACCAGCGACAGCAGGTGCATGTCGTGGCTGACCAGAACCACCGCGCCGGAATAGGCGGTCAACGCTTCGACCAGCGCTTCGCGGCTTTCGATATCCAGATGGTTGGTGGGTTCGTCCAGAATCAGCATATGCGGCGCGTCGATCGTGGCCAGCAGCAGCGACAGGCGTGCTTTCTGGCCGCCCGACAGACGCCCGACCTCTGTATCCGCCTGGTCGGCATTCAGGCCAAACCCGGCCAGACGGGATCGCCACTTGCCCGGTGCCTCATCCGGGCGCAGGCGGCGCAGGTGGTCCAGAGGAGTTTCGTCCACATACAGCTCATCCACCTGATGCTGCGCGAAATAGCCGATGCGCAGCTTGGAACTGCGGGTCATCTTGCCTGCCATCAGGGGCAGGCGGTCGGACAGCAGTTTGGACAAGGTCGATTTGCCCTGACCGTTCTTACCCAGTAGGGCGATGCGATCATCCTGATCAATGCGCAGGTTCAGACGGCGCAGCACTTCGGTGTCGCCATAGCCTGTGATACCGCCCTCAAGGTGAATGATCGGGGGCGACAGTTCCTCGGGCTCGGGGAAGGAAAACGCGCGCAGGGCGGCCTCTTGCGGGGTCGAGACCAGCTGAATGCGCTCGATCATCTTCAGGCGCGACTGGGCCTGCACGGCCTTGGTGGCCTTGGCGCGGAACCGGTCCACGAAGCTCTGCAGATGAGCGATGCGGGCCTTGGCCTTGGCATTTTCCGATTCCGCCTGCGCAATGCGTTCGGCGCGGCGTTCGGCGAATTTGTCGTAAGGCACGGCGTAGTAGGTCAGCTTGCGATCTTCCAGATGCAGGATCGACCCCACCGCGCGGTTCAACAGCCCTCGGTCGTGGCTGATGATGATGACTGTATGCGGGTATTTGGCCAGATAGCTCTCCAGCCACAGCGCGCCTTCAAGGTCCAGATAGTTGGTCGGTTCGTCCAGCAGCAGCAGGTCGGGCTGCGAAAAAAGCACCGCTGCCAGCGCGACACGCATCCGCCACCCGCCCGAGAAATCCGAGCAGGGTTTCAGCTGATCCTCGTCGTCAAACCCCAGACCTTTCAGGATCGAGGCCGCGCGCGCTTCGGCCGACCAAGCGTCGATATCGGCCAGCCGGGTCTGAATGTCAGCGATGCGGGCAGGGTCGGTGGCGCTGTCGGCCTCGGCCATCAGGGAACTGCGTTCGGTATCGGCGGCCAGAACGGTATTGATCAGCGAGACATCGGAGGAGGGTACCTCTTGCGCCACACCGCCGATCCGCGCGCGTTTGGGCAGCAGGATATTGCCCGATTCCAGCGCCAATTCCCCCCGGATCAGGCGGAACAGGGTGGTCTTGCCGGTGCCATTGCGGCCCACAAGCCCAACCTTGTGCCCATCGGGAATGGTGGCACTGGCCGCATCGAACAAAGGGCGGCCTTCGACGGCGTAATTGATGTCTTCGATCCGTAGCATGGGCCGCTCTTAGCAGAGCCGTGATGCCGCCGCCAGCGGCTTGGCATGTTCATCATGCGATCAGTGTGATAGCGCTGACATGTTTGAATGAACTGGAACCCTCGATGAAGCCCGCGCAGACACCACCGTCGATGATCACACTGGTCCTGCTGACCGGGTTGTCAGTGCTGTCGCTGAACATGTTCCTACCGTCTCTGCCCGCCATAGGCGTATCGCTAGAGGCGGACTATGCGTTGGTGAACTTGTCGGTCGCGGGTTATCTGGCGCTGTCGGCGGTGCTGCAGTTGATCATGGGACCTTTGTCCGACCGCTTCGGGCGCAGGCCGGTTTTGCTGGTCTGCATGGTTATCTTCGTGGTGGCCTCAATCGGCTGTGCGTTGGCAAATTCGATCTGGGCGTTTCTTGGGTTCCGAATGCTGCAGGGCGCGGTGATCGCGGGGCAGGTGCTGGCCCGCGCTGCGATCCGCGACATGCACACACCGAATGAGGCTGCCGCCAAACTAGGCTATGTCTCGATGGCCATGGCGCTGGCCCCGATGCTGGGGCCGATGCTGGGCGGTCTGCTCGAGATGCTGTTTGGCTGGCGCGCGGGGTTTGTTTTGTATGTTCTTCTGGGCACGGGCCTCTTGGCGTTGATCTGGGTCGATCTGGGCGAGACCAACACAAACACAACTGCCACTTTCGCCGCGCAGATGAGGCTTTATCCGCAGCTCTTCAACTCACGCCGGTTCTGGGGCTATTCCTTCTGCGCCGCGTTTTCGATTGGCGGGTTCTACGCCTTCATCACCGGCGCGCCCTTAGTTGCGGCGACGTGGTTCGACCTGAACCCCGCGCTTCTCGGGCTGGGGATCGGGATCATTACGCTGGGGTTCATGGCGGGCAGCTACCTGACCGGGCGTCTAGCGGCGCGGATCCGGTTGAACTCCATGATTTTGACGGGGCGGGTGATAGCCTCGGTCGGGCCCTTGATGGGGTTCGTGGTTTTCGCGGCCGAAGGCGGCAGCGTCTGGACCTTTTTCGGCTCGGCTATTCTGGTTGGGTTCGGCAACGGGTTGACGTTGGCCAATGCGACTGCCGGGCTGATGTCGGTGCGTCCGCAACTGGCGGGCAGCGCGGCGGGATTGTCGGGCGCGATGACCGTGGCGTTGGGAGCCGTCCTGACCATGGCCACTGGGGCCTTGGTTACTGCCGAGAATGGTCCTTATCTCGTTCTCGGCATGATGTGTCTCAGCAGTTTCGCCGGGCTTCTGTCCATCCTCTATGTTCGCAGGGTCGACCAGTTGGACCCATTGCCGGACACGATCTGAGTGCCGCGCCATATAACACTTTTCTTGGGCCACATACCGTGCTAGGCGGCGCGCGATGGATTTCGGCGCACACCACGCGCCACATTGTAAGGAGAGGCCGATATGGCACTGGAACGCACATTCTCGATCATCAAACCCGATGCAACCCGCCGCAACCTGACTGGCAAGATCAACGCCAAGTTTGAAGACGCAGGCCTGCGCATCGTTGCGCAAAAGCGCATCCACATGACCAAAGAGCAAGCTGGCAAGTTCTACGAAGTTCACGCCGAGCGTCCGTTCTATGACGAGCTGTGCGAATTCATGTCGTCGGCTCCGGTCGTTGTTCAGGTTCTGGAAGGCGAAGGCGCCATTGCCAAGAACCGCGAAGTCATGGGCGCAACCAACCCTGCAGACGCAGCGGCCGGCACCATCCGTGCCGAGTTTGCTGAATCGGTTGGCGAAAACTCTGTCCACGGTTCCGACGCACCTGAGACCGCAGCGGTAGAAATCGCCTATTTCTTCTCGGGCATTGAACTGGTCGGCTAAACCTTAGCCACAGTAGAATTCAAGGCCGCTCCCGTCACCGGGGGCGGCCTTTTTCATTCGGGTTTGAGGTCCGCAGCCGAGACCCGCACGCCGATCACATCCAGATCAGCGATGATCTGCATCTCAGGCGCGGTACTGACCCCGGCCTTGATCGCATCGAACCGTTTGCGCAGCGCCTTCTTCTCCTCGCCTTTGCAGTCGTTCCATGGACGCCCCTGCAGCCCCATCACCAGCACGTAATAGCCGATGAAATGTGGGCGCGAGCCACTGCGCAGCAGGCGCGTATAAGCTGCATCCGCACCCAGATCGCGCAACTGCTGTGCCGAATGGATGCCGGCGCGGGCACAGGCTTGTTCGAATGCAGGGCCAAGGTTTCGGATCGAGGAAACAGGATCAGACATAGTCTCGTCTTAGCCCGATGCGCCCGCTCTGTCATCGGCAAGTTCGTCAAGCCCAGTGCAGTCGTGAGAAAGGGTTGATTTCGGGGCGGAATCGCCATCTCCTGACAGTGTCTTGTCTCATCGGGCAGGGGTTGTTTGCGATGACGGATACTGACGCTGTTTTCATTTTGGCAGGCGGCTTCGACGCGCGGCGTATTTCGTCACGCCTAAAAGGGTATGTTTTATCGGTCGAAAAAGGGCTTTCGCACCAGCCTTTTCATGTCTTGGATTGCCACGACCAGTCAATCCGGGCCACGGGTCGCGTACTTTTCCAGATATCCGACGAACTGAAATTGGTCGGCGACGGTATGGTCTTGGCGCAGAAAGGTCGGGCAGAAGGCTGTTTTCTAAGCGATCTTACTGCTGGCCCCGTTCGCGATGCACTGGGTGATTTTCCGAAACTGCGAGCGTTTATGCGCATCGGATCAGGTGTGATGTCGACCCAAGATTTATCTGTCTTAGACGACCTGCAAAAAACGCAGGTACGGGGGGTGTTGACAACGTTGACGTCGGAGCGCGGCCAAGCCTGTATTCTGACATTTGGGCGCATGAAAGGCTATGATCGAACATTTCAATTATTGCGTAATAACATAGATTTGGACGTGAATGTTGGACTGGAAACTCTGTGCGTTACCCTCTTTCCAGACGCTGTTACTTACCGGGCAAAGCCAGAAATAAGACTGGGAAAGACCGAGCCTTCGGTCGAGGTGGCGACTGACCTGATCCATACCTTCCTGACCGTCGCGCGGCAGAATGAGGCGGGGTTGCTTGCGGACATCGACACCGAGTTTCTTCACGACTACCGCGTGTCCCTGCGGCGCGTGCGGTCAGTTCTCAGCCTGTTTAAAGGCGTGTTTTCCGAGCGGCAAACCATCAAGTTGAAACGAACGTTTTCTGATCTTATGGCGCCAACCGGACGGGTGCGGGATCTGGATGTCTATCTGCTAGAGAAAAATAATTATTTCAAATTGTTACCGCCAAGTCTTCATGAGGGTGCGGGTATCATGTTTACAATGCTCGAAGACGAGAGAAAGCAGGTACAGGCCGCGTTGTGTAGGCGTTTGCGATCAGCGAAATACAATAAACACGTCAGCGCGACTTTGAAGCTGTTTTCAGATGCATCCAACTTCGAGCCCGGTCCCAACGCGCAGCTCGGCGCTTACGATTACGCCTGTGCGTTGATTTGGAAGCGTTATCGTAAAGTCTGTAAACGCGCGCGCATGATCACTCGGGAAACACCAGATGCTTTGGTTCATGACCTTAGGATTGACTGCAAAAAGTTACGCTACCTGATGGAGTTTTTTGGCCCACTCTTTGACCAAAGTGCTTTCAAAAGAATCCTCAAGCCTCTGAAAAAATTGCAAGATAACCTTGGGTTTTTCAATGACGCCGCGGTTCAGCAAGAGGCGTTAATTGACTTTATCCAGCAGCGGACAAACACCCAGCACCGAGCGGATGCGCAATTGGCAATGGCAGTCGGAGGCCTTGTTGCGGTCTTGGATCAAAGGCAAAAAGTCGAGCGCGCGCGTGTGATTGCTAACTTCCAGAACTTCGATAGCCCACAAGTCAGAAACACGTTTCGCAGCCTGTTTCACCAAAAGGAGGATTAGGGCGTGAAAATCATTGCCTGTTACAGCAATAAGGGCGGGGTTGGTAAGACCGCGACGTCAGTTAACCTAGCTTACGCTTTTGCCAAGGACGGGAACACTGTTCTTTTGTGTGATCTTGATCCGCAGGGGGCATCCAGCTTTTATCTGCGCGTCAAACCGTCCAAAAAGCTGACTGAGGCCACGTTCTTCGAAGACGTTGAGAGGTTTACAAAATCCATCCGTGCCAGCGACTTCGACGGGCTTGATGTTCTGCCTGCCAACATGACATTTAGGGACTTCGACGTGTTTCTGTCGCGTATGCGCAACAAGCGCTCGCGGTTGAAAAAGGCCTTGGTTGGTGCAGGGAGCGACTACGACGTAATCATACTGGATTGCCCACCGAACTTTTCGACCCTGTCCGAGAACATTTTCAAGGCAGCGGATCAGATCGTCGTGCCCGTTATACCCACTACTTTGTCTGAACGAACTTTCGATCAGTTGGTTGGCTTCTTTGAGCAAAAGAAGTTGCCCAGAAAGAAGATAAAGGCTTTCTTTTCGATGGTTCAGCAACGCAAGTCCTTGCACCAAGAAACGATGGAAAGCATGCGCAAACAGTACCGTAAAAGGTTTTTGCAGACCGTAATTCCGTTTGCCGCAGATATTGAACGCATGGGCCAGAACCGCGCACCGATCAGTATCTACGCTCCGCGCAGTCAAGCCTGTGCAGCTTATCAGGCATTGTTCGATGAACTGGAAGATGTATTGGTTTCAAAAAGATGAGCGCCGAGATTGAACGTAAATTCCTGGTGGCGGAACTGCCCGATCTGAGCAGGGCTGAAAGGGCAGTGGTGCGTCAGGGTTATTTGACTGCACCTGATGATTCCACCGAGCTGCGCCTGCGGCAAAAAGGCGACCGCTACTACCTGACGTTAAAGGGCGCCGGGTCATTGGTACGGATCGAACGTGAGGCAGAGATATCGGCAGAGCAATTTGAGACCTTCTGGCCTGAAACTGACGGACGTCGGGTCGAAAAAGAGCGGTACACGGGCCGCATGGAAGATGGTCGGGTGTTCGAGTTGGATATCTTCTTCGGCGATCTCGCCCCGTTGCGCCTGGTCGAGGTGGAATTCCCTTCTGAACCCGAGGCGCTAGCCTATGTGCCTCCGGACTGGTTTGGCGCGGATGTCACGGAGGATAAACGCTACAAGAACAAAATAATGGCGATTAATGGCGTGCCAGTTTGATTGTCGCCTCAAGGCCGGGGTTGCAATTACGCGCAGTGAAGGCACCGCCATGCATATGTGAAATCGCGGCGACAAGGGCCAATCCAAGCCCTGCGTTACGCTCGGTACGGGCAGGATCCAGCGTGACAAATGGCACCTGCAAGCGCGGCAGATCTTCTGGTGGAACTCCGGGGCCGTGGTCACGAACGCTAAGGATGGCGTTAGGGCCATCTTCGCTGACTGTTACAGTTATCGCTGTGTGTTCAGGAGCATATCGCAGGGCGTTCTCGAGCAAGTTGGACAGCGCCTGAGACAACAGTGGACGGTGACCCTGTATCGGAGCGACCGACCCCACAACTTCAAGATTTGACCCCTGATCAGCGGCGACCGGTTCATAGAGTTCCACAACATCTCCGACAAGCTGCTGCAGATCGACGGTTTCGAACTGTTCACGACCGACACCGGCTTCGGCGCGTGAAATCTCGGTCAATTGACCCAGCACACGTAAAACATGGTCGATTTCAACGGACGCACGGGCGACATCGATTTCTCTTTCGTGATCGGTTTTGGCGGGGTCCGACAACGCCTCGACCCTTTGTTTGAGACGCGACAGAGGGGAGCGGAGGTCATGAGCAATGGAATTCGAAGTCGTGCGCAGATTGCCAATCAATTCCTCGATGCGGTCCAGCATCGTGTTCAGTGTTCCAGCCACCTGATCGAACTCGTCTCCGGTCCCGCGCATTGGCATTCTGCGGGACAAGTCCCCAGAGACTATGTTTTCCGCGGTGCTGGCAATGTCGGACAGGCGCGAAAAGACCAACCTGGTAAATAACCATCCGGTCAAAACACTCAGCGCCAGGGCAATTCCCAGCGCTATTCCAACCGAACGTAACAAAACCCGGTCAAATTGTTGCCGCGCCAACGCGTCTCGACCGACCAAGAGTCGTTCTCCACCAGGTAGGCGGATCGAAGCCGCCGAAATCGGTACCAACTGGTCATTATCCGCCCGGTGGAGCTCAAGTTCGACCCAACCGCTGCCCGCGGTGATGTCGACTGGCCACTGTTTCAGGTTACCAGCAAGTTTCGCGCCAAATCGGTCAGTTAGCAGGTAAAGCGCATCTCGTTCTGAGGCCGATGGCAGACGGCGCTCAATGGCCGTTAATAATCCGATCAATCCCCGACGTTCGTACTCATCCGCCAAGCCAGTCAATTCTGCAGACACAACCGACCGCGTTTCGCCCTCGATGCTGCGATTTGCTGTCACATAGACCAGCGCAAGCACCGTCGCCGTCAGCAATGTGCTGAGGATCATACTGGCCAAGACAAGGCGCGTCCTGGAATTGTTGAACGAAAGCCGTATGTTATCCATCAGATATCATGTAACCCGCACCGCGGACGGTTTCAATCAATGGTGTCCGACCGTCCTCATCCAACTGCCTCCGCAGTTTTGAGATATGGACGTCCACAACATTGGTGTTCGGGTCGAAATGATAATCCCACACACCTTCTAGCAACATGGTGCGGGACACCACCCTGTTCTTGCGTCGCAGGAAGTATTCGAGGATCTGAAATTCGCGCGGTGTCAGCGTGATCTCGTGTCCTTCGCGCGTTACTTTGCGGGTCAGCAGATCCATTTCGAGATCGCGACAGGTCAGTGTCGCGCTTTCCTCAGATTCCTGTGGTCGCCTTAAAAGTGCTTCAATACGGGCGTGTAACTCTTGAAACGAAAAAGGTTTTACCAGATAGTCATCTGCGCCCGACCGCAGCCCTTTGACCCGCTCATCCACGGCGCTCATTGCGGTGAGCATCAACACCGGGGTTTTCATTCCGGCAGCCCGAAGGGAACGGATCAGAGATAATCCGTCCAGTCCCGGCAACATTCTGTCCAGCACGATGGCATCGAACCCGCCATCGGTGGCATGGTACAGGCCCTCGCGGCCATCTGCGGCCTGTTCGACCACATAGCCCTCCTCGCCAAAGCCTTTGGCGATGAACTCGCGGGTGTCTGCGTCATCTTCGACGATCAACAGGCGACGGCTCATGATGCGAACTCCTTTCACTTTGAATTTAACCACAGAATGTCGGGTCACGCACTGTGTTTGGAGAAAAACGTGCCGGGTGCGTCGTTGCGCACCCGGCAGTCCCGGCGGAGAGCGGACAAATCAACCCGCCGGGGAGGCGCACGCCAGATATTCCCCATCACGTGGCGCGCGCGGGTGTCAGATCAGGCGATTTCCACCGCAACAAAGATCTGGTTGCCTGCTCGGTTGATCAGAACCAACGCAGGGCCGGTTTTTTCGCTGTCCAGTGCAGCCTTCAACGCATCCGGTGTGGTTGTGCTCTGACTGCCCAGTTTTACGATCACGTCGCCACGTTGCAGTCCGGCTTTGGCGGCTGGACTACCGGATTCAAGCGCGGTGACCACAACACCGCTGACGTTTTCGCTTAATCCCATCTCGGTGCGGTTGGCATCGGTCAGTGGGGCAACCGTCACACCCAGAGCGGTGCCTTCGATCGCATCGTCTACAGACGTGTCGATGTTGGCCGAGGCGCTTTGATACTGGCCGACGGTCAGCTCAAGCTGCTGTTCCTTGCCGTCACGCAGAACGGTCAGAGTGCTGTCGGTACCAACCTTGGTTGTTCCAACAAGAATTGGCAGGTCGCTGCTGGATTCGACGGTTTCGTCGTTGAACGTCAGAATAACGTCGCCTTGCTTGAGGATACCCTCTGACGGGCTGCCATCAACCACGTCAGACACCAGCGCGCCGGTTGAAGCATCGATACCCATCGCGGCGGCGATTTCGGGGCTGACATTCTGGATCGAGACACCCAACCAGCCGCGGCTAACCTGACCGTCATCGCGCAGATCAGAGGCGATGTGGTCCACGATGTTGGACGTTACTGCAAAGCCCAAGCCCACCGATCCGCCGGTTGGCGAGTAAATGGCCGAGTTCACCCCAATGACCTCTCCATCCATGTTGAACAAAGGTCCACCCGAGTTACCCTTGTTGATCGCGGCATCCGTCTGGATGAATTCGGCGTATGGCCCCTGCGAGATGTTGCGACCCTTGGCCGAAACGATCCCCGTAGTCACGGTCGAGTTGAGCCCAAACGGGTTTCCGATGGCGACAACATCTTCGCCCACACGGATAATATCGCTGTCGCCCAGTTCGACGGCTTGCAGGTCCTCACCCGCGTCGATTTTGAGCACGGCGATATCCGTCAAAGGGTCGGTCCCGATGACTTCGGCTTCGAACGTGCGGTCGTCGCTTAGGCGGACGGTCACAGACTCGGCATTGTCGACGACATGGTGGTTGGTGATAATGTAGCCTGCCTCATCAAGTACAAATCCCGATCCCAGACCCTGTGCCGGACCGCGTTGCGGAGCATCGAAGCCTTCAGGCGCGCCGAAACGTTTGAAAAATTCACCGAACGGATGTCCTTCAAAATCAAAGTTCTGTCCCTGGGTCGGGATCTGGCGCGCTTTCTGTTCCGCGACAATGGTCACGACTGACGGCGATACGCTCTCGACCAGATCCGCCAGCGCTTCGTCTGCCTTGGAGGGCAGGGCGGTCGTCGCAAGAAGCGCGGCGCTTAAGGCGCTGACGCCAACCCAACTGGTTGTGCGCGGCATGAGAAGAGAAGATTTTCGGATGCTCATTTTGGTCTCCTGTTTATATCACGCGGATGCGGTCGCGCGTTAAGACAGCAGATGCGGCACCAGTCTGATCATTTCCTTTAACAAAGGTTAAGAAATCTTAATTTTGCCACAAATCGGATGTCTTATTCGCCGATCTGAATGGATGGAAGGTGCAAAACGGGACGAATCAAACCAGCGAATCTTCCAAATTGTTTCCTAATGAGGGGCCAGAAAGAGAAAAGTGAAGAATTGAGACAAATTCGATAACAAATGATGCAAGGGGGTTTTTACATTCCCTAAGATCGCCTTTAGGTTGTGGTCTGTTCTGGTGAAAAGACCACTTAACCGCAAACAACCATGAACAACATAAATCAATTTTCATATAGATCTGATCATATTCGAATTTCCCTGCATTCATCGGGGGTTAATAAACATCTTTAGGTAGATTGCCGATTTCAGAGATGTTGCGGAAAAACCATTCTGATATGTCGAAAATTAACCGAAATTCCTGTTTTAGCGTTGTTTGCGCGGGGCGGATCGGTGACGATAGGCATGCCCAAGCGAGGGGAAGCTGATGGCACTAGGGGGTGCCAAAAGCTCGTCACTGTTACCAGAAGCGCTCAGCGGCATGTTAACGAGGGGGTCTTGTTTAGGTTCGGCAGCGGAATAACCAAGGTGCTACAGGCATTTTTGGCTGCGCTTATGGAACGTGTGAAACGTGGTAGTCCCGCTTTGGGTACCGGCCCGGTCTGGAAAGACCGGGCCGTGTTACTTTTGACTTAACGTTGATTGCGCCAACTTGCCCAATCCTCGGGTGTGTCCAAATCCAGTAACGCATGTTCGCCGGGCAGGGGCAGCAAGAAAACCTTGTCCAAATGGGCACGCACAACGGATTGGGCTCCTTCATCACCGGACAGGGAGCTAAGCTCGGAAAACAGACTTTGGTCAAAAACCACCGGATGACCGGGCTTACCCGAGGCTGTGGCTCCGCGCCAAATCAGGTGGTCAGGGTGATCGATCACGGCGGACAAGACTGCGGTTATGTCCTGCGCCGTGATCTCGGGCAGATCGGCCAATAAAACCATGACCGCCGGGACATCGTTTGGGATTTGAGCCAATGCACGGCGTAAACTGGCATTCATCCCTTCCGCGGCATCGACAACCTCGACCCTGTGCAGGTCCAGCCCGTCCAATGCGGCATACCGATCATGTGGCCTTGGGGGCAGCGCGACGAACACCTCTCCGGCATCCATTGCAGTTAGCGCAGATCGGCGCATCAGGGTCATGCCGTCCACTTGTTGCAGCAATTTGTCCTGTCCAAGCATGCGCTTGGACTGACCGGCAGCCAGCAAGATAATTGGTATTTTTTTCATGTGCCTAGAATGACGTTCTGGCTGGCTGATGTCATCCCCGCATTCGGGTTCCGTCACCATCAAACAAAGGCGTCGACACCATCCGGGCCTTACGCATTTGACCAAGAATTTCGATCTCGACCTCTGTTCCCTCCGCGATGTGTTCAACAGGAAGGAAACCCAAAGCAACCGATTGTTGCGCATGGTGGGAATACCCACCCGAGGTGCAGAAGCCCACAACCTCACCCTGTAGCCAAATCGGTTCATAAGCATTCACGTCGGCGTCTTCGGCATCAACGATGAAGGAAACCAACCTGCGCGCAGGTTTTTCCGAGCGCTCTAGCTCTGCGGCGGCACGTCCGATGAAATCATCAGGTTTCGAGAATGAAATGAACCGATCCAACCCGGTTTCACCTGGGGTGTAGTCGGGCGAATATTCTCGCATCCATGACCCAAAGAACTTGTCCAGACGCAGGCTCATCATGGCCCGCATACCGAAAGGGGTCATACCGAGCGGCTCTCCGGCTTGCCAGAGCGTCCACCAAAGCTGCCGCTGCGCCATCGGATCGCAGTAGATCTCGTAACCCAGATCTCCGGTGTAGCTTACACGTTGCACGATACAGTCAGTCATACCGAAGGTCATTCGGCGGACATCCATGAAACGCAGGTCCGAGAGGTCGTCTCGGGTACACGCCGCTAGAACTTCCGTGGCCTTGGGGCCAGCAATCTGAAACCCGTTCAGGCGATCGCTGATGTTTTCGATGTGAACATCGCCTTTCTGACGCTGCAGGAACCACCGCATATGAAATGCTTGCGCGCCATAAGATGCGGTCAGGCGGAACTCGGTCTCATCCAGGCAAGATACGGTGAAATCCCCGATCAGCTTGCCTTTGGGTGACAGCATCGGCGTCAGTGACAGGCGACCAGGCTGCGGGATACGCCCGGCCATGATCCGATTAAGCCATGTTCGCGCATCAGGACCGGTGATACGGTATTTGCCGAAGTTGTGGACCTCGTTGATACCCACTGCATTGCGCACCGCATGCACCTCACGTCCAGTGGCCGCAAATGCGTCAGACCGGCGGAATGAAGGTGTTTCGTATTCGGGCTCACCATGCTGGGCGAAATAGTTTGGAACCTCCAGCCCGTATTGCTGACCCCAGACCGCACCCAGATCGGTGAAGATGTCATACATCGGCGTGGTTCGATTTGGGCGCGCGGCGGGCAGTTCCTCGTTCGGGTAGGAAACGCTAAAGCGTTTCTGATAGTTCTCGATCACCTTGGGGCGAGTATAGCCGGGGCTGATCCAGTCGCCGAACCGGGCCACGTCCATGGCAAAGACATCGCGCTCGGGCTCGCCTTCGATCATCCATTGCGCCAGCGTCAGACCCACGCCACCGCCCTGGCTGAAGCCCGCCATTACACCACAGGCAGACCAGTAGTTGCGCAACCCGGGGACGGGGCCGACCAGAGGGTTCCCGTCCGGCGCAAAGGTGAAAGGTCCGTGGATTACCGACTTCACCCCGGCTTCGGCTAGGACCGGGAAGCGGCGATATGCGAACTCGATACTATCGGTGATCTTGTCATAGTCGTCGGGCAGTAATTCATGCCCGAACTCCCAAGGCGTCCCATTCACGGCCCAAGGCTTGCAGGGTTGTTCATAAAACCCGATGCAAAGCCCGCGCCCTTCCTGTCGCAAATAGCTTTCTCCGGCTGGGTCCATCACATGCGGATGCTCTCCGCCCGCATCAATAATAGCTTCTATCTGAGGGATCGTGTCGGTGACCAGATACTGATGCTCCATCGGGTGCAGCGGGAAATAAACGCCCGCCATCGCCCCGACCTCGCGCGCCCATAGGCCGCCTGCATTCACCACGTGCTCCGCGTGAATGATGCCCTTGTCGGTGACCACATCCCAAGTGCCATCCCGCCGTTGCAGGGTTTCGTGCACCATGCAATGGGTTTCAATCGTGGCCCCACCCATGCGCGCAGCCTTGGCATAGGCATGAGTTGTGCCGGATGGGTCCAGATGCCCGTCCAGGGGATCATAAAGCGCGCCTATGATGCCGTCCGTATTGGTAATTGGCGCAATTTTCCTGATTTGATCCGGTCCGACGATCTCGGTTTCCAGCCCCATGAAGCGGTGCTTGGCGCGTTCGGCCAACAACATGTCGAACCGATCCTGATTGTCCGCCAAAGTGATCCCGCCAACATGGTGCAGGCCACATGACATGCCGGTAATCTCTTCCAGTTCTTTGTACAGGCGGATCGTATAGCCCTGCAGCGCGGCCATATTGGTGTCGCCGTTCAGCGTGTGAAACCCGCCCGCCGCGTGCCACGTGGACCCGCTGGTAAGTTCCGAGCGTTCCAATAGCATAACGTCGGACCATCCCAGCTTGGTCAGGTGATAAAGGACTGAACAGCCGACGACGCCGCCGCCGATAACTGCCACTTGCGTTGTCGTCTTCACGTCCTCGCCTCCATCCGCATTTACCCGAACCTGCAAGGGCGGGTGCGGGTTTACTGTTCCGTTCCCGACACCAGGTGTCGCGGATTGTTCGTTACAACGGTCGGATTTTGAGCTCGGTGATCCGATTGCCCTCGCGTGCGGTGACCTCGAAACGGAAGCCGTGGAAGGAAAAGACCTGACCTACAATGGGGATCATCTGCGCCTCGTGAATGACAAGACCCGCGACGGTGTTTGCCTCTTCGTCCGGCAGGGACCATTCCATTGCCCGGTTCACGTCACGGATCGTCATCGCGCCTTCAACCAGATATTGACCATCATCTGTGCGCGTGACGGGGACATCTTCTTCCAGATCAAACTCGTCCGCGATCTCACCAACGATCTCTTCCAGAATATCCTCGAGCGTGATCAATCCGCGCAGCGAACCATACTCATCCACGACCAGCGCAAAATGGCTGTGCATCCGCAGGAATTCTCGCATCTGATCGTCAAGAGTGGTGGTTTCGGGCACGAAATACGGATCGTTGGCCACCTTCGAGATATCGAAACTCTCCAACTGGTTCGGCTGGCTTTCGCGATCCCCGGCGTGGGCATACATGGCACGAAACAGGTCCTTGGCGTGGACGACGCCTACGATGTTCTCGGGTTCGTCCCGAAAGACGGGCAGGCGGGTGTGAGGACTTTTAAGACATTGTTGAAGGATCGCCTCAGGCGCGTCGTCTGCGTCAATCATCTCGATGTTCGAGCGGTGCAGCATGATCTCTTCAACTGCGCGGTCACCCAGATCGAGCGCGCCAAGAATTCGGTCGCGGTCTTCCTTTTCGACCACACCTTCCGAGTGTCCCAGTTGCAATGCACCGGCGATCTCTTCCCGGACAGCCAGAATGTTGCTGTCGGGATCGATCCGAACGCCGAAGAGGCGCAAAACGCCGCGCACCAACAGACGTACTGCTGCCACAACAGGCGAGAATACGGTGACAACGACACTGATAATGGGTGCCACCAAAGATGCCGCTTTTTCCGCGTTTGTGATGGCATAGGTTTTTGGCAGCACCTCGGCAAAAATCAGCACCAGCAGGGTCATCACCAGCGTCGCCAAAGCCACGCCACTTTCCCCGAACAGTTTGGTGAACAAAGCAGTCGCCAAAGATGCCGCCAGGATGTTGACCAGGTTGTTGCCAAGCAGGACCGAGCCGATGAGACGTTCGTTGTCGTCGGTGATATCCAGCGCCTTTTGTGCGCCGCGAGACCCTTTGTCGGCCTGCGCCCGCAACTTACCGCGCGATGAGGCAGTCAATGCTGTTTCAGAACCCGAGAAAAAGCCCGACAGGACAAGCAAAAGCAGAATAGCGCTTGTGGTAAACCAGAATGCGCCGTCGATCATAGAGGGTGAGGGTTCCATTGGTCCTTGTGGGTTGGTGTTGCTTCATTCGTTATGGGGGCGCGGCCCCGGCGGATCAAGGGGTTAGCCTTTGTCCTGCGGCTCTTTGGCAAGCGGGTGATGCTCCAACACCAACTCGGCAAGGCGTTCGTCCAATACATGCGTGTAGATTTCCGTGGTCGCGACATCGGCGTGACCCAGTAACGTCTGGATCGATCGCAGATCGGCCCCGTTTGCCAAAAGATGCGTGGCAAACGCATGACGCAGAGTGTGCGGAGTGACTTTTTCTGGCGACACGCCGCCCTGAACCGCAAGCTCTTTGATCAGGTGAAAGAACATGTGCCTCGTCAGATGACCCGATTTGCCGCGCGAGGGAAACAGGAACCGCGACCTTTGCCCGCCATCGGCCACCAATTGATCTTCGGCCTCGTCCCGCGTTTTCAGCCATAGCGCCAGCGCCTCGCGGGCTGGGGGCGACAGCGGCACCATCCTCTCTTTCCCGCCTTTACCCAGAACCAACAACATTCGTGGGTCACCTCGTGCGGAAGACACCGGCAGCGAGACTAACTCGGTCACGCGCATGCCGGTTGCATAAAGAACTTCCATCAAACAAGTGTTGCGGATGCGGTCGGTTTCGGTACGACCAGTTTCACGCGCGGCTTGCAGCAAACGGTCAACTTCCGGCACGTCCAGAGTTTTCGGTAGGCGTTTTTGGCGACCCGGTCCTTTTATTTGGATGGCGGGGTTGGTCTCACGCCAGCTTTCCTCGAATGCAAAACGGTAAAGCTGCTTGATCGCGGACAGCCGTCTTGCGCGGGTGGATTGGGACAATCCCTGCGCGTCACAATCGATCAGATAACGTTCGATTCTGTCTCGGTCCGCCTGATCAAAGGTGGTTTTTCGTCGCTCGAGCCAGGCGGCGAAGTCTTTCAGGTCGCGCCCATAGGCCAGCAGTGTATTGGGTGACGCCCCAAGCTCGGCCGCTTGCGCCTGAAGGAAGGTTGAAATCCAAAGGTCGTGCGAGGCCGGGGCTACCATGGTCACGTGCCCTGTAGGATCAAAAGGTTCAGCGCAGCGCGACGGGCAGTGTCTTCAAGACCAACCCTCCGCAGGGTTGCGATGGCGGCTGAAAGGTCCACGAGGTTGCCGCGTGACCCATGTGCGAACAACTCCATCGTCTCAAGGACGGCTTCACCCAATTGTCCGTCGCTTAGCAAACGGTCGATATCGGCGGGAACGGGTGCGGCCCAGGCAAAACCCTGCGCGACAGCATCTGCCAATGGCGATGGAGAGCGCGCGCGCCCGGGATCACCCTGAGCCAAAGCGGCGAGGAATTGGTTCTCTTCCCCTTGGTCAGGAACAGTCAGGGCAGCGGTTTCGTAAAGATCAGACAGCAACAGAATACGCCAGCGCAATTCCTCGGCGGCTGGGTCGGTCAATGTGACTTTTGACAGCCGGTTCGCAAAAAGCTCGGCGAATGGAACTTCAAGCCCCACGCTGCGCATCTGCGCCCACACGGTGGGCAGGGACTGCGCGATCGCGCCGATTTTTCCGGAGTCCAACGCACTTTCGAAACGTTGAACGGCGGCGACGCGGTCCCAGACCGCTCCGGATGCAGCCGGAGAGCGTTCTGTATATAGCCCAAGCAACTGGTTGGGCGTCAAAGCACCGACGCGAGTCAGTCGTTCGGCTGCTTCGATCTGTGCTTTCCATCCGGCCACATCTCGCAGATCGGCATTGGCAAAGGCGCGCGGCAGCGAAGTCGAGGGCAAGCGCTCGCCAATTGCTTCATACAGTCGGAATGTAAGCGGGTCGGGGCGCTCGGGTTGCGGTAGGTATTCGGCGTCTTCGAACAGCTCGGGGCTGAGGAACCTGTCCAGCAAGGCGAGGTCCATTTCCGGAAGAATCTGCAACGCGTGAGCTGCCTCTAACGTCAGCGCGGCTGAGGTCCAATCGCCACGCCGGGCCTTGCAGAATATCTGGGCTTCGTAGTCCTGAGACAGATGCGGTTGCGCGATCAGCGCTGTGCAACTTCTATCTTCGTCTCCGGTCAGAAGGGTCGCATCAAACCAGCGTTGGAACCGGTCGCGGCTGTCCGTCGGACCGGCAAGTTGCACCAGAGACTGCGCGGGATCAGCTGCGCCAAGCTGCATCAACCGGTCCAGCCGCGCCAGCAGCAAGGTCTCCTCGGCATCGGGTCCGGATGGCGCACGAGCTTCGGTAAGCAACAGAGTGAAAAGCAGGCGTTGCATGGCCGGGTTGTATTTGACCGGCACGTGACCGATCAGTTCCGCCAACCGTGCGGGATCGCTGTTTTGCCACACATCCACCGGAAGGCCTGTCACCGACGACGACACCAATCCCAAGGGCTGGGACAACGCCTCAAGCGGAGTGACTTCCACACCCGGTTGCAACCCGGAATCCGATACAGGCGGTTCCAGCAGAACAGTGCCGGGCAGGTTGTCCGGTGGCTGGCTCAGCCAGTCGATCACAGATAAAGGTTCCTGCTGCGCCTGTGCCGCACTGGCCAGCAGCATCGCAGCCGCTGCGGCCTTAATCCACATTCAGAATGACCGGCTCGCGCACTTCTTCCTGCGGGGCCGAAAAATCAACGCCAAAGAAAGGACCTAGATACGCGTAGCCCACCAACCCGATAAAACACAGGCAGATCAGATATATCAGGAATTTTATCAGACGGCCCATCGCTCAACATCGCCTCATTTTTCTGTTTTGTCCCAGTTATAGCTGGCATTTTTCTTAAGATCACGTCATTCACGTTGAAATGAGCGAAATTAAGCATAATACCGATGCGAAAGTCCGTGCTCCGGGCCTTCTATTGCACAAAACGGTTGTTCTGGTGGGCATGATGGGGGCGGGAAAGACCGCGGTAGGCCGCGCTTTGGCGGCGCGATTGGCGGTTCCGTTCCTCGACAGTGATGCCGAAATCGAATCGGCGGCTAACATGACCATCCCCGAAATTTTCGAACGCGACGGCGAGCCGTTCTTTCGTGACAAGGAAAGTCAGGTGATCGGGCGGCTTCTGGACGAGGAAAAAGGCATCCTTTCAACGGGCGGGGGGGCGTTCTTGGCCGGGCATAACCGCCAGATGATCACAGAGCGGGGCGTATCGGTCTGGCTCAGGGCCGATCTGAACGTGCTGTGGAACAGGGTCAAGCACAAGGACACGCGCCCATTGCTGCGCACGGCAGACCCTTATGCGACATTGCGCGCCCTCTATGAGGATCGCGTGCCGGTTTATGCGCAAGCGGATCTGACGGTTACGTCGGACGGAGAAATCTCGATAGATAATATGGTGGACCGGGTTGTGGACGCATTGCTGACGCGACCCGATGTTTTGGAACGGACTTAAATGCACCAAACCGTACATGTTGAACTGGGCGAGCGCTCGTATGACGTCGAAATAGGGCCGGATCTGCTGGCGAAATCCGGGACACGGATCGCTCCGCTGCTGCACAGGCCCAAGGTCGCCGTTTTGACCGATGAAAATGTGGCTGCCTTGCATCTGGATGCCCTGCGCGATGGGTTGGCCTCGGCGGGGATCGAGATGTCGGCATTGGCCCTGCCTGCGGGTGAGGCAACCAAAAGCTGGCCTCATTTTGAACGCGCGGTCGAGTGGCTGCTGGCCGAGAAGGTCGAGCGCCGGGATGTTGTCATCGCGTTTGGCGGCGGCGTGATCGGCGACCTTGCAGGCTTTGCCGCAGCCGTTTTGCGGCGCGGTGTTCGGTTCGTGCAAATCCCGACCTCGCTGCTGGCGCAGGTGGACAGTTCGGTCGGCGGCAAGACCGGCATAAACGCGCCACAGGGTAAGAACCTAATCGGGGCGTTCCATCAGCCTTCGCTGGTGTTGGCCGACACCTCGGTTCTGAGCACAATGACGGATCGGGATTTCTTGTCCGGATATGGCGAGGTGGTCAAATACGGGCTGCTGGGTGACGCCGATTTCTTCGAGTGGCTTGAAGAAAGCGGGACCAAGGTCTCGGGTGGTGATATGGCAGCACGTGTGCGTGCTGTGACCCGTTCAGTGCAAATGAAAGCTGATATCGTGGAAAGGGATGAGACCGAGCAGGGCGATCGCGCCTTGCTCAATCTGGGTCACACTTTCTGTCATGCGCTTGAGGCTGCGACTGGGTATTCGGACCGCCTGTTGCATGGAGAAGGCGTGGCCATCGGCTGCGCGCTGGCCTTTGAGCTGTCCTCTCGTTTGGGCCTCTGTTCGCAAGAAGACCCAAGCCGCGTGCGGGCGCATCTGCGCGCGATGGGGATGAAGACCGACTTGGCCGACATTCCCGGAGAGCTTCCGGGGGCCGAGGCATTGGTCAATCTGATGGCGCAGGACAAGAAGGTCATAGACGGCCAGTTGCGATTCATTCTGGCGCGCGGGATTGGTCAGGCTTTCGTTACGTCGGATGTGCCGCGCGACGCCGTGTTGTCGGTGCTTCAGGACGCGCTGGCAACAGCCTGATCAGCGGCTTCGGATCACCATCAACTCGCCGATATTTTCGCGCGTGATATATCCGACCATTGCTCCCGTCTGTGTACAGACCGCAATGGCCGGAGCACCTTTGTGCAGCCCATCCAACACTGCCTCAAGCCCGTCGGTCAGGCGGACTGTTGGAACGTCCGTCTCCATGATTGACGTTGCTGGGTTGGACCGGGGCGTTTCATCAGCAAGCGCGGCAAACAATCGGTTGCGAGTGACAAAGCCGAGTAATTCGCCGACGTCAGACAGTACCGGAAATTCGTGTTGCGTCGTGTGGATGACAGCTTGGGCGGCGGTCGCTAGCGTGTCGTTTGGTGATAGCGCGTGGAACTCGGTAATCATGGCGTCGCGCGCCTGTACCTGCCGCGCGACTGCTCGCATGGTCACATCCTGACTTTCTGCATTGGCGGCAACGAAGACGAACACTGCGATCAAGACCAGCAGTGGATTGCCTGTGCTCAGACCCAGAAAGCCAAACCCTACCGCAACCGCCTGACCAGCTAACGCAGCGACCCTTGTGGCTTTGACCCGGTCCATTTTTAGGCACAACAAAGCGCGGAAAACGCGCCCGCCATCCATTGGAAAGGCGGGGATCATGTTGAACACAGCCAGCAGCAGGTTCACATAGGCCAGACGGTTCATCAGACCCGGCGTCGTGCTGTCAATCTGCGCCATCGTTTCAATCGGCATGTTGGCACCAAGCAAGACCAAAACGATCCAGATCACGATATTCACCGCGGGGCCTGCCAAAGCGACCCAGACCTCTTGAAACGGGTTTTCCGGCATCCTCTCGAGACGCGCCAAACCGCCGATCGGTAACAGAGTGATGTCCGGAGTCTTGATCCCGTACCGCCTTGCCATCAGGGCGTGGCCAAATTCATGAGCGACCACACAGGCAAACAACGCCAACACGAAAATCAGGTTTTCAACGGCCGCCTCGAGACCTCCGTTGGAGTAGGCGGCGAAACCGACCCAGGCGAGCAGTAGGAAAAAGGTGACATGGACCCTCAATTCCGACCCCAATATCCGGCCGAGTGAGAAGGACCATGTCATGATATGTCTCCGTTTTACTTAGAACGGGATCTCGTCGTCGTCGATTCCGCTAGAGGCCGGGGCAGGAGCGCTGGATGGTGCGCCGTAGGGATCACCATAGCCGCCGCCAGCCTGACCGCCGCCGTATCCACCTGACTGGCCACCACCATAGCCGCCGCCACCGCCACCTTCGCCTCGGGCATCAAGCAGGGTCAGCTCGCCCCGGTAGGGACGCAAGACAACTTCGGTCGAGTAGCGATCCTGACCCGATTGGTCCTGCCACTTCCGGGTTTCCAGTTGGCCTTCGATATACACTTTGCTGCCTTTACGCAGATATTGCTCGGCAATCCGTGCCAGAGGCTCCGAGAAAATGGCGACCGAGTGCCACTCGGTACGCTCGCGGCGTTCGCCGGTGTTGCGGTCTTTCCAGGTCTCTGAGGTGGCGATACGCAGGTTACACACTTTGCCACCATTCTGGAATGAGCGCACTTCAGGATCGCGACCTAGATTTCCTACCAGAATGACCTTGTTGACTGAGCCTGCCATATACGTCCCCGTTCTTTATCTAACAGTATGCGTCCGAATCTGACGCCAATTCTCACTGCGACCCTATACGGCCTGCGTCATGGTTAAAACACAGTTGATGGGTATTGAGATAAGCAGGAATTTACCAAGGCTGGATTAACCATGCTTTCATTATTGGCTGAAATACCTATACTCAATCGGGTTCGTGAAAATGCAGGACTGGCGTTAATGCGGTTTTTGGTGATTGGTTTTTCAGTTCTTTTTCTGGCGCTGGTTTCCGTTTCAGCATCGGCTGACACGTTGTCAACCAAGAGCCGGAAAGACATTTTTCTGAAACAATCCAAGGTTTTGGATACACGCGCCGCGACACAGTACCGAGATTCAGAGCGTCTAAAGCCCAAAAGGCCCAAAGGCCAGTTCAATCAGCGTTATACCGGAAAATACAAAGGTGAATTTGTGTCACTCGCACGGCAAGCTGCGCGAAAGCATAACGTTCCGGAGGATCTGTTCCTACGGCTTGTTCAGCAGGAAAGCGGGTGGAACCCCCAAGCAGTGTCGCACAAAGGCGCGCTGGGGTTGGCCCAACTTATGCCCGGAACAGCACGGTTGTTGGGCGTAAATCCTCACGACCCGAAACAGAATTTGGAAGGCGGTGCGCGCTATCTGTCTTGGCAATACCGCAAGTTTAAATCCTGGCGCCTTGCGTTGGCGGCGTATAATGCCGGACCAAAAGCCGTTGAAA
Source organism: Ruegeria sp. SATB045 (assembly GCF_059613525.1). NCBI lineage: Bacteria > Pseudomonadati > Pseudomonadota > Alphaproteobacteria > Rhodobacterales > Roseobacteraceae > Ruegeria > Ruegeria sp. SATB045. The sequence goes on along the minus strand of NZ_JBXWSR010000019.1, from coordinate 82,319 downwards.
AACATGGTGGTGTGCCGCCTTACAAAGAGACGCAGAACTACGTTCGTGTAATCTGGGGAAGTTAACCTTACTTCTCTATCCTAGCCTAGACCGGCATTGCTGCCGGTCCAATTGGGTTTATGATTTACTCCGCCGCAACTTTGATGACGGGTTCCATCCGCGCCAGAATATCTTCCGCCAGGTGACATTTGACCTGATGGCCTTCGGCCAGAGTTTTCACAGGCGGTACTTTTTCTTCGCACAAGCCACCGGGTACTTCGGATTTCCAACGACACCGCGTTTGGAATGGGCAACCGGGGGGTGGGTTCATGGCTGACGGGATGTCGCCCTCCAACACGATATGCTGCTTTTCGACCGAGGTGTCCGCAATCGGAACCGCGCTCAGCAGCGCCTCGGTATAGGGGTGGTAGGGAGGAGCAAAAACCTGATCTGTAGTGCCCAACTCGACCACATGGCCCAGATACATCACCATCACCCGGTCGCTGAGATAGCGTACAATCGACAGGTCATGGCTGATGAACAGCAGGGTGGTTTTGTGTTCGCGCTGAATCTCCATCAACAGGTCTGTCACTGCTGCCTGCACCGAGACATCCAGCGCCGAGACCGGCTCATCTGCCACAACAATCCGCGCATCTCCGGCAAAGGCCCGGGCAATGCCCACGCGCTGTTTTTGTCCTCCTGACAACTGGCGCGGCATCCGATCTGCAAATGCGCGTGGCAGTTTCACAAGATCCAGAAGCTCGAGCATCCGCTTCTTGCGTTCAGCCTCCGAGTTGCCAACACCGAAAATCTCAAGCGCCCGAATGATCTGGCGACCAACAGTCATTGAGGGATTCAGCGTGTCGAACGGGTTCTGGAAGACCATTTGAACCTCGCCAACGGTCTTGGCATCGCGTTCCTCGATGGGCACGGCCTCGATATTGCGGTTGTCCAGAAGGATCTGCCCATCCGTCGCGGTTTCCAACCCCATCAGAACCTTGGCAAAGGTGGACTTACCGCAACCGGATTCTCCAACAATGGCAAGTGTCTCGGATTCATGTGCTTCGAAGCTGAGCGTTTCATTGGCTTTAACCACCTTTGTGGCGCCACCACCAAACAGCGCGTTCGCCGCAACTTCATAGTATTTCTTGAGGTTGTCCATCTTCAGAACGGTCCGACCGATTTCGGCCTTTTCCTTCTGCTCAGACACGGTGATCGGCGCGTTCCAGTCGATTTCTTTGAACTTTAGGCAACGTGTGTGATGGCGATCATTGCCGGGTACGGCCTCCATCAGAATGTCTTGTGCGTCGCAACGACCTTCTTCGAAATAATCGCAACGTGGTCCAAAGTTACATCCCGGAGGACGCTCATGCGGCAACGGGAAGTTCCCGGGGATCGCCACCAAAGGCCGCGCGTTCTTGTCTGCACCTGGCAGGGGGATCGACCGGAACAGCGCCTGCGTATACGGGTGCTGCATCTCGTCGAACACGTCATGGATTGAGCCGCGTTCAACCGCCTCGCCGGAATACATCACGCACAGACGGTCACAGGTCTCAAGCACCAGTCCCAGATTGTGCGAGATAAATAGCATCGAAGTGCCATATTTCTTGCCCAGATCCTTGACCAATTCGACTACGGCGGCCTCGACGGTCACGTCCAGTGCTGTTGTTGGTTCGTCCAGTATCAGCAAAGCCGGTTTAGACATCAGCGCCATCGCAATAACGATCCGCTGCTGCTGACCGCCTGAAAGCTGATGTGGAAAAGAGTTCAGCATCCGTTCAGGGTCGGGAAGGCGTACATCTGTTACCACTTCAAGCGCTCGGGCATAGGCCTCATCCGTGCTCACGCCTTCGTGGATCATCGGCACTTCCATCAACTGCTTGCCGATCTTCATGGCCGGGTTCAGCGACGCCATTGGTTCCTGATAAATCATCGCGATCTCATTGCCGCGAATGTCGCGTAACTCGTCCGAGCTCATCTCGGCTAGATCACGTCCCTTGAACTTGATCGTTCCACCCACGATCCGCCCGTTCTTGCCAAGGTCCTGCATAACGCCCAGAGCCACAGTAGATTTGCCGCAGCCGGATTCGCCGACCAGACCAACCGCTTCGCCGGGCTGCACACTGACCGAGAAGTCCATGACAGCGGGGATTTCCCTCAGACGGGTGAAAAACGAAATCGACAACTTATCGATCTCGAGAATTGGCCCATCATAATCCGCCAGTTTGTTCATCTTGTTTTCTCCTCGCGAGAGTCAGGGGATCCCCTTCATCTGGCTGAAAATATCTCGGGGGGTCCGGGGGGCAGGCCCCCCGGCCGCTTTCACATCAATCCTTCAGACTTTCTTCGCGCAGACCGTCTGCCAGCAGGTTCAAACCGAGAACCAATGACAACAGCGCCAACGCCGGAGGAAGGGCAGGGTGCAGATAGACCGACAACAGCTTGCGCCCTTCATTGATGGTCGACCCCCAATCCGGGCTTTCTGGCGGCAGACCCAGGCCAAAGAAGCCCAAGGTACCCAAAAGGATCGTCGTATATCCTATCCGCAGACAGAAATCGACGATCAGAGGGCCGCGCGCGTTGGGCAGGATTTCCCACAGCATAATGTACCATGGTCCTTCACCCCGCGTCTGAGCCGCGGCCACATAGTCGCGTGTTTTGATGTCCATCGCCAAACCACGCACGATGCGAAACACCGTAGGTGAGTTCACGAAGACCACCGAAACGAAGACCACAAGGATGCCAGCGGGAACATCGAAAAGGTCCAGAAAGGTTGGCAGACCCCAAATGCCGTAGGCGTCGGTGTTAACCACATACCCACCTGTCGAAATCAGCGATAGGTACAGCCAGAGCGCGACACCCAGAACACCAATCAAAAGAGGCGTTCGGAACGTCGGCCGTGTGTAATAACGCGAGTTCAACAGCACCCCAAGAAAGATGATCGGAAAGATGAACAGAACGGCGGCCATGTAGTTTGGAACACCCGTTGCCACGATCTCGGGCGTCACCAGCAAGTAGAACAGCAAAATGACCGGGAAGGCGAGGATCAGGTTGGCAAGGAAAGACAGCAATGTGTCCAGTCGCCCACCGTAGTAACCTGCAGGCAAGCCCAGCGTGATCCCGACCATGAAGGCAAACATGGTCGCCAGAGGCGCGATCTGCACCACAATCCACGCGCCCTTGACCATTCGGCTAAAGACGTCGCGGGCCAGGTTATCGCCCCCCAGCAGGTACCACGCATATTCTCCGTCCTCCACGCTGGGCAAAGGCGTTCCGGGCACTTTGTTCTTCATCCCTGAGACTTGTGATAGCGAGTCATGCGTCACGATCAGGTCAAGCGCGCCAAAAATCCCGGTGAAAACCCAGAACATCACAAGGCCAAAGCCGATCATGCCAATCGGACTGTCAAACAGCTTGCCATAGAGTCCCAATTTGCGTTTGAACGCGATGGACATTGCGTACAGCAGGATCAACGAAAACCAGACGGGCAGGAATTGCTGCATCATTGCGCCGATGATTCCTGCGCTGGTTCCCATCAAAATGCCCAAGACTATATAGGCAACAGCAAGCCCGACACTTGCCAGAAAGCTGTATCGCATCAGGACTTGGATCAGGTTTCGTATGCCAGATCCCGATGTAAGCGTCCCGTCGGGGTTCACCGTCATCTGAGGTTCGGGCAGAACGATACTGGCCAATATCCAAGCCAGGATCGATGCGGCCATGAGAACGAGCGCAATCGCCAAAAGCGGGTTCAGGAAGGCAATAGAGCCGGTCCAGGTTAATGGTTCCATGATCTCTGCCTCCTCACGAAATACGAATACGCGGGTTCAGGTAGACGTAGCCGATATCCGATATCAGCTGGGTCACCAGCACCACAAAGACTGACACGACCGAGATCGCCAGCAGCAATTGGATGTCGTTGTTGCCTGCTGCCTGAACCAACGCCCAGCCAAAGCCCTTGTAGTTGAACAAGGTCTCGACGATCACCACACCGTTCAGCAGCCATGGGAACTGCAGCATGATGACGGTGAAGGGGGCGATCAGCGCATTGCGCAACGCATGTTTCATCACGATGTTCGGGAACGAGACACCCTTCAGGCGCGCGGTTCGGATGTACTGCGCCGTCATCACCTCGGTCATCGAGGCGCGGGTCATCCGGGCGATATAGCCCATCCCATAAAGCGCGATTGTCAGCACGGGTAAGAAGAAATTCTCAAACGTCGGATTCTCCATCGCCTGTGTGGCCGTGCCCTTGAACCACTTTAGCCCCACGGCAGAGGACGTGAAGATCGCGATGAAGATCACGCCTGATACGTATTCCGGCGTTGCCGTTGTTGTGATGGCAAAGGTCGAAAGCGTTCGGTCGGTGGCCGAGCCTTCCTTCATACCCGCCAAAATACCCAAGATCAGAGCTGACGGCACCATTAGCAGCATCACCCAGAACATCAGCCGTCCGGTCAGGGCAAGACGTGTCCCGACAACGGTCGAGACCTCTTCTTTGAACACGGTGGAATAGCCCCAGTACCCCTGCAGAATACCACAGAAATTCGGAGACTCTTCGGCAGTCTTGCCGGGCAAGATACATCTGCCCTGAACTGTGCCGTCTTCATTCGTGTGCCGATAAGATGGCAGGATTCCCAACCATTCACCGTATTTCACGGGGGTTGACTGCAGATACCCACCTTTTTCCAGAAAGCTCTCGACCTGCTCGTCGGACATACGGAAGTTGCCCTGCGTCTTCGCAAGTTTTTCGAGGTTCGGATAAAGGTTTGTCAGGTAGAAGACCAGAAAGGTAAGGCACAGCGCTGTCAAAAGCATGATGCCGACGCGCCTTAAGATGAATAATCCCATGTTAGCCCCTGTTGGTAGGCTCGCGCATCGGTCGCCGGACCGTGCGCATCGCTGTTGTTTTGGTCGCCGTCGTCAGGATGAAAAGGCCGCGCCCGTCAGGCGCGGCCTTGTGTTGTTCGGCTTAGGAAACGAGGCCGAATTTATAAAGCTGCGGAAGGTCCGCGATGTGTTTTTCGACACCGACCATGTTGTCGCGATGGTGACGCATCGCTGTGCGCCAGTAAGGCTGGATGGTCACGCCTTCTTCGATCATGATCGCCTGCAGCTTGGCCATCACTTCGCGGCGTTTGTCCACATCTGCGATCGAGTTCGCCTCGGCCAGCAATTTGTCGAACTCTTCGTTGGCGAAACCGGATTCGTTCCACGCAACACCCGACTTGTAGGCCAATGCCAGAACCTGCGTGCCCAGAGGACGGTGGTTCCAGTTGGTCGAGGAGAATGCGTATTTCGTCCAGTCGTTCCAGAAGGTCGAGCCCGGAAGGATCGTGTGTTTGGCCTTGATCCCGGCATCATTAAGTTGTGCAACAACAGCCGCAGTGGTGTTCCGGCGCCAGTCATCGTCGATGGATTGAACTTCGTGCTCGAAATCAGCCATTCCCGCTTCTTCCATCAGGGCTTTTGCCCCTGCCGGATCATACGGGATACGGGTCACGGCCGAGTCGTACTCGGGGTGCATCGGACCCACGTGGCAGTTTTCCGCGGGAATACCATAGCCAGACATGCCCAGCTCTAGGCAGACCTCATTGTTGACGGCCATTGCCAGCGCCTGACGAACCCGCTTGTCGCCGTAGATCTTGTTGCCGCTATCGTCCTCGGCCAGCTGGTTCGGGCGGATGACGATGGTAAAGCCAGACGGGATTTCCGAGCGCACCAGGCCGATACCATCAAAGATGTCGACGAATTCGCCCACCGACTCCCAATTCATGTCGATTTCTTCGGCTTCGTATGCAGCTAGAAACGCGGCAGGGTCGGTGCCGTAGTCGATGAACTCGATCCGGTCGATATAGCCGCCTTTGCCGGCCTCATATCCCCACCAGTCAAAGCCTTCGTTACGCACCAGCACGCCCTTAACGCCAACTTCGTGGCTTTCCGGGATCATAAATCCAGTACCGATCGGGTTGGCCAGCATGTTGTTTGCGTCAAAGCTGCTGTGAACAATGGCACCCGGATAGTCTGCCATGCCTGGGATGATGGTAATATCCGGGGTGTTGCATTTCAGTTTAACAGTGTGCGAGTCGACCACGGTGATGGCACCGTCCGCCGCCTTTTGGGTGGCTTCATCGACCAAAGACGCCATGCGTGACGCCATGGAATTGCCCTCTAGGGTCGCATCGCACCAGCCGGTGATATTGCGCGCGACGTCTTCGGCGGTGAAATCGTCACCGTTGTTCCACTTGACGCCTTTACGCACGTTCAGCGTGTATTCGGTCGCGTCAGCATTGGCTTCCCAGCTTTCCAGCAACATGGGTTTGAATGAGCCGTCATTGTTGTATTCAACCAGATATTCAAGCCAACCTGCGGTGAAGGTGGCAATCTGTGTCCAGTCGTAGGTGCGCGGATCTTTCAGCGCACGCACTTCCATCTGGTAGCGGATCGTGCCGCCGCGCTGTGGTTCTTGCGCGACTGCGGGTGAGCTTAGGCCGATCATTCCATAGGCGGCAGGAACAGCGACACCCAATGCCGTGGCGCGTGCCATGAACTCACGCCGGCTGAGCTTGCCGTCACGAAATTCCTGTGCATGCATTTCCGCCGCCCAGTGCATCGGTGCTCCGGTCAAGGTTTGCTTTGTCATTAATGTCTCTCCCTGTGACATAGATTTTTATGATTGAATGTAGAACCGCTCAGGCCCGGCAGGCGCGGGTGGCAGGCTCTCGGGTTTCCGTTTTTGTGATACTGAACATCCCCATGCGTTCATTCGGCACCAGAAATCGGGTCAGGTCAACGTTCGAAATCGTCATTCAGGGTACAAAAACGACATTCGTCGGGGTCGGTTGCCGCTAACACCGATCGAGTCTGGACCTGCGTTACATTGGCTGATCGGTCTGAAGGCAGGGGATTCGACATATTCGCGCGGGGCACAAAACACGCCTGAGTAGTCAATCAAAAAAATGTGGTATCACTTTGAGAAATCAACGCGATTCCAGTCTTTCATGCGCGCACGGAACCATGTCCGCTGACGTTTGGCAAATTGTCGGGTCGAGATTGTGGCGCGTTCACGGGCGGCCTCGAGTGTCATGTTGCCGTCAAGGTAGGCCATAAGCTCGGGAACTCCGATGGCCTTGAAAGCAGAAAGCGACGCATCGTAGTGCGCACGCATGGCTTTGACCTCTTGCAATGCGCCGGTTTCCAGCATCAGATCAAATCGCAGGTTGATCCGGTTCAGCAACCACTGTTTGTCCACGTCGAAAACGATGGGCACTGTATCCGCGATGTTCAAAACCGGAGGCGGTGTGTCGTTCTGCCAGTCGCGTAGGCCGCGACCGGTCGCGCGCAGAACCTCCCACGCGCGCTGAACTCGTGCGCGGTTCTGCGTGTCGATCCCCGCCAGAGTTTCGCGGTCAACGCCACGGATCAGATCGGGTAGGGTAAGCTGATCCGCCTCGGTCCTGATGTCGGATGGGGTTGCCGGTATGTCAGCCATACCTTCTGTCAGAGCGGAGAAATAGAGCCCGGTTCCACCCACTATGATGGGGCGTTGAGGTCCGCTCAAAAATGGTTTGACCTCGCGTAGCCAATGGCCGGTGGAATAGTCCTGATCATAGGCGATATGCCCATACAAGTGATGGGGTGCGCGCGCTTCGTCGTCGGCGGATGGCCGGGCTGAAATTACCTGCCAGCACGCATAGACCTGACTGGCATCGGCATTCACGATGACACCGCCGAAGGTTTCAGCGATCCGCAACGCCAGTTCGGATTTGCCCGAGGCTGTGGGCCCGGCAATTAGCACAGGTTTATCGGTGGGAATGGGGGGCAGGCGGTCCCAAATCTGCGATGTGTTCGTGTTGGCCATCCAAGAGTGCCTTGTTCCTCATGATCCGCATTGAACCCGCAGAGGTTTTGCTTCATTTTGCGGCGAAATAAAACCCGTGCCAGCCCGGAGCGCAACATGAGCCTTTCCCCCGAAACCGACACCCCGAAAACCAAATACAGTCGCGTGATGCTGAAAATTTCAGGCGAGGCGCTTATGGGCGATCAGGGCTTTGGCCTGCACCCGCCGACGGTTCAGCGCATCGCGCAAGAGGTGAAATCCGTGCACGATCTGGGGGTCGAAATCTGCATGGTCATCGGCGGAGGTAACATTTTCCGCGGTCTGAGCGGCTCGGCGCAAGGGATGGAACGGACGACCGCTGACTATATGGGGATGCTGGCGACGGTTATGAACGCGCTTGGGATGCAGTCAGCACTTGAGGAAGTTGGGGTTTTCACGCGTGTGATTTCGGCCATTCGCATGGATGAGGTTTGTGAGCCCTATATCCGCCGCCGCGCTGTACGCCACCTTGAAAAAAAGCGTGTGTGCATCTTTGCTGCCGGAACGGGTAACCCTTATTTCACGACAGATACCGCCGCCACGCTACGCGCGAATGAAATGGCCTGTGAGGCGATATTCATGGGCAAGAACGGTGTGGATGGGGTGTATGACAAGGACCCCAAGGAACACGCGGATGCAGTGCGCTATGACACGGTCAGTTATGATGATGTTCTGGCAAAGCGTCTGCGGGTCATGGATGCCTCGGCTATTGCGCTGGCGCGTGACAATAACCTGCCGCTGATCGTGTTCGGCCTGGATGAACCGGGCGGGTTCCGCGGTATTCTTGCAGGTGAAGGTACCTATACCAAAGTTCAGGGATAAGCCTCGTCCCCAAAGACCGGGCTTCTGTATTCAAGTGCTTGACGCGGACGCGAACGCTGGGCAACTTGGCCCGGTCTTTGCGACCGCAGGGGCTGCCATCGCAAACGCGAAGGCTTGGCTGGAAGACCCGCCATGATTTCCGAGGGACCCGGAATCATGCACCGGTGTCCTCATGGATTGACGTGCATGATCTAAGGAGCCTCGTGCCATGAGCACTCTCGATATCGATTTCGTTCGGTCGCAGTTTCCGGCCTTTTCCGAACCTAGCCTTCAAGGGCAGGCGTTTTTTGAGAATGCAGGCGGATCCTATACCTGCAAACCGGTTTTGGATCGCCTGTTTCGTTTTTACACCCAGCGCAAAGTGCAACCCTACGGTCCTTACGAAGCAAGTCGGCTGGCGGGTGAGGAAATGGACGAAGCCCGCGTCCGCATGGCAGCGATTCTGGGGGTCGATACTGACGAGCTGAGCTTTGGTCCCTCCACGACTCAAAACACCTATGTATTGGCACAGGCGTTCCGGCGCTGGATGCAACCCGGAGAGGCGATCATTGTGACCAATCAGGATCACGAGGCCAACTCAGGTCCCTGGCGCCGCCTTGCTGAGGAGGGTATCGAGGTCCGGGAATGGCAGATCGACCCCGAGACCGGATCGCTGAACCCGCATGATCTTGAAAACCTGTTAGATGAAAAGGTGCGTCTGGTCTGTTTTCCGCATTGTTCGAATGTGATCGGAGAGATCAATCCGGTAACCGAGATCACTGCGATCGCTCATGCCGCTGGCGCATTCGTGTGTGTGGATGGTGTTTCTTACGCGCCGCATGGGTTCCCCAATGTCGGAGATATGGGGCCGGATATCTATCTGTTCTCGGCCTACAAAACCTATGGCCCTCATCAGGGTTGTATGGTCATGCGACGGTCGCTGGGTGAGTTGCTGCCAAACCAGGCGCATTATTTCAATGCGGACAGTTTGTACAAAAGGTTTACGCCTGCGGGGCCGGATCACGCTCAGATCGCGGCCTGCGCGGGGATGGCGGATTACGTCGACCTTCTGTGCGATCATCATGGCGGCCCCCAAAGCGGCGCGACCGAGCGGGGTGCGTTTGTGCACAACTTGATGCGAGGGCAAGAGGTTGCAATGCTGCAACCTGTTTTGGACGCCGTGAAGGATCGCAATTCGGTCCGGCTGATCGGGACCTCTGACGCGGCCCGTCGTGCGCCAACCGTAGCTTTGGCGTTGGAACAAAATGCCGAAGATGTGGCAAGCAATCTGGTCAAGCACGGGATCATGGCCGGGGGCGGAGATTTCTACGCAGTTCGCCCACTTGAAGCGATGGGTGTCGATCTGACCCGCGGTGTGCTGCGTGTCAGTTTCACTCATTACACGTCTGAGAACGAAATCAACCGGTTATTGGAAAGTCTTGACACCGTTTTGTGATCCGGTTTTCGCCCTGTTTCGTATAAAGAAAATACAAAGGGCGATCATGGAAAACGAGCAGTCACCGATCATCATTTGGTACCGGCGGGACTTGCGCCTGTCGGATCACCCAGCTTTGAACGCAGCAGTTCAAAGCGATCGTTCTGTCATTCCCGTTTACATACTCGACAATCTTGCTCAGACGCTGGGTGCTGCGCCTAAATGGCGACTGTCGCTAGGGCTGGAAGCGCTGCAGCAGCGTTTGACGCAAGTTGGCAGTCGGTTGATCCTGCGGCAGGGAAACGCCATCGAGGTTTTGCAACAGCTTGTCCGCGAAACCGGAGCATCTGCAGTGTACTGGACCCGCGCTTATGATCCGGACTCCATTGAGCGGGACAGCAGCATCAAGACAACGCTGAAGGACCAAGGGGTCGAGGCAAAGTCGTTTTCCGGCCATCTGCTGTTCGAACCCTGGACAATAGCGACGAAGAGTGGACAACCTTTCCGCGTGTTCACGCCGATGTGGAGAGCTGTGCAACACAGGGACGTTGACCCACCGGTGCCAACTCCGAACCGCCTGATTGCGCCGCCAGCTTGGCCAAAGTCGGATGACATTGGGAGTTGGGCCATGGGGGCGGCAATGAACCGAGGCGCCGGAGTGGTCGCGCAGCATGTGCGCGCAGGTGAAGAGGCCGCCTTTGACGTTCTCGAAGCGTTTGTTGGTCGTGTTTCTGACTATTCCAACGATAGAGACCGGTTGGATTACAACGGAACATCGGCCTTGGCCGAATATCTCTCACTGGGTGAGATAAGCCCACGGTCGATCTGGCATCGTGTTAGGATCTCTGAGATGAATGGCGTGTCGGGTGCGGATGCGTATCTACGCCAACTTGTGTGGCGCGAATTCGCGTATCACCTGATGTTTCACACTCCACACTTGCTTGGCGACAACTGGAAGCTAGAGTGGGACGCATTTCCGTGGCGTTTCGATGAAGATAACCCAAAGGTAATTGCTTGGAAAACAGCAAGAACGGGTATTCCCGTCGTAGATGCCGGCCTCCGTGAGATGTACGTAACCGGGCGGATGCACAACCGGGCACGGATGATCGTCGCAAGCTATCTGACCAAGCATCTGATGACTCACTGGAAAGTCGGCCTGAGGTGGTTCGAGGATTGTTTGGTGGACTGGGATCCTGCATCGAATGCGATGGGATGGCAGTGGGTGGCAGGCTCGGGGCCTGACGCGTCGCCGTTCTTTCGGATTTTTAACCCCGTGACACAACAAGAGAAATTTGACCCATCATCCGCCTATGTGCGCAAATGGGTGGCCGAGGGCCAGACTGCTCCGCCCGATACCGCCTTGGCGTATTTCGAAGCGATCCCTCGGGCCTGGGGCCTGGAGCCAACGGATAACTATCCGGCTCCTATCGTTTCATTGTCCGAAGGACGAGCACAGGCACTGGCCGCCTATGAGCACCGGAAAACCCAGTAAGGAACTGAAAACTTGCCAGAAACACAAACTCGGCCTAGCCTGAAACAACAACCGCACAGGGGGGAGCGGATGATCCTGACCACCACAGACGGACAGAAAGGCCTGCCACGCTATTTTGGGCAGGTTGTAAAAATGCTGAACAAGATGGAATACGGCCGCCTGGATATCGCGCTGCCGGATGGCCGTGTTTTCCGAGCCGAAGGTACAAAGCCCGGGCCAATTGCGCGGGTCGATATTCACAACCCGGACGTCTTTGCCCGGCTGATCCGAGAGGGCGAATTGGGGTTCTCGGACGCCTATTTGGAAGGCGACTGGAGCACACCGGATTTGCGGTCTTTCATGGATTTGGTCCATTTGGGAACCGAGACCGTTTACGACGATTTCACCGGTAAGTTTCTGGTTCAATCCTATGAGAGGCTTCGCTTTTGGTTGAACGGAAATAGCCGTAAGCAAGCCAAAAAGAATATCTCTTATCACTACGATTTGGGCAATGAATTCTATGCCATGTGGCTGGATGATACGATGACCTATTCCAGCGCGCTGTTTGAGACTGGGCAGGAAAGTCTTGAGAAGGCTCAAACCGCCAAATACGCCAGTATGGTTGATGAGATGGGGGCAAAGCCCGGTGATCACATCCTTGAAATCGGCTGTGGCTGGGGGGGATTTGCTGAATATGCAGCAAAAGAGCGTGGCCTACGGGTCACAGGCCTGACGATCAGCGAGGAGCAGTTGAAGTATGCCCGGCAACGCATTGATAAAGCGGGATTGTCCGATATGGTCGAGTTCAAGTTGCAGGACTACCGTGATGAGCGTGGCCAGTATGACGGCATCGCATCAATTGAGATGTTCGAGGCGGTTGGTCAAAAATACTGGCCAGTCTATTTCGAAGTTGTGCGCGAACGTTTGAAGCCGGGTGCTCAGGCGACTTTACAAATTATCACCGTGGCAGATCATCGTTGGGAGATTTACCGCAATGGTGTTGATTTCATTCAGAAATATATCTTTCCCGGCGGTATGCTGCCTGCACCTTCGGTGCTAAAAGAGCAGGTCGCTCAGGCAGGTTTGAACGTGGTGACGTCCAAGGAATTCGGCAAAAGCTACGATCTGACTCTGCGCCGCTGGTATGACACGTTCAATGATAAATGGGACGTCATTTCTGAGATGGGCTTTGATGAGCGTTTTCGCCGCATGTGGAATTATTATTTGACTGCCTGCGGCGCAGCCTTTGACACCGGCAATTGCGATGTGACACAGATTACTGTAGCAAAACCAACGTAATGAACGGACCCACCTGATGCCCACTGCTGCGCGACTTGTAGCCTCCATTTGTCTTTTGGTGGTGGCCTTTTTAGTTTCGAGCATGATCATCGCTAATGGAGAAGATGGTAAGGACTACGGTATCTTTACCTACGTGAACATGATCATTGCGGTTGCGTGCGGCTGGAAAATCATGGGAAAGCGGGCTGGCAAAGGGTGGACGTCCGGATTGAACAACGGTTTGACCGGGGTTGTCTCATTGGTTTTCTGGGGTCTGTTTGTTCAAGGCTGCAACGAAATGTTCCGATTGGCTATGCGCCATCGGTACGACGGACCATTTGAGGCACTGTTGGCCATTTTCCAGATTGGCATTGAATTTGGTCAGCAGTTGTTAGCACCAGAAATCCTGTGGACGCTAGGGATCGGTGCTGTGATCGCGGGTCTCGCCACGGAAGAGGCCAGTCGCCGCTGGCGGTGAGGGCTACTGGCACTACGAGGGTAATTTTGTGTCCGCATTGTTTTTCTATGGAACGCTTCGCCATCTGCCTTTGTTGGAGACCGTTCTGGATCGACCGCTCTCCGACTTGCAGATAAGAGACGCAGTTCTGCCAGACCACGCGGTCTATGATGTTCGGGACGAGCATTTTCCGATGATTTGCTCTGAAACAGGCCAAAATGCCCCGGGGCTGGTGGTTGAAGGGCTCGGGCCAGAAGACCTGAAGCGGTTAAAGTTTTATGAGGCCGGTTTCGACTTTGATATGGAGCCTCACACTTTGAACCTCACTGATGGTTCTCGCATTTTGGCAAGCGTGTTCTACCCGCAGCCGGACTTGTGGACCTCTGACGGTCCCTGGTCCTTGCAGGATTGGGTGGATGACTGGGCGGAAATGTCGGTGTCAGCGGCACAAGAGGTGATGGGCTACTATGGCAAGGTCGACGCTGACCAGATTTCCCGCAGCTTTCCTGCCATTCGTACGCGGGCTTGGGCAAGGCTCGCCGCGCGCAAGCGGCACACTGGCGATCCGCGCGATGTGCGCAAAGACGTGGTCCTGCAACAACACGCGCGAGAGTATGTCGACTATTTCGGGATGGAAAGAATCGAGCTGCAGCATCGGCTGTATGATGGCTCGATGGGGCCGGTCGTACATCGTAGCGGGCTGATGCAGGGCAGTGCGGTTGTCGTTCTGCCCTACGATCCGATCCGCGATGCAGTCCTATTGGTCGAACAATTCCGGGCACCGGTCTTCATGGCCGAAGATCCGGAGCCTTGGATGTGGGAACCCGTCGCTGGAATGATTGACCCCGGCGAAACGCCGAAACAGGCGGCTCGGCGCGAGACACTTGAAGAGGCTCATGTAAATCTGTTGGTTCTGGAAAGCGCGGGATCAGCCTATTCGTCAAGCGGGTCATCCACCGAATACCTTCATCTCTATGTCGGGCTGGCTGACCTTAATCAGACAGTCAACAATGGTGGCCTTGCTTCCGAGGGCGAGGACATTCGCACACAAATCCTGCCGTTTGTGGACTTCATGGACAGAGTTGATGCCCATGGGTTTAAAGATTTGCCGTTGTTGGCGCTGGCTCATTGGCTCGCGCGACATCGGAACCGTCTGCGCTCGTGATGATCGCTGCTTGTGGTTGGCGCGCAGCAACTGTAAATCTGCCTTGATCCGTAATGAAATGAGGGCGCCATGCGCATTGCGAAAGACCTTGCCGACGCAGTCGGAAAAACCCCGCTGATCCGATTGAAGCGCATTAGCGAGGAAACCGGATGCGAAATCCTTGGAAAGGCCGAGTTTATGAACCCCGGCCAATCGGTCAAGGACCGCGCGGCGCTCTATATCATCAAAGACGCCATCGCGCGGGGCGAGTTGAAACCCGGTGGTACGATCGTTGAAGGAACTGCGGGCAACACAGGTATCGGTCTGGCTTTGGTCGGAGCTTCTATGGGCTTCAAAACCGTGATCGTGATCCCGGAAACTCAGTCCGAAGAGAAAAAGGACATGCTGCGCCTTGCCGGTGCGCAATTGGTGCAGGTGCCAGCCGCGCCTTATCGCAACCCTAACAACTTTGTCCACTACTCCCGCCGTCTGGCCGAGGAGCTGGCGCAGACTGAACCCAATGGCGCGATCTGGGCAAACCAGTTTGATAACGTGGCCAACCGTCAGGCGCATGTGGAAACTACGGGCCCCGAGATTTGGGAGCAAACCGGGGGCAAAGTGGATGGCTTTGTCTGCGCCGTGGGTTCTGGCGGAACGCTGGCCGGCGTGGCGGATGCTTTGCAGCCCAAGGGCGTTAAGATCGGTCTGGTCGATCCGATGGGGGCGGGACTTTATTCCTATTACACCACTGGCGAAATCGCGATGGAGGGCAGCTCGATCGCCGAAGGCATCGGGCAGGTGCGCATTACTAAGAACCTCGAAGGGTTCAAGCCCGATTACGCCTATCAGATGACCGACAATGAGGCGCTGCCGCTCATCTTCGACCTGCTGCGCGAAGAGGGGCTGGTCATGGGCGGTTCGACCGCGATCAACATGGCGGGTGCTGTGCGTTTGGCCAAAGACCTTGGGCCGGGCCATACTATCGTGACAATCCTGTGCGACTATGGAACGCGCTATCAGTCCAAGCTGTTCAACCCGGAATTCCTGCGTGAAAAAGAGCTGCCGGTGCCCGATTGGATGACCGAAGCCCCGCGCAGCATACCCGGCGTGTTCGAGGACGTGTGATGCTGCGACAGGTCCGCCTGCTCCTAGCGCTTGTCTCAATTTGTCTGGCGGTTCTCTGCGGCCCTGCGGCTGCTCAGCTTTCCGACCGACAGAGCGAGTACTATCAGGGTTGGGTCAAAACGGCGGACCGAGCAGAAGTAGTGATCGAGGCCGACCGGGCCTCGAATGCTTCGCTTGAAAACCTACGTTCGGAAATTCATGCCTATCGCGATGATTTCAATCGTGCGCGTGGTGCAAATACCGAACGCATTCAGACGCTTGACGCTCAGATCGAGGCGCTTGGGCCGAAGCCCGAAGGGGATGCGAGCGAACCCAAAGACATTGCCGCCCTGCGCGCGCATCTTGAAGAGCAACTGAATGCGCTTCAGGTTCCTAGGATTATCTCGGAAGAAGCGTTCAGCCGCGCCAACGGTTTGATCGCAGAAATCGATCAGCTTCTGCGTAACCGCCAGACCAAAGAGCTGTTAGAGCGCGGTCCGTCTCCGATTAACCCAATCTATTGGGGGCCAGCATGGACAGATGTTACCGAAGCAGCCCGCGGCCTGTTCAACGAAGCCCGAAGGAATCTGCAAACTGATGTAGCCCACGAGAAGTTGCGCAATCAGGGCTTGGGTATTTTTGTACTGGTGGTTCTCGCCGGGGTACTGTTGTTCTACGGCAAGCATTGGTCCGAGCTTGCAGGGAGCTACTTGCGTAAGCTGGGCGGCCGAGGCAGTGGTGTTTGGACGTTCCTGACTTCACTACTGCGTATTATTTTACCCTGGCTTGGGGTCTGGTTGATCGTCAAGGCGATCGTAATGACCGGGGTGCCGGGCTTGCGTGGCACTTTGCTGTTGGAAAACATCCCGTATTGGGCTGCGATTATCCTCTATTATGACTGGATTGGCCGACAGGTTTATGTCCTGCAAGAGGCGCAGGGATTTAAGCGTCTGACCGCGAAGCGGGTGGCCGAACTGCGGGTCTATCTCGATCTGCTTGCAGTCCTTTTGATCCTGCACGAATTGGTGAATCTATTCGAGCAGATCGAGAATATCTCGGACGCGACGCGCGCGGTTGTCGGTTTCCCTGTGACAATCATTACGGCACTGGTTCTATTACGCGTGCGTCAGGTGCGCAGCACCGAGGTTGTCGTCGACTCGGATGAGCCCGGCGCGACCCGAGGCGCGGGTTTGGCGCAGTTGATAGAATTCCTGCGTCGTGCCCTATTTCTGCTGGGTATTGCCAGCCCGGTGCTGGCAGTGGTCGGTTATACCAACGCCGCTGAGGCGATCGTTTATCCTGCTGTCAAATCCCTTGTTCTCATTGCGGCTCTGGTCATCGTTCAGCGGTTCCTGACTGCTGTTTACGGGTGGGTCACGCGACAGGGCGACGCGGCCAAGGATTCCCTGTTTTCCGTCTTGATCGGCTTTGCGATGGCCATTTTCGCCATCCCTGTTCTGGCAATCTACTGGGGCGCGCGCCAGACGGATTTACTTGAGGTTTGGTCGCGTGTCCTGCTGGGATTCGATGTCGGTGGCGTGACAGTTTCACCGAAGAATTTCTTTACCTTCCTGATCGTCTTCTTGATGGGGTATGGCCTGACACGGATGCTTCAAGGGGGGCTGCGCAGCTCTTTGTTGCCAAAAACCAAGATCGATCCCGGCGGCCAAAACGCGATTGTCGCGGGGACAGGCTATGTCGGCATATTCCTTGCCGCCCTTTGCGCCATCATGGTCGCCGGGTTCGACCTTTCTTCGTTGGCCATTGTGGCCGGTGCGCTGTCGGTCGGAATTGGTTTCGGCCTGCAGACCATCGTGTCTAACTTTGTCTCGGGTATCATCCTGCTTGTCGAGCGTCCGATCTCGAAAGGCGATTGGATCGACGTCAACGGGATGATGGGCTATGTGCGCGATATTTCGGTTAGGTCGACACGGATCGAGACCTTCGACCGATCCGATGTGATCGTCCCCAATTCGGATCTGATTAGCGGTGTGGTGACCAACTACACCCGCGGCAACACAATCGGGCGGGTGATTGTTCCTGTCGGCGTTGCCTACGGAACCGATACTCGCAAGGTCGAGAAAATCCTGGGCGAAATTGCAAATGCGAACCCGATGGTTCTTGCCAACCCTGCTCCCAGTGTTGTGTTCCAAGGCTTCGGCGCGGATTCTCTGGATTTTGAAATCCGTGCTATTCTGAGGGATGTTAATTGGATGCTGTCTGTAAAGTCAGACATGAACCATGAGATTAACCGTCGCTTTGTTGAAGAGGGCATCGAGATCCCGTTCGCGCAGCGTGACGTGTGGTTGCGCAACCCTGAAACTCTGCGCAACACCGGTCCAGAGGTGAAGGCTACCCCCAATTCCGAAGAGGGCTCCGCAGCCAAACCTGCGCCGATTAAAATGACGGAAGCCGACATGTCGGATAGCGACGGGGACGAGATTTGATCGGTTTTCCGGTCCCGCTCAGGAAGGTTGAATTTTCACCCTATTGGGGCCTTGCAAATCTGCAAGCGATAGTCCAAATATCGCCCGCACGGAGAGGTGGCCGAGTGGTCGAAGGCGCACGCCTGGAAAGTGTGTAGGCGGGAAACCGTCTCCAGGGTTCGAATCCCTGTCTCTCCGCCACATACCTCAAAAGTTGATTGGCGATGCTTGGTCTAACAAGTTTAGACACCTATGTGCTTTTCGCTCACCTCGGGCGCCAAGTCGGACATGGCGCCACTCCAGACTGTGCGCCCGCGTGCTAGGATGGTTGCGGTGTCTGATACAGTGGCTAATTCTTTCAAGGACTTGTCGATCAAAAGGATTGCGACGCTGGTGTTCTGCTTTAACTGCCGCATTGCAGCCCAGATTTCCTGTCGTATGATGGGTGCGAGACCCTCGGTTGCTTCATCCAGAACAAGAAGACGTGGGTTCGTCATCAATGCACGACCGATAGCCAGCATTTGCTGTTCACCGCCAGACAATGAGGCGGCTCGCTGGTTTCCACGTTCATCCAGCCTTGGGAACAGACTTGCGACCCTGCGCAGATCCCATTCTCCGGGGCGGGCTGCAGCGATTAGGTTTTCGTGCACGGTTAAGTCCATGAAACACCTGCGCCCTTCGGGAACCAGACCTACACCGCTCCGCGCAACTTTGTGACTGGGTAGACCCTGCAAGTTCTTGCCATCTAAGGTGATCGTGCCTGAGGAACGGATCATCTGACAGATCGCCTTGACGGTGGTTGTCTTGCCCATGCCATTCCGCCCCAGCAATGCGGTAACTTCGCCCTCAGCCACGCGCAGATCGACACCGAAAAGCGCTTGGCTTGGACCATAGGCTGCCTGAAGGTTCTCGACCGTGAGAAAACTCATACTTCTTCTCCCAGGTAGGCCTCTCGGACATCCGCGCTTTGGCGGATGTCATCTGCTGATCCTGTGGCGATCACCGCGCCATAAACCATCACGCTGATGCGGTCTGCCAAAGCAAAAACGGCATCCATATCGTGTTCGACCAGCAGTATTGGGGCTTCGACGCGAAGTCCGTCGAGTAGAGCAGTCAGGTTCCGGGACCCCTCTGCTCCGAGACCGGCCATGGGTTCATCCATGACAAACGCGCGGGGTGAAAGCGTAAGCGCAACGGCGACTTCCAACTGTCGTCGCTGCCCGTGACTGAGGCTGGAGCACTGTGTGTCGCGAAAATTCGCAAGGCCGACACGATCCAATGCACCTTCTGCACGGGACCGTAAAGTTTTTGATTTTTGAGCGGCCCCCCAGAACCGCCATGAGGCCCCTTCGATTGCCAGACAGCCTAAAATCGCGTTTTCTAAAACAGTGTCTTCCATGCATAAGTCGGAAATCTGGAACGTCCGACCCAAGCCAGCGCGTGCGCGAATGTGGGGGGGCAGGGCCGAAACATCCCGATCATCCAACAACACACGACCGGAATCGGGGTGGATTTCACCGCATATCTGTTTGATCAGCGTGGACTTGCCCGCTCCGTTCGGGCCAATGATCGCGTGGATTTCCCCTGGGTTGAGGTCGATTGACACATCGTGTGTCGCTGTCAACGCGCCGAACCGTTTGCTAAGTGCATCAGTGGCAAGGATGGGCTTAGACATGCGCACCTTCTTTCCCCGTAAGTAGGCCGATCAGCCCACCACGCCCGAACAGGACAATGCACAACAGGACGACTCCAAGGTAAACATGCCAATAATCGGTCAATGCTCCTAAAAAATGCTCGAGTGCCACAAAGACACAAGCCCCGATTACCGGTCCCATCAGCCGTCCAACGCCGCCAATCACGATCAATACGATAAGCTCTCCGGACAATTGCCAGCTAAACATTGTGGGCGACACAAACCGGTTGAGGTCAGCGAAGAGCGCGCCCGCCAATCCAGTTATTGCGCCTGAAAGAACAAAGGCTAGCAAACGAATTCGCGTAGGGTTCAGACCGACTGCCTGAACACGTGATCTGGTTTGGCGCGTGGCGTTCAGTGCCAAACCGAAGGGTGACGCCTGAAGGCGGGCTAACAGGAACAACACGATGCAAAGAAGAGTGAAACAGATGCCGAAGAACTGAATTGGCACCAGCGTGTTTAAGCCGGGAAAACCGTTGCGCACATAAATGGACAGTCCGTCCTCGCCGCCATATTGCGCCCATGAGATGGCAAAGTAGAAAAACATCTGGCCAAATGCGAGGGTGATCATGATGAAATAAACCCCGGTTGTGCGCAGTGACAGCATGCCGATGAAAAACGCGGCCAGCGCCGAGATGACCATAGCCGACAGCCAGATCAACGGCATCGATGTTGTCCCATCAGTGCTGAACAGACCAAGGTTTAGGGTTGAATACGTCTGCGCGTGATAGGCAAGAATACCCATGGTATAGCCGCCAAGGCCAAAGAACGCAGCGTGGCCCAAGCTGACCATTCCGCCCAGGCCCAATGCAAGGTTCAACCCGACGGCTGCCAGTGCAAGGACAACCGCTCGGGTGGCTAACGTGATCGTGAAAGGCTCGTCCATCGCCAATGCCCAAATGGGTAATAGAAGCAGGCCAGTCAGAACGACGCCATTGATGTATCTTTCCTTAACTCTCATGCGCGGGCTCCGAACAAACCAGTAGGGCGCCAGATCAGAACAAGCCCCATCAGTATGTAAATCCCCATCGAGGCAATGGCTGACCCGCTTTTTTGCGCTGCACCGTGCTCCATGAACAAGCCAAGGAATTCAGGAAGGAAAACGCCGCCCAACGTGTCGGTCAAACCGACCAGCAATGCACCAATGAACGCCCCTCGGATCGACCCGATACCGCCGATTACGATAACCACAAAGGCAAGGATCAGAACGGGTTCACCCATGCCTACCTGCACCGATTGAATTGCTCCAACCAAAGCGCCGGCCAGCCCGGCCAGAGCAGCTCCTAGGGCAAAAACGAGGGTGTAGAGTTTTGAGATATCAACGCCAAGTACCGCGATCATCTCTCGGTCGTTTTCACCGGCCCTGATCTGAATGCCTATGCGTGTACGTTCGATGAACAGCCATAATCCGCCCGCGATTGCCACACCGATGACGATCAGGCTTAGACGGTAAAGGGGGTATTCGATGCCGCCGGGCAGGGTGACAGGCCCCGAAAGAGCTTGCGGGATATTTAAAAACAAGGGGAAAGACCCGAAAAACCAGCGGGTTCCCTCCGAAAATATAAGTATCAGGGCAAAGGTAGCTAGAACCTGATCCAGATGAGGTGCATCGTATAGCCTTCGTATGACAACAATTTCAATCATCGCGCCGGCAAGCGCAGCTGAGGCGAGCGCCGCAACTAGACCCAGAAAGAACGATCCCGTGGCACCGGCCACAGCGGCTGCTGCGAAAGCCCCGACCATGTAAAGCGAACCGTGGGCAAGATTTATCAACCCCATGACGCCAAAGATAAGTGTCAGGCCCGCAGCCATCAGAAATAACATGACGCCAAATTGCAGACCATTGAGGATCTGCTCGACAATCAGGATCGAGGACATGGGAACTCCGGTGGTCTGCCTGCCGTCTGGTTGACGGCGGGCAGCAGTCGTTTCTTACATTTTGCACTCAGCGGCGTAGGCATCCGAATGAGCTTCAAGCGCGGTGCCGATGATCTTGTTGGTAAAAACATCACCTTCCTTGATCACTTCACGCGCATAGATCGTTTGTACCGGGTGGTGGTTCGGGCCGAATGCAAACTCCCCGCGCGTACTGTCGAACTCAGCGGCTCGCAGGGCTTCGCGGAAAGCATTTGCGTCCGACGGATCGGCTTTTTCCAATGCGGATAAAAGCAGGTTAGCGGTGTCGAAGCCCTGGCTGGCATAAAGCGACGGCAGGCGGCCGTATTCGGCCTTGAAGCTATCGACAAAAGCCTTGTTGGTCGGATTGTCGATATCCTTGTTCCATTGCGAGGTGTTCACAACACCCAAGGCTGCGTCACCCACTGCCTGCAAGATACCCTGATCAAAGCTAAAGGCCGGGCCGACGACAGGCAGATCGATTCCGCTGTCGGCATATTGCTTGAGAAAGGAAATCCCCATCCCGCCGGGCAGAAAGAAAAAGACACTGTCGGCGTCACTCGCGCGGATTTGGGCGAGCTCGGCGGCATAGTCCGTTTGACCAAGCTGGGTGTAAATCTCTCCGGCCAGGTCGCCATCGAAGAAACGTTTGTACCCGGTCAGTGCATCCGTACCCGCCGGGTAATTCGGAGCCAGAATGAAAGATTTCTTGTAGCCAGCATCATTTGCGTATGCTCCAGCCGCTTCGTGCAGGTTGTCATTCTGCCATGCCACGTTGAAATAATTCTGATGGCATCCTTTTCCCGCCAAGGCCGAAGGGCCTGCGTTGGGGGATAAATAGAACACATTCCGGTTCACCGCTGCTGGAACGACGGCCATGGCAAGGTTCGACCAAATAATGCCTGTCATGACGTCGACGCGTTCTGATTGAATCATCTTGTCTGACAGTTGCACCGCAATGTCGGGCTTGCGCTGGTCGTCCTCGATCACGACTTCGATGTCGTCACGTCCTGACTGTTCAATCGCCAAAAGGAACCCGTCGCGCACGTCAAGACCCAGGCCGGCGCCGCCGCCCGAAAGGGTAGTGATCATCCCGACCTTGACCTCAGCGAATGCTGATGTGGCTAGCAGCGATGCAGCTGATGCAGCCAGCAATAGCTTTTTCATTTTTCTCTCCCTCGTTGGTTAGCCACAGTTGATACTAAAAACGCGGGTCATGACCAGCCGAAGGTTTGAATTTCGTTGGAAAAACTGTTCAGACCTGCAATCAAGTTGCGGTTTTGGATCATCAGACAACGCTTTGTCTTAAGATGGGCTCATTGCTGCCACATCGTACAGGCAAGAACGGCGCGAATATTTTGCGTGCAGCCCGTCTGAACGGGTGATTGAATGTGTCGCTTTGGTAACTACGGTCTGAAAACTGGAACTTACCGATTAGCGGCGACCGGGTGTTAAGATATCAAGGGTTCCGACCCAATACGAAGAAGCTAAACCAAAGCGACGTGTTCCAACAGAAGCGAAATATTCGCCACAAAATCGAGCAGGACAGATCGCGTTCGGAGGTTAAATGTTACTGTCTGTAGTCGTTCCATGTATGAACGAAGAGGACTCATTACCAGCTCTGGTAGAGCGCTTGATCGCAGCAACAGACGCATGGTCTGACGACACCGAGATTCTGTTGGTCGACGATGGTTCGACCGACGACACCTGGGATGGGATTTGTTTGCAAAGCCAGAAGCATCCGCGAGTGCGTGGTCTTAAACTGTCCACGAACAGGGGGCATCAGGTGGCTTTGACAGCCGGGTTGATGGCCGCAACGGGTGAGCGCATCTTTATGTTGGATGCGGACCTGCAAGACCCGCCCGAATTGTTGTCTGACATGATGGCGATGATGGATCGCGGATACGATGTGGTGTACGGCCGCCGCAGCGAGCGCAAAGGAGAAAGCTGGTTCAAAAAGCTGACCGCTCATGGGTTCTATCGCATTCTCAACCGGTTGTCGGATGTCCCGATCCCGAATGACACAGGTGACTTCCGATTGGTCAGCCGCCGGGTGCTGAACGCGGTGTTGGATATGCCCGAACGTGCACGTTTCATCCGCGGGATGTTCGCCTGGGCTGGGTTCCGGCAGATTGGTATCGAATACGTGCGGGATCCGCGCGTAGCTGGTGAAACCAAGTACCCAATGTCCAAGATGATCCGCCTGGCCTTTGATGCATTGTCCAGTTTTTCGATCAAACCGTTGCAGATTGCCACGCGCCTTGCATTCTTAACCCTGATCGTTGCGGCGCTGATGCTGGTTTACGTATTCTGGTCGCTGATCCTGTACAACACCGTTGCTGGTTGGGCCTCAACGGTTTTGGTGATCAGCTTTTTCTCGGGTATCCAGTTGCTGACATTGGGAATTATGGGCGAATACCTCGGACGGCTTTACATCGAAGCCAAAGGGCGCCCCTTGTTTTTCATCGATGAACAAGTCGGCGGCGTGGTTGAGAACACGCCGGAAACAATGAGCAAACAAGCATGAGCGAACGCCGCCGGATAGTCCGCTTTGCTGTCGTGGGAGTAGGTGTGGCCGTCTACTATATCCTGGCGTATCTGGGGTTGCTCAGGTTGTTCGGATCGTCTTGGGTTGCCAACTTTCTGGCGTTTGGGTCGGCCATCCTTATCCAGTATGTCGGCCAAACCAGTTGGACCTTTGAAAAGAAGCTGGCCGTTCCGGCTCAGTTTGGCCGATTTATGTGCATGATCGGCATCGGATTGAGCGTGTCTTCGGTTCTGACTTCGGTTCTCGGCCCCAGACTGAACATGTCCGAGCTTGCAACGGCTGGGGTGGTGGTCGTCGTTCTACCTGTCATCAATTTCGTGATCCTGCGGCTGTGGGTCTATCGCGAAGAGAATTCAATTTAGAGAGTTGAGATGTCACATATCTATTCCAACGAGTTCTTCGACTATATCGACCGCGGCGCAAGGCAGTCGGCTGTTCGGTTGATTAAGTGCCTGCACGCTTGGGTTAAACCAGAAAGCGTCGTGGATTTCGGATGTGGACGAGGTGTATGGTTGTCCGAATGGGCAGCTGCCGGTTGCCCGGATGTTGCCGGGGTCGATGGTGACTACGTTGACCGGGATCGGTTGGCTATAGCGCCCGAGTCTTTTTTTGCTGAAGACCTGAGCAAGCCCGTTGATCTGGGGCGAAAGTTTGGTTTGGCGCAATCGCTTGAAGTCGGAGAGCACCTTCCTAATGCGGCGTCCGCCAGCCTTGTGCAAAGCCTGACAACCCACAGCGATCTCGTACTTTTTTCGGCGGCAGTGCCCGGGCAGGGAGGGGAGTTCCACGTCAACGAGCAGCCTTTGGCATTCTGGCAGGGCCTGTTCGCCGAGCGTGGTTACACTGCCTATGACTGCTTGCGCCCCGTTCTGTTCAATGACAGCTCGATTGAGCCTTGGTATCGCTACAACAGCGTTCTTTATGCCAGTGAGGCAGGAGCCGAAACTCTGCCGTCCGAGGTTTTGAACACTAAAGTCGCAGCAGGTGCTCTGAAAGAGGTCGGCAGCTTCGGATGGAACCTGCGCAAGATGATCGTTCGCCAATTGCCGCAAAAAACCGTTACCTCGATCGCGCAGGCTCGCGCCTCGGTCATCGCCCGCGCTCACCGGAGTAAATGATGAGTACACAGTCTTTGGGACGCGATGTCATCCGGTTTTCGTTGCTGGGACTGGCAGCGCTTGTTCTGGTTTACGCGCCTTTACTGTTCGATCCGCTGGTGCGGCATGATGACTTCCCGGCTTTGCTGGGAACCAAAGAAATGGCGTATATAAAAGCGCTGGATGAAGGGCGCTGGTTAAATTACTGGTGGCAGTTTCGCCCGTATTTTTGGCCTGCACCCGTCAGTTTTGCACTCTACCTGATCGCCAGTGCCGTTTTTGCGGCATCGACAGCCTTGATCGTTTTTGGTCGGGATGCTCCGGGTTGGTACCGCGGCTACTTTACCTTGTTCGTGGTGCTATCGATCCCGACATTTTTGATCAGCTTTTGGTTCAACACGTTGTTGCCTGGGGCATGGGTTATTGCGCTTTTTGCGCTTGCGGTCGTGTTTTTGCCTCATCGGATCGCGCTGGCCTTGATGTTGATCGCAGTGCCGCTGTCCTTCATGGCCTATACGACCTATCCGTTTCTGTTGCTGACGCTGCTGTTATTGTCGCACAAAGCGCCACAGACTTACAAAAGCATGGTCACCACACTGCTTGTCTTCTTTGTCAGTCTCGTCCTGGCGGTCGTGTCGGTTTACTCGCTCAATTATCTCTACCACGGGGTTTTCGGTATCCCCATAGCCGAGTGGCGGGCTCCGACAGAAGCCAAAACGCTGGATGACCTGATAGTAAATCTGGGCAAGCTAAAAAGGTTTCTAGTGATGACCGTCCGCCAATTCGGGGGTGGGACTGCAGGAACCGGAGCTGTGCTGTTGCTGTTTTTCGGTGGGGCATGGGTTTGCTTGTTTCGATGGCAACGGTTCACTGCCATAGCCGTTTTGGCCGCGGCGCTGGCCGGTCTTGCACCTTTGTTCGCAAAGACACTGATGTCTGGCGTGTTGGTGCCTGTGCGCGCCTATGGCTGGATTTGGATCCTCATCGGATTTACCTTTACCGCAGCAACCTTGCACATGGCCAAAACGCCAGGCAGGTGGGCGAGTATCGCGCGGATTACAATAATGTATGTGCTGTTGATCAAGTTGATCCTATTTGGACGCGCGACTTACCTTCAAATTCCGGAATGGCAAAAAACCACCCGCGATTTGGCAGCGTCCATTCCTGAAGGCACGAGCGCGATCCATATTTATGGTGAATTTCTTGGCTTGAACGGCGCGCGTTCGGCTGGAATCCAGTTTTCGCGTGGGCTGCAACTGCGCTTGGCTTATCTAACCGGGGCCGAGGTTTTCATCTGTCATAAGCAACCTGAAGATTGCGAAAAGGAAACGCCTCCTTTCGACCCTAGGGATTGGACACATGTTCCGGTAGTTGAAAGCCGGGGCGAGGTCAGCTTTCTTCTGTTGCCTTCGCCTCCGGTCGGGCCGTAACAGGACGGTATGAACTAACTACGCCCCGTATTTCCCGACGGGGCGTTTTTCATTTGGTGTGGGCAAAAGTCATTTGTAACAATTCTAAGAAGGTTTTATTAAGCCAATTCCGGTTTGACACTTTATTCCGAATGACGCGACCGTCGTCTTCTATCATAGGGCAACACTAAATGATTGATCTCAGTGGGCGTAAGCCTTTGCGAGAAAGTCGCAACTACCTGATTTTCGAGCACCCCGATCACGAAGACGCGCTGCTAAAGGTCAGAGCGGACATTCCTGTCAGAAATCACGCTGTCCAGCGCTATGCCGAAAGACGATACGGCAATTTACGCCAATGGAACCGCGAGGCTAACGAATACCTCGCCGCGCTGCACAGGGGGTGTCCAGAAATTGAGCGCCTTGCGCTGTTTATGGGTTATGCACCAACCTCATTAGGGCCAGCCATGGCCGTAGAAAAACTGACAGGTCCCGATGGCGGGTTGGCGCCGACGGTTTACAGTGAGTGGCTGTTGGTCAAAGACGATCCCGTTGGTCTGAAGCGTTTGCACGATGATTTCGCCGAGCTAATGGACGATCTGGAACGTGGACGGATCATCGTCGGAGACATGAGCCATGAAAACGTAGTGCGCGCTCAAGAGCGTGGCGGAAAGTTGACTGTCATCGACGGCGTCGGTGAGAGGGTTCTGCTTCCGCTGGCTCTGGTCAGTGATTTAGCTTTTCGCAAGTCGATACAACGTCGACGTGAGAGGATGCTTGGCATGCTGCGCCCATAATTCGTCAGGGTTATTTCCGTTCGTGAAGAATATGTTCACGGATGCGGACTTTCGGCCAGGATAATCCAATGTGCAGAGATGACAGAATCGAGATTGGTTTTCTGCTGTTTGATGGCTTTCCGATGGCTTGCCTGACTTCGGTTATCGAACCTTTGCGTGCCGCCAACGAGATCGCAGGGCAGGAGACCTTTTGTTGGACGTTACTGTCCGAGCGCGGACAAAAGGTACGTTCTAGCGCCGAGGTGGGATTTGACGCAATGCGTGGCTTGCTGGATCACGGTGAATTCGACATTCTGTTCCTGCTAAGTAGCCCGACCTCGAGGTTTGAAAACGCCAGCGCAGGAAATGCCGCTCTGCGCAGCCTCGGGCGACACGGTACAATTCTGGGTGGGATCAGCGGTGGTGTGTTCCCGCTTGTTCGCTCGGGCACGATGCAAGGGCAACCGGTCTCGGTCCATTGGTGCTATGAAGCGGCGTTCGAGGCCGAGTTTCCCGATTTTGATGCCCGGAGTGAAGTCATCGTCAGAACCGCAACGCGCTACACCGCCGCCGGGGCCGCAGCAGGGTTTGATCTGGCATTGCATCTGATTCAGGATCGTCTTGGAGCGGAAATAGCGCATGAGGTTGCGTGTTGGTTTCAGCACCCCATGATGCGTGGAGCCGGGGTGCGCCAACAGGTGCCCAGTGCCACACAACCGGAAACGGGCGACAGTCTTCCGCCGCTTGTCGCGCGTTGCGTTACGCTGTTTGGGCAGGATATGAGCGAACCAGTCTCGATCGCCGACGTCGCGCGGGAAATAGGCGTCACGCCGCGCCAAATTGAACGTGCCTTCAAACGGGCAACCGGCAAAAGCCCCAGTCACTACTACAGGGCCATGCGTATGAAGGCCGCGCGGCAGATGGTGATGTATACAGCGGATCCGATCCCCGAGATCGCTGCATCGGTCGGCTATAGTTCCGCCGCGCCTTTGGTGACACATTACCGGGCTGCATTCGGACTCAGCCCGGCCGAGGATCGCCGCCGGATCAACCGGTTCCGGGTCGAGGGCAACGCGCCACTGCCATCAGTTTAGTAGACCGATCGCATCGAGGTCAGCACAGCGTGATGTAGCGACCCGGCCGAGGATCGTGGGCCGTATATGCTGTAATGATCTGCATCGCGGCACAAAAGGTAACACCCGACATGGTGGATCGAACAGCGTGCTGCGGTGCCGGGGGGTAGGCGGCGCAGGTCCAGTTGGCTTAGCAATTCCAACACTGACGGAATGCCATCGCCGCGCAGGTCGAACCGCACCCAGGCGTCGGTCTGTTCGGTGACGGACGCCGTATTCCCTACGGCTTCCTTAACCTGATCCGCAAGGTCGTGGTGGCCTTTATATGGGGCCTCGACCACCCATTGATCGGGGCCGGACCAAAAGGCGGTTTTTTCGCCACCTGCTATGCGCTGGATGTCGGGTGCAGGCGCGCCGATCACGTTGGCCAGTACCTCACGTGCCTTGGCTTCCTGTCCCAACCGGGCCGCGACCGAGGTCAGCGCCACGTCGGGCACCTCGGCACATGTGACCGGCCCGACCGTGTCAACGCGCGGCGCGGCCCCGCCGAGGGCGGTTATTGCTACAAGATCATGCACGCAGACGTTCTCCTTCGGGGTCAATGAAATGGGCCGAGACAATTTCGACCTCGACCGTCAGGTCTGTCAGTGGCGACACAAGGCGCATCTTCTCACCCATCCGCGCATCACCGCGTTTCAGCAGGCCCAGCCCGATATTGCTGTTCAGATTGGGCGAATAGGCCGCCGAGGTCACATAGCCCTGATCATGCGCGGAATCGACCGGCCCATCCGTGTTCATCAAGTGGCCGCCAGCGGTGATCTTTTCCTCGGGGTTGACCGGTTTCAGCCCGACCAGTTTAAGCACATCGTGCGCGATCAGGGCCTCGCGTTCGCATAGAACCGATCCAATGCTGTCTTTCTTCTTTGATACCATCTTGCGCAGACCAAGATTCAGCGCCGTGGTGGTGCCGTTCAACTCATTGCCGACCGGGTGGCCCTTTTCGATGCGCATCACGCTCAGCGCCTCGGTGCCATAGGGGGTGACGTCGAACTCTTTGCCTTCGATCATCAACCGCCGCATCAGTGCGTCGCCATAGCGCGACGGGACGGCGATCTCGAACGCCAATTCGCCGGAGAACGAGATACGGAACAGCCGCGCCCGTAATCCACCACAGACGGTGATCTTGCCGCAGGCCATGAAGGGAAACGCCTCGTTCGAAATATCAAATTCCGGGTCCACGATCTTTTGCAAAAGCTTGCGGGAATTTGGCCCTGCCACCGCGTATTGAGCCCAGCCATCGGTGGTCGAGATAAGCTGCACATCCATATCCGGGAACAGGCATTGGCGCACAAATTCCATGTGGCGATAGACACTTACAGCATTTGCGGTTGTGGTGGTGACGACGAAATGATCCTCGGCCAGCCGCGCGGCGGTGCCGTCATCCATGACCATGCCATCTTCGCGCAACATCAGCCCATAGCGGGTTTTGCCCACCGCCAGCTTGGCAAAGCCGTTGGCGTAGACGCGGTTGAGGAACTCGGCGGCATCCGTGCCCTGCACGTCGATCTTGCCCAGCGTGGTGCAATCGCACACCCCGACCGAGGCGCGGGTTTGGCGCACCTCACGGTCGACGGACTCGCGCCAATGCGTCTCACCGGGCAGGGGGAACCACTGCGCGCGTAGCCAGTTCCCGGCCTCGACAAACACTGCGCCACGCTCCTTGGCCCAGTGGTGAGACGGGGTCAGGCGGGTCGGGTGGAAGTCTTTGCCCGTCATTCGGCCGGCGAACGCGCCGATGGGCACGGGGGTATAGGGCGGGCGGAAAATGGTGGTGCCGGTTTCGGGGATCGACTTGCCCGCAACCTCGGCCATGATCGCAAGACCCGTGATGTTGGAAGTCTTACCCTGATCAGTTGCCATGCCCAGCGTGGTATAGCGTTTCAGATGCTCAACCGAGCGGAAGCCTTCCTGATAGCTGAGCTTCACATCCTTGACAGTCACGTCGTTCTGTTGATCGACCCAGGCGCGTTTGCAGCCCTGCACATACCAGAACGGCTTTAGCGCAATGGGCGCGTCCTCGGCTTCTGGCAGGTCGGGCAGGGTGGTCAGGTCCAGCACGGCAGCGGCCGCTTCGGCTCCCGAGCGCAGTGCGCCATGGGTTGACATGACGCCATTGGCAGAACCCGCGACGGACATGCCAACCGGTAGGTTTTCTCCTGGAACGAAAGCAGCAAGGGCTTCGTTCCAAACAGGGCGTCCGCGTTGGTGGCAAGTCAGATGAACATTCGCGTTCCAGCCGCCGGACACGCCCAGCGCGCCACAATCCAGTGTCCGGGTCGAACCATCGGGCAAGGCGACCTCGACAAAGCTCAAGCCCAGACGGCCTTTGGTGTTCACGACCTGCGCGCCTTTCAGCACCTCATAGTCATAGCTGAGGGGGGCATCTTCGCGCACATCGACCACGGCGGCGATCTTGACGCCTTTGGCGTGAAGGTCCGAGGCCGTGCGGTGGCCGTCATCATTGTTGGTAAAGATCGCAACCCGAGGCGAAGCTGTCACCGCAAAGCGATTGACATAAGTCCGCAGCGCGCTGGCTGTCATGATGCCGGGTCGGTCATTATTTTCAAACGCAATCGGCCGCTCGGTCGCCCCAGCACAGAGCAGCGCATTTTGGCTATAGATCCGCCACAGGATCTGGCGTGGTTTGCCGGTGGGCAGCGAAGGCAGGTGATCTCCGGTGCGTTCGACGGCCCCGTATATGCCGTGGTCGAAAGCTCCGATCACCGTGGTGCGCGGCATCAGCCGGACGTTCGGCATTGCCGACAGTTCGGCCACAGCCTGTGCTGCCCAATCGGGCGCGCTGTGGTCGCCGACCGAGAAGGTTTCGCTGTTCAGACGTCCGCCCAGCGTGAAATCCTCGTCTGCCAGTATGACATCTGCGCCCGCACGCCCGGCGGTCAGCGCTGCCATCAGACCCGCAGGCCCGGCACCGATGATCAGCAGATCGCAGTGACGAAACCCTTTGTCGTATTCATCCGGGTCCGCCTGCATCGACAGTGAGCCAAGGCCAGCAGCGCGGCGGATGATCGGCTCGTACAGCTTCTCCCAAAACGCGGCGGGCCACATAAAGGTTTTGTAGTAGAACCCCGCCGACAGGAAGTTAGAAAACATGTCATTCACGGCCAACGCGTCGAACCGAAGACTTGGCCAGCGGTTTTGAGAGTTTGCGATCAACCCGTCAAACATCTCGATCGTCGTGGCGCGGGTGTTGGGTTCCTTGCGGGCACCTGCGCGCAGTTCCACCATGCCGTTGGGTTCCTCGGATCCCGCCGTCAGCAGCCCGCGTGGGCGGTGGTATTTGAACGACCGCCCGATCAGTCGCACATTATTGGCCAGCAGCGCAGAAGCCAGAGTATCGCCGGGATGCGCCGTATAGCTGCGCCCGTCGAAGTAGAAGTTCAGGGTCGTATCGCGGTCGATCTGCCCGCCGGTCAGCCGGTCCACTTGTGTCATTTCGAACGCCCCCGCGCGCGGGCCACATCGCGGGCCAGTTCAACCTTGGAAATCTCGTGGGTCAGAGTGTTGCGGGTGACAACTAGCCAAGACCGGTCCCCGGCTTCGTGATACCACAGCTCGCGGTGTTCACCGGCGGGATTGTCGCGCAGATAGGCATAGTCATAGAACGCATCGGCGGCATTCTCGGCCATCCCGTCGGGCCGGTCGATCAGGGATGCATCGCCCAGATAGGTGAACTCTGAGGCATCGCGAGGCCCAAGCAGAGGGTGGTTGATGATCATATCCGTGGTCCCCTCTAGTGCAGGTTGGGCTGGTTGCCCGCGCCTTTTTCGTCGATCATCCGGCCAGTACGGAACCGGTCCAGACGATAGGCGGTGGCAACGGGGTGTGGTTCATCTTTTGCCAGCAAATGCGCAAAGCAATAGCCCGAGGCAGGCGTGGCCTTGAACCCGCCGTAGCACCAGCCGCCGTTGAAATAGAGTCCTTGAACCGGTGTGCGGTCTATGATGGGTGAGCCGTCCATCGACATGTCCATTACACCGCCCCACATCCGCAGCAGCCGCGCGCGGCCGATCATGGGCATCAGGGCCATGCCGCCCTCGCACACATCCTCGACCACGGGCAGGTTGCCGCGTTGGGCATAGGTGTTATAGCCGTCGATATCGCCGCCAAAGACAAGCCCGCCCTTGTCGGATTGGCTGACATAGAAATGGCCCGCACCAAAGGTGATGACGCTGGGCAGAACGGGCTTCAGCCCCTCGGACACAAACGCCTGCAACACATGGCTTTCAATGGGCAGCCGCATCCCGGCCATGCCCATCACGCGGCCCGAGTTTCCAGCGACCGCACAGCCCACTTTGCTGGCTCCGATAAAGCCTTTTGAGGTTTCGACGCCCAAGCAGGTGCCGTTTTCAATCCGCAGGCCCGTTACTTCGCAATTCTGGATAATGTCGACACCATGCAAATCCGCCGACCGCGCATAGCCCCAGGCCACCGCGTCGTGGCGTGCCGTGCCCGCGCGACGCTGGACCAGACCGCCTTTGATCGGAAGCCGGGCGTCGTCAAAATTCAGATAGGGATGCTCGGCCCGGACCTGATCGGCGTCCAGCAGTTCCGCATCCGCACCGTTCAGGATCATCGCATTGCCGCGTCTGATATACGAATCGCGCTGGCCGTCGGTATGGAACAGGTTGATGATCCCGCGCTGGCTCATCATGGCGTTATAGTTGACGTCCTGCTCCAGCCCCTCCCACAGTTTCAGCGAAAACTCGTAGAACGGCTCATTCCCGTCCAGCATATAGTTCGAGCGCACAATGGTCGTGTTCCGCCCCACATTGCCGCCCCCAATCCAGCCTTTCTCGACCACGGCTACATTGCGCTGACCGTAGACTTTGGACAGATAGTGGGCCGTGGCTAGCCCGTGACCGCCGCCGCCAATAATGATGACGTCGTAATGGGATTTGGGCTCAGGCTCGCGCCAGGCCGGTTTCCAGCCCTTGTGGCCGGTCAGTGCCTCTTTGATGACTCGAAAGCCGGAATATCGCATGGATCAGACCTTTTTCGCCAGAATTCACTATTTTGGCGCGGTTTGATATCCTCGGATGCGACATAGACATGTCTGAATCAGACCCTTAGCAAGTCGGAAAACCACGCGGTGAAGGCGTCTATCTCGGCTGACCGGCGTTGGACGGCCAGAAAATACCCCTCGGTCGCGGAGGCAGTATGGTCCGAGGCCCGCACCACTTGCCCAGAACCCAGCGCGTGTGCGGCGATCAGTTGGTTGACCAAAGCGACCCCGTTGCCGGACGCCGCCATCTGCAGCGCCAGGCCATAGGAATCCACGAAATAAGTCGGGGTGCCCATGGTTTGGCCTGTTGTCTCGGCCCAAGTGACCCAGCTGTCCGAGGTGCCCACGGATTCGATCAGCGGCAGGGCCTCGCCCGCAAGCGCCGGGGATTTCACCGGCACAAGCCGATTAGGTTGTAGGGCCACCGCGTCCTTGCCCACCTGTTTCGCCGACCCAAAGCGGATTTCCACATCAGCACGCGCAGCGGCGTATTCGTCGGGCCAGATCGTGCTGACAAAGCGAACCGATGTCTCGGGGTGTTGCGCCTGAAACGCGGGCAGCGCGGGGGCGATCACCCATTCGATGATACTGATCGAGGCAGCAACTGTGATGTGGCGTGCCTTCTCCTCGGTCAGATAGGGAGAGGCAGCGGTTTCCAGCATCTCAAGCGCGGCCTCGACCTGCGGCAGCAATTTGCGCCCTTCGTCCGTCAGAGACAAACCGCGCGCGTGGCGGTGGAACAATACAACGCCCAGCCGCGTTTCCAGCGCTCGGATCTGCTGGCTGACGGCGGATTGGGTCAACCCGATCTCATCGGCAGCGGCGGTGGAACTTAGCCGTCGGGCGGCGGCCTCGAAGGATCTGAACCATGTCAGCGGGGGCAGAGTTTTGGCCATCGGTAACCTACCTAGTAGTGATGTTAATACCTAAGGCTGAACTTCTTTCATTTGTCAAAACATGACTCTGCCGTGGATATTCCGCGCAACACGCAGGAGGACACCGTGCAGCCAGAAATCCGCAAAATTGTGACGTATGACGAAGAGGTTCTGATCGAAGGTTTCCGCCCGGCGGACCGCCCGTGGCGGATGTTCGCCGTAGCCGCTGTGATCAAGAACCCTTGGGCCGGACGGTATGTCGAAGACCTGCGCCCCGAAATTCTGGCCTATGGTCCGGTGCTAGGCGAGATGATGACCGAGCGGATGGTGGCGCTGGCCGGTAGCGGTGAGGCGATCGAAGCCTATGGCAAGGCGGCCGTGGTGGGTTTGGATGGTGAGGTTGAACATGCCTCGGGCCTGATCCACACGCTGCATTTCGGCAATTTCTACCGGCAGGCAGTGGGGGCCAAATCCTACCTGTCCTTCACCAACACGCGCGGCCCGGCGAATACGCCGATCATGGTGCCGATGATGGACAAGAACGATGCGGGCCGCCGGTCGCATTACTTGACGCTACAATTCTCCGTCCCTGATGCGCCTCGCGCAGATGAGGTCGTGGTGGTGCTGGGCGGGGCGACGACGGGGCGGCCACATCATCGCATCGGAGACCGCTACAAAGACCTGAAGGATCTGGGACATGACGTGGACAACCCGGCCTCGGTCTGAGATCGGCGGCCTCGCCGCGATTGACGCGGGTGAGGGGCCGCTGGTCATCCTGTTGCACGGTGTTGGCCTGCGGGCCGAGGCGTGGTGCGCGCAGATTGACGCTCTGGTCGCGGCTGGGTTCCGGGTGCTGTGCCCGGACATGCCGGGGCACGGGGACTCAGCGTTTAACCCGGTGGAGGGACTAGAGAGCTATGCCGCACCCGTGGCGGCGCTGATCGACCAACCGGCCGTTTTGATCGGGCATTCGATGGGCGCACTGATCGCAACCCGGATTGCTGCAGAGGGCGGAAAGGTCAAAGGCGTGGCCGCGCTGAACGCGATTTTCCAGCGCTCGGAAGAAGCCCGTACGGCGGTTCTGGCGCGGGCTCAGGCGCTGGATGGCGAGCGGGCCAATGACCCCTCGACCACGTTGCAGCGCTGGTTCGATGACAAGGCATCCCCCGAGCGGGACGCCTGCGATAGCTGGCTGCAACAGGTCGGGCCACGCGCCTACAAGGCCGCCTATACCGTCTTCGCCGAAAGCGACGGACCGACTGCTGAGCAACTTGCCGCGATCACCTGTCCGGCCCTGTTTCTGACGGGCGAGGATGAGCCAAACTCGACCCCGCGCATGTCGCGAGACATGGCCGCGCTTGCCCCGAACGGGCGGGCCGAGATCATCCCGAACGCGGCTCACATGATGCCGATGACACATTCCCAACAGGTCAACGCGACTCTGTTGTCGTTTGTTAAGGAGTGCCATTGATGACGCTTGATCCCCGCGCGCTGCGCGACGCTTTCGGCAGTTTCATGACCGGTGTGACCGTGGTGACGACCCGCGATGCATCAGGCAACCCAGTCGGGTTCACGGCCAATTCGTTCTCGTCCGTCTCGCTGGATCCGCCTTTGTTGCTGGTCTGTCCGGGAAAATTCCTGTCGAGTTATGAGGTGTTTGCGGGTTGTAGCCACTTTGCCGTCAACATTCTGGCCGAGGGGCAGCAGGACGCCTCGAACACATTCGCAAGCTATAAGGGCGACCGTTTCGCCAAGGTGGCCCACAGCACAGGGGCCCATGATCTGCCGCTGATCGACGGTGCGCTGGCGCAGTTCTGTTGCTCGACTCATCAGACGATCCCGGCGGGTGACCATACGGTGCTGATCGGGCAGGTCACGGATTTCTCGCATGCCGGGGGCCGGGGGCTCGGTTATGTGGGCGGCTCGTATTTCAGCCTTGGGCTGGAACAGGAGATGGACAGCGATCAGCCCACCATCTGCGGCGCGATCATCCGGGCCGGCGACGCGGTTCTGATGGAGCGGCGGGGGACCACGCACAGCCCCTTCCACATCGCCGGTGCCGAGCCCGGCGGGCAGCGTCTGCGGTTGGCGCAGGGTCTGGCGGACCGGGGGATCAAGGCGCGGCTAGAGCAAGTCTATTCCTCGTTCAACGATGCGACGACCAAGCTGCATTACACGTTCTTTCTGGCGTCATTCGCCGGGGCAGCGATCCCCGAAGGGACCGAGTGGATCGCCATCGAACACCTGCCCAACCTGACATACGCCACCCCGTCGGTGGGCAAAATGATGAGACGCTTTGCGCTGGAAGCGCGAGAAGGGGATTTTTCGCTCTACCTTGGCGATGCCGACCGGGGTGAGCTGCACAGTTTCGACAAAGGAGCCGGTTGATGGAGTTTTCTCTCTTTGCCCATATGGAACGTCTGACACCCGATCAGCCCCATGACGTGTTGCATGATGAGTTCGTGAGCCTCGTGAAAATGGCCGATGATGGCGGCATGCGCGCGGTCTGGACGGGTGAACATCACGGGATGGAATTTACCATCGCGCCGAATCCGTTCCTGTCTCTGGTCGATCTGGCGCATCACACCAAGAATGTGCGCTTGGGCACTGGTACGGTGATCGCGCCCTTCTGGCATCCGATCAAGCTGGCCGGTGAGGCCGCGGCTGCGGATCAGATGACCAAGGGCCGGATCGAGCTGGGGATCGCGCGCGGGGCCTATTCCTATGAATACGAGCGACTGATGCCCGGCATGGACGCGTGGGAGGCCGGGCAGCGCATGCGCGAATGCACCCCTCTGGTGCCGCAAATCTGGCGCGGGGATTGTGCGCATGAGGGCGAGTTTTATTCGTTCCCGGCGGCCACCTCGGCCCCGAAACCGTATCAGGAAGGTGGCCCCCCGATCTGGATCGCCGCGCGTGATCCCAACAGCCACGAATTCGGAGTTCACAACGGGTTCAACATTCAGGTCACGCCGCTGTGGCAGGGCATGGAAGAGATTGAGACGCTGATGGGCCGTTTCAATGCCGCCTGCGAAAGCTATTCCGGCCCACGCCCCAAGATCATGCTGTTGCATCACACCTATGTAGGTGCGGATGAAGATGACGTGGCGCAGGGTGTGCAGGAATTGCGCCGTTATTACAACTACTTCGGCGCATGGTTCCTGAACAAGCGGCCCATACAGCAAGGGTTGATCCAACCGATCTCGGATCAGGAGATGGACGCCAACCTGATGTATACGACCGAGAAACTGGGCCAGGATCTGACCGTTGGCACAACGCAGCAGGTGATCGACAGGATCAAACGGTACGAGGATTTGGGATATGATGAGTTCTCGTTCTGGGTCGATAGCGGCATGACCAATGACCGCAAGCGCGCCTCGTTGGCGCGGTTCATCGACGAAGTCATGCCAGCCTTTCAGTGAGGAACACTATGGGAAACCTTCCACATTTTCAGCTTTTCATTGACGGCGTATGGTCCGAGGGCGCGGATGCGCAGGTCATGACCTCGGAAAACCCGGCCACCGGGCAGGGCTGGGCTACGTTCGCTTGCGCCGCGCCCGATGACGTGAACCGCGCTGTGGCTGCGGCCAAGCGCGTGTTGGACGACCCTGCATGGCGCGACATGACGGCGACAGCGCGCGGTAAGTTACTCTACCGGCTGGCTGATCTGGTGGCGGAGCACGCACAGAAGTTGGGAGAGCTGGAGACCACCGACAGCGGCAAGCTGCTGGCGGAAACGGCGATGCAGACGGGCTATGTGGCTGACTATTATCGCTATTTCGCGGGGCTTGCGGACAAGGTCGAAGGCACTGTCTTGCCCATCGATAAGCCCGACATGCATGTGTTCACCACGCGCGAACCAATCGGTGTTGTCGCCGCCATCGTGCCGTGGAATGCGCAGATGTTTCTGACAGCCACCAAGCTGGGCCCGGCGCTTGCGGCGGGGTGCTCGGTTGTGCTGAAAGCTTCGGAAATCGCTCCCGCGCCGATGTTGGAATTCGCGCGGCTGATCGAATTGGCCGGGTTCCCGCCCGGCGTTGTTTCGGTCATCACCGGTGATGCCCAGAACTGCGCCATCCCGCTGACTCGCCACGCGGATGTGGACCGCATTGCCTTTACCGGAGGGCCCGAGACTGCACGCCACGTGGTGCGCAACTCGGCCGAGAATTTCGCGGTGACCTCGCTGGAACTGGGCGGCAAATCTCCGATCCTTGTGTTTGACGACTCCGATCTGGACGGGGCCGCAAACGGGCTGATCGCCGGGAATTTCGGGGCCTCGGGTCAAAGCTGTGTGGCGGGAACACGGGGGTTGGTGCATCGTTCGATCCTTGAGCCGCTGATCGAAAAGATTTCACAAAAGGCCAGCGCCATTCGGCTGGGCGATCCGCTGCAGCCCGACACCCATGTCGGCCCGCTATGCACCGCCGCGCAGGTCAGAAAGATTGAGGCGACACTGGCCACAGCCCAAGGGCAGGGGGCGAGGATTCGCTTTGGCGGCGCGCCCGCAGATCGTCCGGGCAATTACATGACGCCCACGCTGGTCGAATGCGCAGTGCCTGAGACCGAGACGCTGAAGGTCGAGATGTTCGGTCCGGTCATGTCTCTGCTGCCGTTCGAGACCGAAGAAGAGGCCATCGCGCTTGCCAATTCCACGCCTTACGGTCTGGGGTCCGGCGTCTTCACGCAGAACCTTGCGCGCGCGCATCGGGTGTCGAAACGCATCCGCGCGGGGATTTGCTGGGTGAATACCTATCGTGCGATTTCCCCGATTGCGCCCTTTGGCGGGTTCAATCAGTCAGGTTACGGGCGCGAGGCCGGGGTTGAGGCGATCCTGGACTACACCCGCACGAAAACCACCTGGATCAGCACCGCGCAAGAGCCGATGGCGAACCCGTTTGTGATGCGCTAAACCTGTGGAAACACAGGGAGAGCGCGCATGAAACTGAAGACACCCCACTTTCCGACCCCCGCAGATGCGGGGGCGCGTAAGGACATCCCTCCGCTCGTCTGCTATCCGCCGGATACGCTGCCCCAACCCGATATCGCCGGGCTGAACACCCTGCGGCAAAGCGCGGTTAAAACGGCTGAGGCCACGGCGGCCCCGCGCGATGCGGCCTGTATCGAGGTGCCCGCCGGGGCCTTTGTGCGCGTGGTGTCGGTGGATGGCCCGCAGGTCGGCGATCTGAACATGTGGAACAAGCATGACCTGACCGAGCGGTTCTATTCCGGCAAAACCCGCGCGTTGCACGGTACGCACCTTTCGACCGGCGACCGCATGTGGTCCAGCTTTCCCAACATGCGCCCGATGGCAACCATCGTGGGGGACACGCTGGATTGGTACGGGTTCGATGCCTATGGCGGCTCGGTCCATGATGTGATCGGGACGCGCTGTGATCCCTATACGGGGCGGCTGCTGTCGGGGGACGACTATCACTATTGCTGCCATTCCAACCTGACCCGCGCTTTGGCCGATCATTGCGATCTGCCGCTGCACGAGGCCGAGATGCTTGTGCATGACGTACTGAACGTCTTTATGTGCACGGGCTTTACCCGCGATACCGGTCAGTACTTTATGAAGGCCAGCCCGGTGCGCCCGGGCGACTACCTTGAATTCTACGCCGAGATTGACCTGATCGTGGGCCTTTCGGCCTGTCCCGGCGGCGATTGTTCCTCCGAGCATTCCTCGGACGTCGCCGCCTGTTACCCTTTGTTGATGGAGGTCTATGACCCCGGCGAGGATGCCCGCGCGGCCCATGTTCAGCCGCCGCGATCCGCCTATGACCGGACCCACGGCACGGGCTAGGCGATCAGGCGGCGGCCCAATCGGTCGAGCATCCGGCAACACAGGTCCAGCTGCTCGATCTCGACATATTCGTCGGCCCTGTGCGCCTGTGTGATCGAGCCCGGGCCGCAGACGATAGCGTGAACGCCAAGCTGCTGGAACAGACCGGCCTCGGTGGCGAAGGCGACCGTGCCGGTGCCATTGGCGCCGGTCAGCTCGGCCACCAGTTTGCGGGCGGCGTTGTCCTCCATCGGCTCGAGCCCTTGCACCTCGGCCACCACGTCTTGGGTGATGCTGGCCTCGGGGTGGACGGCCTTCATCTCGGGGAGCAGGGTGTGGGTCACGTAATCGCTGAGCGTCTGGTTGACGAGGTCGGCGTCACTGGCCTGCACCGGGCGCATTTCCCAACCGATCTCGGCTTTGCTGGCGATCACGTTATGGGCCACGCCGCCGTTGAAGAACCCGACATTGATCGTGGTCCATGGGGGTTCAAACAAGCTGCCCGCAGGGGCGCGGGATTTCAGAACATGGCGTAATTCCAACAGCTTTCCGACATAGCGTGCGGCGTATTCGGCAGCGTTCACGCCGTCATCGGGGGCCGAGCTGTGACCCTCCAGCCCGGTAAACCGCGTGGTGTATTCAAAGCAACCCTTATGGCCTTCGATCACCCGCATCTCGGTCGGTTCGCCGATGATTGCGATGTCGGGCACGATGCCACGTTCGGACAGGTCATTGACCAAATTCTGCGCGCCCAGACAGCCGGTTTCCTCATCATAGGTAAAGGCGAAATGCAGCGGTTGGGTCAGTTTTTCGACGTCTAACGCTTCGGCAAAGGCCAGAGACGCCGCAATAAACCCCTTCATATCGCAGGTGCCGCGCCCATACAGGCGGCCATCACGCTCAACCATTTCGAACGGGTCCGTGGTCCAGTCCTGATCGGCCACGGGCACGACATCTGTATGGCCGGACAGCAGGATGCCGCCGGGCATGTCCGGGCCGAGTGTGGCAAAGACATTGGCCTTCTTGCCTGTCTCGTCGCGTGTCTCGATACAGCGCGCACCCAAGGCCTGAAGGTGGTTGGTCAGGTATCGGATGATCTCAAGGTTGCTGTCAGCGGATACCGTTTCAAAGGCGATTAGATCGGCGAGGATTTTGGTGGTTCTGGTCAGGGTCATGGTTTTACGAACAGTTTGCGAGGCCGGTTGCATAGGCATTCTGCAGGGCCGGAATCGGTGATCAGGATGGTCTCGGTGATTTCAAGGCCCCAGTCGTCCATCCACAGGCCCGGCATAAAGTGGAACGTCATGCCGGGTTCCAGCACCGTCTCATCCTCGGGGCGCAGCGAGATTGTCCGCTCACCCCAGTCCGGCGGATAGCTGAGGCCCACCGGATAGCCGCAGCGCGCACCGCGCTCGATTCCGGCGCGTTCCAGCGGAGCGGCCAGCGCCAGCGCGATGTCGCGCGCCTGATTGCCCGCACGGGCGGCGTCCAGCCCGGCCTCAAGCCCTTCGACCAGTGCGGCTTCGGCCCTTAGCAGGTGGTCGGGCGGCTGACCCAGAAAGACCGACCGGCAGAAAGGTGCGTGATAGCGGCGATAGCAGCCCGAGAGTTCGAAGAAGGTGCATTCCCCGGTTTTGAATGGCGCGCCGTCCCATGTCAGATGCGGGGCGGCGGCATCAGGCCCCGAAGGCAGCAGGGGCACGATGGCGGCATAGTCTCCCCAATCCTCACCCACGCCCGAGATCGCATCGTGATAAATCTGCGCCACCAGCTCATTCTTGCGCAGGCCGGGTTCGATCCGCTCCAACACCCCATCAATCACATGTTCCGATATCCGTGCGGCTTTGCGCATCAGGGCGATCTCTTCGCTGGATTTCACGGCACGCTGCCAGTTTACCAAAGCGTTGCCATCTGCCAACGTGGCCTGAGGCAATTCGGCGGCCAATGTCAGATGCGCCTTGGCCGAGTAGTAGTAATTGTCTAGTTCAACCCCGATACGCGCCTGCCCAAGGCCACTCTCAAGCAGCAACTGAGCGAGGTCTTGCATCGGGTGCCGCTCGGTCGATTGAACATAATTATCTGCATAGCCGTGAATGCGGTCATCGCTCATCCAAACCGTGCGCCGCGCGCCGTTGGCATCCTGATTGCGCCCCCACCAGATTGGATCGGTATCGTGTAGAACGACGACGCCCTGATGCACGTAGAAGGACCAGCCCTCATAACCGGTCAGCCACGCCATATTCGATGGGTCCTGCACAAACAGGGCATTTAAACCAGCGGCTGCCATTGCGGAACGCGTCTTGGCAAGTCGGCGATCATATTCGGCGCGTGAAAAGGCCGGATTGGCATGAGGCATAGCAGCTCCAGTCGTGTTCGAGTTATGTTGACAGAACTGGACGAATGCAGTCACGTCAATGGGCAACTCAGGAAAGACGCCCCATTGAAGATCACACTCAATCCACATCGCGGAGGCCGGAAACTTGCCGCTTCTGCTCCGTACCCGTCCATTGATGCAGCCCGCGTAGCCGATCTTCTGTCGCAATGCCCCGCTGCGGGTGAAACTCCATTGGTCGATGCAAAAGAGCTTGCCGACGTGGCCAATCTTTGGATCAAGGACGAGCGCGGCCGCATGAATCTTGGGTCTTTCAAGGCGCTTGGGGCGGCCTACGTAATCGCGCGACATGCGGCCGAGGCAACGGATGCGCCGGACTGCAATACATTGAACAGTCGAACCTATGTGACGGCCAGTGCAGGAAACCATGGCATGAGCGTCGCCGCAGGCGCGCGGGTATTTGGCGCGCAGGCGGTCGTCTATATCGCCGAAACTGTACCGGAGAGTTTCGCGGACCGCCTCCGTGCGCAAAAGGCGCAGGTTGTGCGGCAAGGCGTCGATTATGCCGCCAGTATGGAGGCCGCCAGCCAAGCCGCGCAGGATAACGGGTGGACGCTGCTGTCCGACAGTTCTTGGGACGGATATATCGAAATTCCGCATATGCTTATGGAGGGGTATCTGCAGATGGCTGCCGAGGCCGTGCGTCAATGTCCGGAAATGCCCAGCCATATCATGCTGCAGGCCGGGGTTGGCGGGCTGGCGGGCGCGGTGGCGGCCTATGCGCGCCATGTCTGGGGTGACGCGCCCAAAATCATCGTGGTCGAGCCCGAGTCCGCCCCCGCGCTACAAGCCAGTATCGAGGCCGGAGCCTGCGTTTTCGCGGATGGCCCTGACAGCATAATGGGACGTCTGGATTGCAAAGAACCTTCGTTGATCGCTCTGAACGGCTTGGCCAGAGATGCCGACGCTTTTTTGACTTTGACCGATGACGAGGTCGTTCAACATTTGCCCGCAATGGCGGCGGCCGGGGTGGCAACGACGG
Organism: Ruegeria sp. SATB045; assembly: GCF_059613525.1. Classification (NCBI taxonomy): domain Bacteria; kingdom Pseudomonadati; phylum Pseudomonadota; class Alphaproteobacteria; order Rhodobacterales; family Roseobacteraceae; genus Ruegeria; species Ruegeria sp. SATB045. Next base: position 38,742 of record NZ_JBXWSR010000019.1, on the reverse strand, counting down.
CATCCGGAGGGGCAGGGATTGCCGCTTCCATGAATGCCCAAGTGCTGCAGCGTTTAGGAATTGGTGCAGACGCCAAGGTTCTGTGCTTTCTGTCCGAGATTGCGGAATGAGAGGGTTCGACACTGCTGAGTTCACCGCCCGGTTGCAGCGTGCGCAAAAGATGATGGCCCAATTGGACTTGTCTGCCTTGCTGCTGACAACTGAACCCGAGATTCGGTACTTTACCGGCTACTTGACCCGGTTTTGGGAAAGCCCGACCCGACCTTGGTTTCTGGTGGTTCCGGTCAGTGGAAAACCGATTGCCGTTATCCCCTCTATTGGTGCTGCACTGATGGGGCAAACCTGGATCGACGATATCCGAACCTGGAGCTCTCCGGACTTGTTGGATGACGGCGTTAGTCTGTTGGCGGAAACCCTGATCGAGGTCACTCCGACCGATGCCACTATTGGTTTGCCTGATGGGCACGAAACCCATGTCCGTATGCCGATGGCCGATTTGTTGCGCCTTCAATCGCTATTGGGCTCGCGGAGGGTTGCTGGCGATGCGGAACTTATGCGCGGCCTTCGGATGATCAAATCAACGGCGGAGATCGCGAAAATCGAAACCGCCTGCGCGATTGCCGCGCGGGCTTTTCAGCGTGTTCCTGAAATCGCAGGATCTCGCATTGCCGTTGATGAGGTGTTTAGAAAGTTCCAAATGCTGTGTCTGGAGGAAGGCGCCGATTGGGTGCCCTATCTTGCGGGCGGTGCCGAGCAGGGGGGATATACGGATGTAATCTCTCCGGCCCGAGATACGGCGATGGAGGCCGGAGATGTCCTGATGTTGGACACTGGTTTGGTGTGGGACGGGTATTTTTGTGACTACGACCGAAACTGGTCGATTGGTCCGGCCTCGACGTCAGTGCGTTCTGCGTATGCAACCTTGATTGAGGCGTCAGATGCAGCATTCGAGATTGCAAAGCCGGGCGCGACCGCTTCTGACCTTCATCATGCAATGAATAGTGTTCTGTCACGTCAAAATGCGGATACGGGGGCTGGGCGTCTGGGGCATGGTCTGGGGATGTCCCTCACAGAATGGCCTTCGTTGATTCCCGACGATCATACTGCCTTGCAACCCGGCATGGTTTTGACGCTCGAACCCGGAATAGCCGTTGGCGATAAAATTCTGGTTCATGAAGAGAACATCGTGATTACCGAAGATGCGCCGCGGTTCATCAGCCCTCGGCTTGGGCCGGAGTTGCCTGTGATATGAGCTATTTACCCTATGAACTGGAAGAGGACGACCCGCAGCTCAACCCGATGGGCTTGATCGTCTTGCAGACGGACGAAACGATTGAACCGGAATTCAGCGCTTACTTCGCAAATTGCCGCGCGCCGATTTACGTTTCCAGAATTCCCAGCGGCGCAGAGGTGACAAAGGACACGCTGGCCCAGATGGAGAACGCCCTTCCTGCGGCCTCAGATCTATTGCCCAAAGTCCGGCCTTATAAGGTTGTGGGGTATGGCTGCACCTCGGCCAGCTCCGTGATCGGTTCAGCTATGGTCGAGCGCATGGTTCAAAAGACCTGCAACGTTGCGACCGTCACGAATCCGCTGCGTGCAGCTTCCGCCTGCGCTGCGGAAAAAGGTGTTTCCAAGTTCGCTTTGCTGTCGCCCTATATCGAAGAAGTGAACGATCCATTACGCCGTGCCTTCGCAAAAAACGGAGTGACAATGGACGTTTTTGGCTCATTCGGTGAGTCCGAGGAATCCAAGGTTGTTCGAATATCCCGCCAATCGCTAGTCGACGCGGCGCTTAACCTGGGCTCTGATTCGGCAGTTGAGGGTGTTTTTATAAGCTGTACGAATCTAAGGACTTTTGATGCTTTGCCAGAAATTGAAAGTCGGTTGGGAAAGCCGGTTCTTTCAAGCAATCAAAGCCTTGCGTGGCACATGCGACGCTTGAATGACGCCTGAATATCAGGCGTGTGGCGCTTTCTTTGTCATTCTCCTGACATATTTTGGTTGCGTCGCCCGTCCTGCTTGTCCTTAAATGGGGTCTGACAGGTCCTTGAGATCCGGATAAACCGGGCAAGCAAGGACAGACAGGGGAGCCAAGTTGGTAATGTCTAATGACGCAGCGTTCGTCGAGTTTCAGCGTGTCCAGAAATCTTACGACGGCGAGATCCTTGTCGTAAAAGATCTAAACCTTTCAATGCCTAAAGGTGAGTTCCTGACAATGCTCGGCCCGTCCGGGTCAGGCAAAACCACTTGCCTTATGATGTTGGCCGGGTTCGAAACAGCAACCCATGGCGAGATCATGTTGGATGGTCGTCCGATCAACAATATTCCGCCCCACAAGCGGGGGATCGGCATGGTTTTTCAGAACTATGCGCTTTTCCCGCACATGACGGTTGCCGAAAATCTCGCTTTCCCGCTGGAAGTTCGAAAAATCGGGAAGGACGAGCGCGAAGAAAAAGTGAAGCGCGCCCTAGATATGGTTCAGATGGGGGCATTTGGCAGCCGGCGCCCCGCTCAGTTGTCCGGTGGTCAACAGCAGCGGATCGCATTGGCCCGCGCACTAGTTTTTGAACCCGAGCTTGTTTTGATGGACGAGCCGTTGGGTGCGTTGGATAAACAGTTGCGCGAGCATATGCAGTTCGAAATCACGCGTCTGGCGCATGAGCTGGGTATTACCACTGTTTACGTAACCCACGACCAGACCGAAGCGTTGACCATGTCGGACCGTGTGGCTGTTTTCGACGACGGACGAATTCAGCAACTTGCGCCGCCCGATTTGCTTTATGAAGAGCCGGAAAACAGCTTTGTGGCTCAATTTATTGGTGAAAACAACACATTGGAAGGTGTCGTTAAGTCGATTGACGGCGACTCGTGTGTTGTTGCGCTGGACGATGGGTCTGAGATTGACGCTAAACCGGTGAATGTGACAGCTGCGGGTGAGCGCACCAAAGTGTCGATCCGTCCCGAACGGGTTGAATTCAACAAAGATCGTCTGCACGCTGATGCACATACGCTTAAAGCAACGGTGAAAGAGTTCATCTATATGGGCGACGTGTTCCGCTTTCGTCTGTCGGTTGCTGGGAACGATGACTTCATCATCAAAACCCGCAACGCGCCGGACGCGGTACGCCTGTCTCCCGGTCAGGAGGTCGAAATCGGCTGGCTGGCCCATGACTGCAGGGCGCTGGACGCCTGAGTCACAAATACCCTGAATGTTTGGGGTAAGAGTTGGCCGGTTTGCCCCGTGATCCGGCTTAAGCAAAGTAAAAGTAACGGGTATAACAGGGAGTTAAACATGAAAGTTAAAACCACTCTTATGGCAAGTGCGGTTGCTGCCGTAGCCGGTGGTGCGATGGCCGAAGAAATGACCATCGTGTCCTGGGGCGGTGCCTATTCCAAGTCGCAGCTGAAAGCATATCACGAGCCCTATTCGGAAAAGACAGGCGTCACCATCCTGAACGATGACAGCTCGGCTGAGGCGGTGGCTAAACTGCGCGCGATGAACGAAGCGGGCAACATCACTTGGGATGTGGTGGATGTTGTTGCAGCGGATGCGATCCGTTTGTGCGACGAAGGTCTGGCGATGGAGATCGATTTCGACAGCCAACTGGCCGCCGCACCGGACGGGACACCAGCATCCGAAGATTTCGGCGATCTGTTGGTCAGTGACTGCTTTATCCCGCAGATCGTGTACTCGACCACTTTCGGCTATCGTACCGATCTGGTGGGTGACACGCCTCCGACCGAGATCTGCGCCGTGTTCGATCTGGAAAACTATCCCGGCAAACGTTCGCTGGAAAAGCGTCCGATCAACAATATGGAATGGGCGCTTCTGTGTGATGGCGTAGCCAAGGACGACGTCTATGACGTTCTGGCGACACCGGAAGGTCAGGATCAGGCTCTGGCCAAGCTGGATACTATTAAAGACAGCGTAGTCTGGTGGTCTGCCGGTGCCGACACACCGCAGTTGCTGGCCGACGGCGAAGTCATCATGGGCTCGACCTATAACGGTCGTCTGTTCAGCGTGATCGAAGAGCAGAAACAGCCCGTCGCCATGCTGTGGGACGCGCAGGTATTCGATCTGGATGGCTGGATCATCCCCGCCGGTCTGAGCGAAGAGCGTCAGCAGCGCGCGCTGGACTACATCATGTTCGCAACTGACACCCAGCGTCTGGCGGATCAGGCCAAGTACATCTCGTACGGTCCGGCCCGTGCCTCGTCGGCGCCGCTGGTTGGTCAGCACGCCGATCTGGGCATCGACATGGCACCGCACATGCCGACCGACCCGGAAAACGCCAAGAATACGTTCCTGTATAACTACGAGTTCTGGGCGGACTACCGCGACGACATCGACGCCAAGTTCCAGGCGTGGCTGGCACAATAAGCCTTTTGTGACAAATGGTTGGGGCCGGTTTTGGCCCCAACCCACCAAAAGACCAAGGGACGCAGATGACTGACGCAACTCAATCCGGTCCGATGCTGGCCGCTGACGGCACGCCTCTGAAGAAATCGCTGGCACGGTCGTTGAGACGTCGCAAACTTAGGGCGCTGGCCCTTATTGCGCCGTTGCTGCTGTTTGTGCTGTTGTCCTTTGTGATCCCGATCGTGTCCATGTTGTTCCGTTCGGTCGAGAACGGGATTGTGGCTGATACGCTGCCCCTGACCGTGGTCGAGTTGAAGAACTGGGATGCGGAAAGCGGCGAACTACCGGATGAGGCATTATACGCCGCGTTCACCAAAGATATGCTCGTTGCCATTGACGAAAAGACACACACCCGGCTTGGCTCGCGCCTGAACTATGAGCAGACGGGTATGTCCTCGATGTTCCGTCGCTCGGGCCGCCAGATTAAAAAACTGGACCCTGAAACCGATGGCCCGTTCAAGGACAAGCTGATCGACATTCACGACGGTTGGGGGGATGTCGAAACCTGGCGCACCATCAAGACCCACGCTGTTCCGATCACCAACGGATATTTCCTGAACGCAATTGACATGCGCCGCACGCCCGAAGGTGCGCAGGCGCAGCCTGAAGACAAACAGATCCTGATCAAGCTGTTTGGCCGTACGCTGATGATGTCGCTGATCATCACTGCTTCGTGCATCCTACTTGCCTATCCGGTGTCATATATCCTGGCGACCCTGCCGATGCGGGTGTCGAACCTGCTGATGATCCTTGTGTTGCTGCCGTTCTGGACATCACTTCTGGTGCGAACGTCTGCGTGGAAGGTGATGTTGCAGCAGCAGGGGGTGATCAACGAAACGCTGGTCTGGCTGGGGTTGGTCGCGGATGACGCGCGATTGGTGATCATCAACAACCAGTTCGGCACGATCATCGCGATGACGCATATCCTGCTGCCGTTCATGATATTACCGATGTATTCGGTGATGCAGACCATTCCTGAATCCTACACCCGCGCCGCGAAATCCATGGGCGCAACGAACTGGACGACTTTCTGGCGCATCTACTTCCCGCAATCTATCCCGGGCATTGGTGCGGGCTCGATCCTCGTGTTCATCCTTGCCATCGGCTACTACATCACGCCGGAGATCGTTGGCGGGACCAAGGGTGTCTTCATCTCGAACCGGATTGCGTACCACATCTCATCCTCGCTGAACTGGGGATTGGCGGCTGCGCTCGGGACGATCCTGCTGGCGGTCGTTCTGTTACTCTACTGGTGCTATGACAAGATCGTAGGCATCGACAACGTGAAGCTGGGATAAAGACGATGGCAGCACTAACACCAATATCCCGCAAACCCATGTCGGTGGTTCTGCCCGCTGTGGCCATCGCCGGAGGTTTCGTCGGTATGTTCGTCGGCGCCGGGCAGGGCAGCGTCCTGCTCGGGATCGTGATCGGAGCCGCTCTTATGGCGGGTCTGGCCTGGCTTTACATGAATGTCCTGGACAATGAACGTGTCGCCCGCTGGATCACGATCCTTGGGATGGGCGTGTTGGGCTTTGTGTTCGCTGGGGCGACTGGTCTGATCATCGGCCTTCTGGTTGGGTGGTTTTTTGCCTTCTTCATCTTCTGGCTTTACGAGGGTCGATACCGCCAAAAACTGCTGCCCTATATGACCGGGCGACAGGTGTTCTGGCACTATACGTTCCGGGTGATCTGTGGCGCGATCTTCGTGTTCCTGATCACACCGATCCTTGTGGTTCTGCCACTGTCGTTCAACGCGCAGGATTTCTTTACCTTCACGCCCGAAATGCTGCGACTGGACCCCGAGGGGTATTCGCTGAAGCATTACCGCGACTTCTTTACAAACAATGAATGGCAGCGCAGCTTCAAGAACTCGCTGATCATCGCGCCGATTGCGACGATCATCTCGGTGTCGCTGGGGACGCTGGCGGCCATCGGCCTCAGCCAGAGCCACGTGCCGGGGAAACGGGCGATCATGGGTATCCTGATTTCACCCATGATCGTGCCGCTGATCATCTCGGCCACCGGCATGTTCTTTTTCTACAGCGATATCGGCCGGTTCCTTGAAGGAACGCTGGGCATGGACAAGAACTTTGTGGGCTATGTGAAGGTTATCCTTGCCCACGCGGTTCTGGGTATTCCGTTCGTGATCATCACTGTGACGGCGACCTTGGTCGGCTTTGACCAGTCGCTCACCCGTGCAGCGGCGAACATGGGGGCAGGGCCGGTGCGGACCTTCTTCAAGATTCAGATGCCGTTGATTCTGCCGGGTGTAATCTCGGGTGGCTTGTTCGCCTTTATCACTTCGTTTGATGAAGTGGTTGTGGTGCTGTTCGTCGGCTCGGCCAGCCAGAAAACGCTGCCATGGCAGATGTTCACAGGTCTGCGCGAACAGATCAGCCCGACCATTCTGGCGGTGGCCACGATCCTTGTCGTGATCTCGATCGCGCTGTTGACCACGGTTGAATTGCTGCGCCGCCGGTCCGAGCGTCTGCGGGGTCTTTCCCCCGCTTGACGCGCGCCGCGCCGTGATTTAGCCATTGCGATATGCAGCCCGGTCACGATGGCGTCGTGACAGTCAAACGGGCGCATGGCTCTCGGTTCCCGAGGCCGCTTGTCCTGAACGCCGGGACTTGTGGCTGGGCACCTTTCGTCCGGCATTGCAGGAGAGAGCATGATGACAGACCTGACAAACCGCCCCGAGTTCTTCACCAGCCACAATGGCGATAAGGCCCCGTTGCCGTTCAGCAAGGCCGAATATAACCGCCGCCTGTCGGGCCTGCGCGCCATGATGGCGGCACGGGATATTCCGGCGGTGTTGCTGACTTCGATGCACAATATCGCCTATTACTCGGGCTTTCTGTATTGCGCCTTTGGCCGTCCTTATGGCTGCGTGGTGACGCAGGATGCGTGTACGACGGTGTCGGCGAATATTGACGCGGGCCAGCCGTGGCGACGCTCGGTCGAAGAAAACGTGATCTACACCGACTGGAAGCGCGACAATTACTGGCGCGCGGTGGCCAGCCTGATCGGCGGTGCCAAGCGGATCGGGATCGAAGGAGACCACATGACGCTGGCCGCGCGTGACACGGCGCTGGCGATGCTGGGGCAGCCCGAGCTGGTGGATGTGGCCGCTGATACTATGGCCGCTCGCATGGTGAAATCGGCAGAAGAGATCGAGTTGATCAAGGGCGGTGCGCGCACGGCGGATGTGGGCGGTGCTGCGATCCACGCTGCGATCCGTGAAGGCGCGACCGAGATCGATATCGCCATGGCCGGCCGCGACGCGATGGAGGCTGAGATTGCCCGCGCCTACCCGGATGCCGAATACCGGGACACCTGGGTCTGGTTCCAGTCAGGCCTGAATACGGACGGCGCGCATAATCCCGTAACCAAGCGGGCGCTGCAAAAGGGCGATATCCTGTCGCTGAACACCTTCCCGATGATCTCGGGCTATTACACCGCGCTGGAACGTACCCTGTTTCTGGGCGAACCCGACGCCGACAGCTTGCGCATCTGGAAGGCCAATGTGGCCGCGCATGAGCTTGGCCTAAGCCTGATCAAACCCGGCGCGACTTGCTCGGGCATCACCGCCGAGATCAACCGCTTCTTTGCCGATGAGGGGCTGCTGCAATATCGCTCCTTCGGCTATGGCCACTCGTTTGGCGTCCTCAGCCACTACTATGGGCGCGAGGCAGGGCTGGAGCTGCGTGAAGATATCGACACGGTGTTGGAACCCGGCATGGTCGTGTCAATCGAGCCGATGTTGTGGATTCCCGAAGGTCAGCCCGGTGCGGGTGGCTATCGTGAGCATGACATTCTGGTTGTCGGCGATGATGGGGCCGAGAACATCACCGGGTTCCCCTATGGGCCGGAACATAACACAATCAACTGACCCGAAGGGCAGGAGGGGCGCTTAGCCCCTCTTGCTACGTTCGTGGAAAATGAAGCCGATGAAATTCAGCAGTACCTGCGCCGCCAGAATCTGCGTGCTCTCAGTAGGGTCGTAATTCGGCGCGACCTCGACCAGATCAATGCCGACCACATCGCCGCGTTGCGCCAGACCTTGCAGGATTTCCAGCACGTCATAATACAGAAACCCCCCGTGGCTGGGCGTGCCGGTGCCTGACGCAATCGATGGGCAAAAAGCGTCGATATCAATCGTCACATAATACCGCGCGCCTTCGGGGATGCGGGCCAAGACACCCTCGGTTCCCAGTTTGCGGACCTGTCGCACAGACAGGATATCGGACCCTCGGGCGCGGGCATCCTCATAGCCTTCCTTTGCGGTTGAGGACACATTGCGGATGCCCAACTGCGTCATGCCCGAGACATAGTCTTTCTCAATCGCGCGCCGCATCGGATTGCCGTGACCGGCAGTGACCCCGTGGCGTTCATCCACGAAATCCAGATGGGCGTCGATCTGAACCACATGGATCGGACCATTTTCCGCGCAATCGTCAGAAAAAGCATTGATGCAGGGGATGTTGATTGAGTGATCTCCGCCGATGGTGACGGGCAGGGCGCCTGCGTCCAGAATCTTCTGGACCCCGAATTGGATATTGGCGTGGCTTTCCTCGGTCTTGGTGTGGATGATGTCCGCATCGCCGATATCGACCATCCGGACCGAGCTATCCAGATAGGTCGCGTCATCCTCGTGATCATACGCCCCGGCATGGCCAAAGCTGAACAGTGTCGACGCCTCACGCACCGCACGTGGCCCGAACCGAGCGCCGGATCTCCATTGTGTGCCGAAATCGAAGGGTGCGCCCATGATCGCCACATCCGCGTCGATCTGGTCCCAATCCTCGACATAAGGTGACTTGCCAAAGGTCGAAATCCCGACGAATGGCAGGTTCAGACGGCCACTTGCATACCCATGAGACGACATAGCGCGATTCCCGTTTCTTGTTTGTCCGTTGCAGCTTAGAAGCGTTGCCTTAAGCAGGATAGGTTTCTTTGAGGGGTGGATGGGTTGAATGTCGCCCGCCAAGGGTGTCTATCTGAGCGAAAGGTCTGAAAGGAATTGCCGTGGGACAGCACGAACTGCCACCCAAGACAGGTGTGTTCTACATCAATCTGGATCGTGTTCCCGCCCGTCGGGATTTTATGGAACGGCAGTTCGCGCACGCTGGCCTGTCCGCTGCCGTCCGTTTCAGTGCCGTTGACGGGCAGCGAACTGGCGCGTTGGACCAGAACAGCTATGTTCCCGGCACTGGTAGCCGTTGGGGGCTGAAGCAGAGCGAGATCGCCTGTTTCGAAAGCCATCGTGCCGTTTGGCAAGCCGCCGTCGATCAGGACTTGAGGGCTGTGGCTGTTTTTGAGGATGACGTGGAAATGTCCAGCAGTGCAGGGCGCGTTGTCACCAATATTCTGAATGAAAGTTCCAAGTTTGATTTTGTGAAGCTTGATTATTCCCCCCGAGAGTTGCGATTTGGGACCCTTCAGACCGTTGGCGTAGTTGACGTGCGACCGATGTTGGAGATGGCACCAAGCGCTGCTGCGTATGTCTTGTCGAATGCCGCCTGCCGTAAGCTATTGGCCTGGTCCACCGCCTATTCCGACCATCTGGATGACTTCGTCTCGATCCCGCGTGCGGATTGGCGCATGTTTCAGAGCTTTCCGGCCGTCGGTGTGCAGGTTATCTGGTCTCAGCATCAGGAACAGACGCAAGAGGATGTTAAGGTCAGCGAACGCTCTAGGGATCGAAAAACCAACAGCGGCCTGGACAAAGGGCCCACTTGGTTCCGCTTGCGACGAGAGCTTTTGGCCGCACAGCGGAAACTGTATTGGCGGATGGGTGGCCAAAAGCGGCTGATCCGGCAGGGCGGCTTTGTTGGCTTTATTCCTTGTGCGGGCGATCTCAACGTTTAGGCGCGTCGTTTTGTGGCGCCGCGAGCCCATTCGGTGCTTTCCGCACGTATTAGCGTTAACAAAACTGTCAGTTTGATATAACGTTGTGGTGTTGTTTACGGGTGGCGCACGGGTTCGCAGCATGAGTCAGACGATTTACGAACGCTACGGTGGGTTCAAAACGATCAGTCGGATCGTTATGACGTTCTATGAAATGGCCTTGGATTCCGATCAGATCGGAGGGCATTTTGAAGATATCGATATGCCACGTCTGATCGACCACCAGACCAAATTTGTATCTTCTTTGGTCGGTGGACCCGCTTCGTTCAGCGATGAGCGTATCGAGGCCGTGCATCGGCACCTCAATATTTCACACGAGGATTTCGATGAGATGGCTGCGCTGTTTGCGCAGGCGCTTGAAATGCACGGGATGGATGACTCTCATGTTAAAATCGCGCTAGGGGCCATTGAATCGAAACGCAGAATAATCGTTACACGCAGCGCGGCATGAGCATTTTAGCGATAAATGAGCAACTGTTACGCGCTATCGGAGTCGGTGTTGCGGTTGTTCGCGCCTCGGACCTTGGCTTTGTCTTTTACAATGGTCCGTTTTCAGAATGGTTCGGCACACCGGCTGAGGGCCAAACTCTGTTGGACGTTTTCCCGACCCTTGATCAGCGTGAGTTGGAAGACGTCAAGCAATCGGGGTTGCGCTATTCCTTCGAAATGCAACTGAAGCCAAAGCGCAGGACTTTGGTTTTTGCGACGGCCATTTCATTGGCCAACGGCGCGGAAGAGCAGCTTTTGGTCATTGAGTGCCAGAACATCACCCGCATTCGTGAATTGGAAAGCATGATCGACAGCTACTCGACCATGGTGGAACGCAATACGCGCGAATTGGAGCGGGAAAAAGAGCGGGTTGAGCGGCTTTTGCTAAATCTGATGCCGCGCGCTGTGTATGAAGAATTTAAGACGTTTGGCGTTGTCACGCCTCAGCTTTACGATCAGGTTTCAGTTGTTATGCTTGATTTCGTGGGCTTCACCGACTTTGCCGCCAAGACGGATCCGACGGTTACACTGAGTGAATTGAACGACATTTTCACAGCTTTTGACCGCATCGTCGAACAATTTGGCTGCGAGAGGATCAAGACTATCGGCGACGCGTATCTTGCTGTATCCGGGATGCCGGATGCTACGCCGGACCATGCGACCGCAGTTGCACATTGTGCAGTCCGGTTCTTGCGGTACTTGGAACGTCGCAACGAAAGCCACCCGCACAAGTGGCAGGCAAGAATTGGTCTGGGAATGGGCCCCGCCGTGGGATCTGTGGTTGGGATTCAGAAATACGTCTACGATGTGTTCGGACCTGCGGTTAACATTGCGTCTCGGCTGCAAGTCTTTGCCAACCCAATGAATATTGTCGCTCCGGAAGAGATGAAATATGCGTTGATCGACGAGTTTCAGGTCTCCGACTTAGGACGCGTTGACATCAAGGGTATGGGCGAGATGGATCTGATCAATGTGACGTCGGGGTTGAGCATGCCACAGCCCCGGCATTTGTTTTAGTCATCGTCATTCGTCGGGTGGCACCAGTCCCAGTCCGCGCAAATAGATGCCTATCCCTGATTCCAACAAGTCCTCGGGTGGGAACGGAGAGCTTGCACCAGTATTGCGCGCAAATAGCTCTACCACCCCGTGGCTCATGGCCCAGATATGAGCGCTGAACATCGAGGCCGGAGGGCGCTTTTCTGGTGGGATATGTTGGGACAGGTCAGAGGCGGCCTTTTCAAGTACGCTTTTGGCGCGGTTCGCGGCCAGTGAAAGTTCCGGCGTACGATTGAGCGAAATGCCACTTTCGAACATCGCGATATAGTGACCGGGATGCTTGCGGGCAAAAGCCAGATAGGCCCGCCCGGTGGCCTCGAACGCAGCCAAAGCTGACGGCTGCCCTTTGTCGTAGGCATATTGCATCAGATCCGCGAACATCTCGAAACCCTGACGAGCTGCCTCGGCAATCAGATCCTCGCGACCCTGATAGTGCCTATACACTGCAGCGGGTGTAACCCCGGCAGTCTTTGCGGCCTCGGATAAGGTGAAGCCGGTCGGGCCCTTCTTTTCAATCAGCGACAAAGCAGCCTCGATCAGCGCTTGTTTTAGATTGCCGTGGTGATACCCGCGTTTCGTCATCTCCTGATCAGCTGCCTTTGTTGTCGTTGTTTGTTGTTATTTCGACATAATCCGTGACCGGGCTTCGTCCAATAGCAACAGTGGAACACTCATGCATCCCAGATGTCCGGACCGCCACAGATTTTCGGGTCATTTTCACCGATGGCATCTGCGTCTTTTTCATCATAGTCGATCGCGTGCAGAACCGTCCGGATTGCAGCCAAACGCGCGCGTTTCTTGTCGTCGGAACGAACGATCGTCCAGGGACAGTGGTCAGAATGGCTGCGGGTCAGTGTTTCGCTGATCGATTGCGTGTACTCGTCCCACTTACTAAGCCCAGCGACATCAATTGGACTAAGTTTCCATTGTTTGAGGGGGTCAGTTTCGCGCGCAAGAAACCGGTTTAACTGTTCGGCGCGACCGACATTCAACCAGAACTTAAACAACTGGATACCGTCATTGACCAGCCCGGTCTCAAGCGGCAGGACCTGTCGGAAAAATCTTTCGCGCTCAACAGCTTCGCAAAAACCGAAAACGTTTTCGACAACGCCGCGGTTGTACCAGCTGCGGTCAAAAAACACGATTTCTCCCGCCGCAGGTAGATGTTGGATATAGCGCTGGAAATACCACTGGCTGCGTTCCTGATCCGAGGGTTTACTGAGCGCAACATTGCGTGCCCCGCGCGGGTTAAGATTTTCTTGGAACCGTTTGATTGTACCGCCTTTACCTGCGGCATCGCGGCCTTCGAAAATAAGCGCAATGCGGCTGCCGGATTCTTTTACCCAAGATTGCATTTTGACCAGCTCGACCTGCAGAGCCTCGATCTGCTTGTCATAGTCCTTACGCTTCATGCGCTCGTTGTAAGGGTATGATGGATTGAGGATGTCGTCTTTGTCGGATTTCTCGATGGCCGAGCGGACATCCTTTGGCGCTTCTTTACGAAAGTATTTTTCAATAGAGCCTTTTTCAGACCGGGCCATACCTCACCTCACAATAAAACCCATAACTTACTATGGATTAGCCGGCGAATTAACGCAAACCTGCCCTTTGGGCTGCGCGATCAATGGCTGCGGCGACTTCGGGGGCTGCGACGACCTGCGGCATGTGGCCAATGCCCTCAAGCTCGATCAGCTCTGCGCCGGGAATCTGTTCGATCAAGCGATGTGAGTGCCAACCAAGACCCACGGTGTCATCCGCAGTGCCGTGTACGATCTCGGTCGGTACGTCGATGTTCTTATAGCTGGGTTGCAGGGCGCGCACTTCTTCCAGAAGGTTGGCACGTTGTTTGGCGTTGGCGTGCATCGAAGCACGACGGATCGTTAAGCCGGTGCCAAAATGGTCTGCATATCCTTCAGGGGCCGTTTGAGGCGCGAAGACGCGATCCAAAGCTTGTTCGACATACCATTCCGGAACAAACGCACTGATCAGCGGCAGCGCCAGCACATTTCCTGTTGGTGTTGAGGCCATCTTGTTGAACTCATCTAGAGGTGTCTCCCACGGGATGGCAGCCGGCGCGATCAGGACCAGCGCTGAAAGGTTATCAGGACGCTTCACTGCCCATGCCAGAGACACAGCCCCCCCATAGCTTTGCCCTGCTACTACAGGTTTCTTGGCGCCAATTTTTTCAGCCGCTTTTTGCAAGATTTCTGCTTGTTCTACAATAGTTTCTCCGTCGGGATTAAAGCTATCGCTATATCCCAGGCCGGGACGGTCGAATACGATAACCCGGTAATTTTTGGCAAGGATCGGCGCCAGCGCAAAGGTCATGTCGCGTGTGTTGCCACTCGATCCATGGATCAAAACAACATCGGGGCCATTACCCATTATGACAGCGTGAATGCCGACGCCATCAACGTCGATGATCTGGCCCTCTGGTGGGAAAGCAGTTTCCGCGCGCGCCTTGTTGTGCGACTCGCGCCAAGTGGTGATGACGGCAAGCCCAATGACGAGCAAAAGAACTGCTATAAGCGCTTTAACGGCCAATGTTTTCCATCTCGAACGGGGTGGACTGATAAATTTCGTTGACCCAGTTACCGTAGAGCAAATGCGCATGGCTGCGCCACCGGTTCTGCGGCGGGCGACTTGGATCGTCGTCAGGGTAGTAGTTCATTGGAACGTTGATTGGGGTACCGTTGGCCACGTCGCGGTCATATTCCTGTTTCAGCGTATCACTGTCATATTCGAAGTGATTAAAGATATAGATCGCGCGGTGAGCTTGATCCTCGACAAGGCACGGTCCGACTTCGTCACTGCCCAAAAGCGTCTTTAACCCCGAGGCGGTGTCGATTTCGGATTGCTTCATTTCTGTCCAACGGCTGACAGGGATAACGCAATCGTCCGAAAAACCCCGTAAGAAGGGCGACGCTGGTGCAAGATTACTGTGACGGAAACAACCAAACGCCTTGGCGTCCAGGATGTGCTTTTTGACGCCGTGGAAATGATTGATCATCGCCATTCCACCCCAACAAACGCCAAAAGTCGAATGGACATTGGTCTGAGTCCACTCAAAGACTTCGCTGATTTCGTCCCAGTAGGTAACATCATTGAACTCAAGATGTTCGATAGGTGCACCGGTGATGATCAGGCCATCAAATTTCTGATCTTTGACCTCCTGAAACGGGCGGTAGAACTCAGCCATGTGTTCGGCCGCAGTATTTTTCGTGCGATGCTCGGTCATGCGGATCAACGACAGGTCGATCTGCAAAGGCGTCGCGCCAATCAGGCGGGCGAATTGGTTTTCGGTCTGAATCTTTTTCGGCATCAGGTTCAGCAACCCGATCCGCAAAGGGCGAATATCCTGACGCATTGCCTGATCCTCGGCCATGACCATGACACCCTCTTTCGAGAGGACGTCAAATGCGGGCAGGTCGGAGGGAATCTTGATTGGCATCAGTGCAAGCCTTTGGAGTTACAGTGTAGAGGCGGTAATTAAGCGTGGTTAGCGCGGGTCTCAAGGGTACGTTCGATCAACTCATCGAAATCACCCGCGTCACGAACGCTGTGCATATCATTTGCAGTGACCGTCACGCCCCAATTGTCGGCCATCGCCTGATAGCGCGGTTGCCGATGCGCTAACGCGCGCGCATAGGTCCACCGAACAAAAGCATCTGGATCGACCTCGGTCGCGCTGCAGCCTTGTTCTGCAAGATATTCCTCCCAAACTCGTGTCAGGAACTCTGGCTGGTAGGACATCGGTTTAGGGGCTTTGTCAAACCTGCGGACCAACTCGGCGGTGTGATCCTCATCGCCTTTTAACCAGATCATCAATGTCTGGTGCGACAATTCCGACAAGACCGGATCGCGCGCATCATCGGGATCAACCCACTCGCAAATAGAACCGCCCGTGTCGCAAATGAAATGCGGATATTGGTACAGGCGCTTGGCACGATCAATGAAATACTCGGTGTCCAGAAGAGCGTGAATTTCGGCCAGGCGAAACTGCTCTTGTCGGCGGCGATACTCCGACAGCTCCAACCCGCCGAGCGCAGGATTGCCCGGCTTGCCCAGGTAAGCGGCAACAGGGGTCAGGTTTTCGAACGAGATATTCGAGCCAATGTAAATCGAATCCGACAACAGAAGATCGCGCAGAAAAGGGACCTTCATGGCTTGGGCTTTGGCGTTATCGATAATGTATTCGCCCATGTAGCGTGTGCCGATGCGATAATCGATCGAGTAGTGAAACCAGTCTCCAGAATCCCTCAGGACATTCGAGACATAGGTTTTGCCAAGCCCTGACATGCCGAAGAAAAGCACTTTCTTCCGCTCTGCGTCCCGCCACTCTTTCGCCGAATTGTAGATCATCGACCGCTATCCCTTTTTTCGACCTTGCTAATTCGGGGCAGCGGCGGCGTCAATCGCGCGCAGCGGATCGGTTAAGTATTAGCAGCCCAAGCCCGAGAACCGCAAAACCTAGATATGCTTGTACCGGAAGGACTTCGTCCCTCAGGACACTGCCCAGCAGAATGGCGATGGGCGGAATGACAAGTGTTACTAACATCAGGTTTCCTGCACCCGCCATAGCCAGAACGCGGTAATACAAAAGGTACGCACCTGCGGTCGCGACCAGGGCGTAATATGTGATCGCGACCCACGTTATCGCAGGCAGATTGAGCACGGGTATCCCGTCGGTCATCAAGGTTATGGGAAGGATCACCACCGTAGCTCCAGTTAACATCCCCGCTGCTGCAACGGTTGGGGGAAGATGCGAAAGCGCAACTCTCGCCCATGCGCTGGCGAAAGCGTATGACAGGGCGCCGGCAATGATCGCCAGTTGGGCGACGTTTTGTATGTTAAAGCTCGCAAAGTTCCGCCAGCCAATGGCGATAGTGACACCCAGAAAACCTAACCCGACACCAAGGGCGCGGGCTTTAGTCAGCCTTTCGTCCCGGAACAGCATAGCGGCAACCAATACACCGAAAACCGCCGTGGCCGCGTTGAGGATCGAGGTCAGCCCGGTGTCGATATACAACTGACCCCATGCCATAAGGGTGAATGGGATAGCGTTATTCAGCAGCCCCATGACAAGAAACGCACCCCATGTACGCAGGTCGGTCGGGACGCTTTGTTGTTTTGCCCAGACTATTAGCCACAAAGCTAGCATCGCCCAGAACACACGATGCAGAACAGAAGTCATCACAGGGATTGTGTCCAAAGCGATGCGGATCGCCAAAAAGGATGCACCCCAGATCAGCCCCAGAAGTAAAAGCTCGACCCATGCGCGGCCAGAGAGATGTTTTTGATCAGCCATATGTTTGTTTCTCATATCGCCAAGGCTGGAGGCGACCCGAAACATGCGAAAAAGCCCCACCGATTGGGCGGGGCCTTTGAATGGTTTGGATTAATCTGATTAGTCCAGCGCGTAGGTCAGCTGCAGACCGACGCTCCAGGCCGAGTTTCCGCTGAACTCGCCGCCAGTGGTTGTGGTCGCGTCGCCGATATCAGTGTAGCGAATACCGCCCGAGATCTGAGCTTTCTCAATCGAGTAGGTGCCACCGACGCCGACGCTCCAGAAACCGTTGGTCGGGCCCAGGTTGGACACCTCGGAGCCTGTGTCTCTTTCATAGCCCAAGGAGAATGCTCCGGAGAATTCATCCGAGAACTGATAGCCCACACCCAGCGTGTATGTGAACGTTTCGTCAGCAAAGCTCACAAGTGGATCACTGTTGGGCGGCAGCGCTGTGAACGCCTGAGGCGAAACGTCAGCCTGCGGCCAATCAACCCAACGCACGGAGCCGAAGACCAGAGTTTTAGGTGCAACGCCGGTTTGGAAATCCAAGTTGATGGACTGAGGCGTCTCGACTCTGGTTGTTGAGTCCTCGGTCAGGAGAACAACACCTGTCGGTCCCAAGGCATTGAAAGATTCAGTAGTGCCTATGTCGTGGGTGATCTTAGAATTGTAGACCAAAGAAACACGCGCGGCAATTTCAGGACGCTCCCAAGCAACACCTACCAGATATCCAAAATCCGTTGTGTTGTCGAAATCCACTTCGTAACCCAAGACAGCGGGAACAGCTACGTTTGCATCAATTCGCTGACCTCGGATACCACCAAGCGCGCTGAAACCGTTTCCAACTTTGTAACGAAGCACGGCGGTGATGGCATCGACATCGGCTTCTGCACGCAGAACATCAGTTCGTCCACCAAATGGTGCAAGGGGGTTTAAAGAAAGCGGGTAATTCGACGGGTACTCAACGTCTGCACCAAAGGGCTGATCATAAAGAAGCGCAAAATCCAATTTATCCGTCAGGGCCCGTTTGTAGCCCAGACCCGGAGAGAAAAAGCTTTCACCGACGTTTCCGGAATCCACACCATTCTGCTCACCGCTGATATCGGGGTTTGCGTAACCCAGGCGCGCCTGGACCACCGAACCGTCTTCGAAAATCAGGTTGATGCCCTGACCGCTGCGATCAAGTCCTGCGGCATGCACGCCAGTCGCGCCAACGCACAAAGCGCACGCCTGTAGAAGCGCCTTTTTCATGAATTTCCTCCCTTATACTTTCCTGTATGCTGCGCAGTGCTGTGATGTGAGTGCGCGCAGTGTGGTGTTTACTTATGATGCTCAATATTCACTCGGGGTTCATTTTAGCGTCAACTGGTGACGGTGCGTTACTTGCGCTGAGTGTCGCGAGGAACTGTTGCTAAACTGTTACGATTTTCGGCGTGAACGTTCAGAAAGATACCTGCAAAGATCACAACGGCCCCTAAAAGCGTCCAGTGATCCAGTGGTTCTTGGTAGAGAATCACCCCGACAATCGCGATTGTCGGCAGTCTGGCGAAGTCGAAAGGCACCACAACTGTGGCCGGAGCAATCGCCAGAGCGTTCGTAATACAGAAATGCGCAAGCAACCCAGCCAGCCCGACGAGCAGCAGGAAAGGGGCGGTTGATAATGTCGGCAGGGTGATCTGGCCATCGAATGCAGAAGCGGCAAACCCGAGGCCGGCCTGAATAACAGTCAGCCAGAACATAATGCACCCGATGCTTGCGAATTGGGTCAGTTTTTTTGTCGAGATCGTCGTCAGGGCAAAGAAGATCGCAGACATGGCGGCGGCCACTACGCCCGCGCTGAGGGGAACGGCCCCCGGACGCGCCACGATGAGGATACCGAGGAATCCGATCAGGGCCGACAGGACGCGAATTGTGGTCAAACGCTCACCCAGCAGGAGCGGGGACAACAGGATCACCCAGATGGGCTGCGTAAATTCCAGTGCAAACACTTGCGCCAGCGGAACTACCGAAACGGCGTAGAACCACAGATTTTGCCCGGTGAAATGCAACACGTTCCGAACGCCGTGCAGCCCCAGCCTGTGCGTTGAGACCTGATGCCAATTACCGGTTGCCGTAAGAACAAGGCCGACCACCAAGATGCCGACAATGCTGCGGTAGAACATGATTTCGAACGTGTCATGCGTCACGCTCAGCTCGCGTCCGGCCACCGCCATTGAAGAAAACGAAGCGATCGCACCGAGCATCCATAAAGCGGCCTTGCCGATTTGCGGTCTGGAAGTTTCCATGCAAGGCCCTGTTAACTCTGATGTGTATTGTTCTGATACGTAACCGGAAATCTGTCGCGCAGAAACAAAAAAGCCGGGCGATGGCCCGGCTTTTTGCGTCATTCCCACTCGATTGTGCCCGGAGGCTTCGAGGTGATGTCATAAGTGCATCTGTTGATCCCCTTGACCTCGTTGATGATCCGCGTGGCCGTCTCGCCCAGGAATTCATGGGTGAAGGGATAATAATCTGCGGTCATTCCATCGACCGAGGTCACGGCCCGCAGGGCGCAGGCATAGTCATAAGTGCGTCCGTCACCCATTACACCCACGGTGCGCACGGGCAGGATCGCCACGAAGGCCTGCCAAATCTCGTCGTAAAGGCCGTGTTTACGAATTTGGTCGATATAGACGGCATCTGCCTCGCGTAGAATTTCCAGCTTTTCGCGGGTGATTTCGCCAGGGCAGCGGATCGCCAGGCCGGGGCCGGGGAAGGGGTGACGACCGATGAAACTCTGAGGCAGGCCCAGTTCGCGGCCCAAAGCGCGGACCTCGTCCTTGAACAGTTCGCGCAGCGGCTCGACAAGTTTCAGGCCCATTTTCTCGGGCAGGCCGCCGACATTGTGGTGCGACTTGATCGTGACCGAGGGGCCGCCGGAAAAGGACACCGATTCAATGACATCCGGGTAGAGCGTACCTTGTGCTAGGAACTCGGCCCCGTCGATGGTGTCGGCGTGTTTCTGGAACACGTCGATGAACAGCTTGCCGATGATCTTGCGTTTGGTCTCGGGGTCGGACTGGCCTTCCAGCTCACCAAGGAACAGCTCGCTTTCATCGGCGTGGATTAGCTGGATGTTATAGTTGTCGCGGAACATGCCGACGACTTCCTCGGCCTCGTTCTTGCGCAGCAACCCATGGTCGACGAAC
Source organism: Ruegeria sp. SATB045 (assembly GCF_059613525.1). Classification (NCBI taxonomy): domain Bacteria; kingdom Pseudomonadati; phylum Pseudomonadota; class Alphaproteobacteria; order Rhodobacterales; family Roseobacteraceae; genus Ruegeria; species Ruegeria sp. SATB045. The sequence continues at coordinate 18,386 of NZ_JBXWSR010000019.1, read as the reverse complement.
ACACAGGTCAACTGGTCGCCGATCGCCTCGTGGATCAGGATCGCGGCGACCGAGCTGTCGACGCCGCCGGACAGACCGCAAATGACTTTCTTGTCGCCCACCTGTTCGCGGATTTGTTCGATCATCTGCTCGCGATAGGCGCCCATGGTCCAGTCGCCGTTGAACCCAGCCAGCCTGACGAAATTCTCATACAGTTTCGCACCTTTGGGGGTGTGGTGCACCTCGGGGTGGAACTGTACTGCATAGAAATGGCGCGAGCTGTCGGCGGTGATGGCAAAGGGCGCATTTGGAGACGTCCCGAACACCTCAAACCCCGGAGCGATTTCACTGACGTGATCGCCATGGCTCATCCAGACCTGCTCGTCACCCTCGGCGAACCAACCGTCCAGAATGTCCAGCTGACCCTTGGGAGTGACGAAGGCACGACCGAATTCGGCAGTACCGTGGCCGCTTTCGACCTTGCCACCCAGTTGGTGCATCATCACTTGCTGGCCGTAGCAGATACCAAGGATCGGCACGCCATAGTCGAAAATTTCTTGCGGGGCGCGGGGTGAGCCCTCGCGTGTGACGCTGTCCGGTCCGCCTGAGAAGATTACAGCCTTGGGTGCCATCTGGCGCACAAAGTCCATAGTAACATTCTGGTAGGGGTGGATTTCGCAGTAGACGTTAAGCTCGCGCAGGCGACGGGCGATAAGCTGCGTTACCTGGCTGCCGAAGTCGATGATCAATAGGCGGTCATGGGATGTCTGGCTCATGGTTGGCTATTAGGTTGCACGGCGGGTATGTGCAAGCGTTATGAGGTGTTTCTGACCAGATACGAGAGGGAGATTGGATCAATGACTGCCATTCGTTTCGCGAACGCGACTCAGAAAGACGCCACGGCGATCACTGATTGCATAAATGCGGCTTATTTAAGCGCGCGTGAATACCTTACCGATTTACCGGATGTGACTGCGGGTATTGATCAGGATATCGCTGACAATAGGGTGGTTATTGCCGTTTCAGATGACCGTTTGGCGGGGGTGATCATTTTTGCACGGCAAGGCGCCGAGATGAAGGTTTTCAATCTGGCCGTGTCACCAAAGGCGCAAGGGCAGGGAATTGCCGGAAAGCTGCTTGCCCGGGTTGAGGCCGAAGCGCGCGAAGCCGAATGCACCCTGATGGTATTGCGCACGCATCGGCTGATGCGAGATACCCGCGCGATCTATGCGCATCTGGGTTGGATTGAAACGGAAGTCAGCGGAAATTCCGTGGCCATGCAAAAAACACTCGAAGCAGATTAGCCCATCGATTCCGATTTTTCGCGACCTCGATGAGAGGCACGGCTGACATCTGCCCGGTAACTCCAGATCGCGATGAGGGACCAGCAAAGTATGTAGAAAATGCCTGTGAGGATAAGAAACTCACCGGGAATGGGGCCGACATCGGCTCGATCGAGGGCCTGATGAAAACTTTCAACCGGTGTCGGATGGACCGAAATCTTGACGCAAAAGGCAAGGCTCTGGATCAATAATATCCACAGATAATTCCTTCGGATTCGCCGCCCGATCGCGATCATCAGGCTGACGTGGTAGCGTGGGTGTAAATAGTCCTGAGCCAAAACCTTTTGCCAGTTCTCTTCCATGTGAAGATCGCCGTCATACAGAAGTGGTGCATAGAAATGGGTTTCCAGCCATCTGGCCCGGGCGCGCCACACATTGAAATACCGGTAGCGCCGCGCTTCGAGCATCAGGAAAAGGATAATCAGAACGCCAACAAGTACCAGTGGAAGCGGTGAAGCCTCGGGCGATGAAAAAGAAATCGACAGCGCAACGCCCAATGTGACAACTGCCCAGTTGGTCGTGGTGTCCAGTCGTGTGCGCCAGATCGTGCTCCGGTAAACTTCGCCGCGGTAAAGGTGCGCAACTGCACCAATCTCGGCCGCGTCCAGACTTTTTCGTTCCGCAGATGGGCCCGCGGCGTGAGGCGTTTCCGAATCCATGCTTACATTTTGAGCATTCGTGAAATTGGGTCAAAACAAAAGCGAATGGCTGATCATGTCGCTTTTACCCCTATTGCGACGTAATCCACGTCTGGTGACTCCGGCTGTTCCGGTAACACAATGTCCAACGTGAACATGTTTAACGGGATCATCTCATGACAGAGGCAAACACCCGACGCAGAGCCAGAAGCGGTGGCGGAGCCGCCCGCCGGGCCGAGCGTACCGCGGTTCGTATCGAAACGGCGAAGTATATCGAGCGCAACATTCCGAATTTTGAAGTTCTGAACGAGGAAGCGCTAGAAATTATCGAAAGCAACGCTGAAACCATTCTGGCCGAGGTTGGCGTCAACTTTGTCGACAACCCCGCTGCACTAGAGCGCTGGAAGAACGCCGGTGCCGACATTGATGGCGAGCGTGTGCGTATCCCCCGAGGGTTGGCGCGTGAACTGATCAAAACCGCGCCCAGCGAATTCACGCAGCACGCGCGAAACCCCGAAAAATCGGTGGTTGTCGGCGGCCGCAAACTGGTTCTTGCACCAGTTTATGGCCCTCCATTTGTGCGTGATGCTCAGGGTGGTCGTCGTTATGCGACCATGGATGATTTCAACAAGTTCGTGAAACTGGCCTACATGTCCAAGTGGTTGCACCACTCGGGTGGTACGGTCTGCGAACCGACAGATGTGCCGGTGAACAAGCGCCACCTGGATATGTTGATGGCGCACATGACTTTGTCGGACAAACCCTTCATGGGTTCGGTTACTGATCCAAGCCGCGCGCAGGACTCGGTCGAGATGTGCGAGATTCTGTTCGGTAAAGAGTTCGTGCAGGAAAACACCGTCATGACCTCGTTGACCAACATCAACTCGCCGATGACCTTCGACGATGTGATGATGGGCTCGCTGGAGGTGTACGCCGCGAACAATCAAGCCTGCATCATTTCGCCCTTCATCGTGGGCGGTGCGATGGCTCCGGTTTCGGTAGCGGGGACGCTGACGCAAGTTCTGGCCGAGGTTCTGGCCGGTGTCGCCTATAGCCAGATCATCCGTCCCGGCGCACCAGCGATCTTTGGCGCGTTTGTGTCGTCGATTGACATGAATTCGGGCGCGCCAACCTTCGGGACGCCTGAGGCGTCTTTGGTTACCTATGGTGCGGGTCAGTTGGCGCGACGCCTTGGGTTGCCATACCGGTCAGCAGGGTCGTTCTGCGGCTCGAAACTGCCTGACGCGCAGGCCGCATATGAAACCGCGAACTCGCTGAACATGGGGCTGATGGCCGGTGTTAACTTTATGCTGCATTCCTGCGGCTGGCTGGAAGGTGGTCTGGTGGCGGACTTTGAAAAGTTCGTCATGGATGCTGACCAGTTGGGTGTTCTGCACGGCGTGGCCAAAGGCGTCGCCTTTGACGACAACGCACAGGCGATGGATGCGATCCGCGAAGTGGGCCCCGGTGGTCACTACCTTGGCTGCGCCCACACGCAGGCCAACTTCAAGGACGCGTTCTGGAAATCGGAACTGCTTGACTACAAGCCATTCGAGACCTGGGAAGATGAAGGCGGTCGGGATACACGGCAACTGGCCACTTCGCGGGTCGAACATCTGCTGGCAAACTACCAGCAGCCGCAGCTCGACCCGGCGATCCATGCCGCTCTGAATGAGTATATCGAGAAGAAAAAGGCCTCTATGCCGGATGCCTTTGCCTGATCACTGATATTGCGCGGCGCGGCTGGCCTTGTACAGCTGCGCCTCGCCCAGTAACGCGATCAACAGGTCCAGATGGCGGACCAGAGAATAGGCGGCGTCTTCGGCCAGCCTTTGCGCGTTTACATCTTTCTCCTTTTCCATCAACTGCATGAGTGCCGCGCCAGATCCGGGCAGTGTACCATAGCCCAACAGACGTTGAAGATGACGATCTCGATCGTAGTCCTGCGCTCCGTGTTTTGCAGCCCGCGCAAGCAAACGAGGGCGGCGAAGGGCAGCTATCATGGTCATCAGGTCCTGCATGTCGGGGTTCCTTGGTCCGAGTAAAAGTTGCCCTCTTTGTCACACAACCTAAGCGGGCGTTGCCTTAACAGCATTCCCTCCGAACGATGGTTTCATGAGTGTTTATGATTTTGAAGCAAATCTGGTTTTCGTCCCTGTTGGTTAACGAACGAGTAACGAAAGCGGCTCTAGTTAGAATTGGTTAACACATTTATCGGGGGCGATTGGGAACGGAATTGTTTTGTCGACGAGGGCAAGTAACTATGGAAAATAACGTGGCTTTTACCATTCCGGCTTGGGTACCCGAAGGGGCGCAGAGGTATCTCGCGCATACCGAAACCGGTCAGTCGATCCGCGATATAGCGCGGTCAGCGGGGTGCCATGCGTCGACCATACTCAGACAAATTCGCCGGATTGAGATGCGGCGAGACGATCCGCTGGTGGATGCTGCGCTTCAGACGCTGGCGGAAGCTCATTTTTCGGACACAGCTCAACAGAGTTGCACCTTTCCGGCCGCTCAGGAAGTCGATCTTGCTGCGGCCGAGGAAAAATTCAATCGAGAGGCGATGCGCGTTCTCAGGCGGCTTTGCGAAACTGGGTCAGTTCTAGCCGTGGCCGAAGAAATGGATAAGGCCGTTGTAGTGCGCGATGCGGGTGACAGCGGTACCACGCGTACGGCTGTAGTGGATTGCAAAACCGCTCAAGCCTTGGCTTTGAAGGACTGGATCACGTGCGATAACCCCGGACGAATTTCACGTTATCGGATTTCGACTTCGGGTCGTGCTGCGCTAAGCCAGCTTGTGGCCGAGGCGGAAAACAAGGCACGTAACCGAAATGATTTCGGGTTGGCCGAGGCACAAGCGCCGTTTCAGCCGGCCTCATCCCTTGCGCAAGTGGGCGCTACAAAGACAGAACGTCCGCGGCGCATACGGTACAGCGCCGCTGAAAGCCCTCTGATCGCCTTGGCGCGGCGTCGGGATCGGGACGGAAAGCCTTTTCTGGACGAAGCACTGGTTCGGGCGGGTGAGAGGCTGCGTGAGGATTTTGAACTTGCTCAGATCGGTCCTCAGGTCGCGCAGAACTGGGATCATTTCCTGACGGCAGGAGGGCGCGGCAGTTTTGGCGCGGGTGTGAAGGACGGGCGGGGCTCTTCCGATGCGCGCGATCGGGTCGAACGGGCTCTGTCCGATCTGGGGCCGGGCCTCAGCGATGTTGCACTGCGCTGCTGTTGTTATCTGGAGGGTTTGGAACTGGCCGAGAAACGCATGGGGTGGTCTGCACGCTCGGGCAAAATTGTGCTGCGGATTGCACGTCAACGGTTGAAACGCCACTATGAGAGCCAAGCCGAAAAGAGCCGGATGATAGGCTAGCGCGATAATTTGCGGTTGCGGATAATGCGCATTGAGATAATCAGGGGTTATGAATTTTACGCTCCGACAACTTCAATATTTCAGCGCAGTGGCCGAACAGCGAAATTTCGGCAGGGCGGCGCAGAAATGCAACGTGTCACAACCCGCCCTGTCAGTGCAGATCAAAACGCTTGAGGAAACGCTGGGCGGCCCGCTGTTTGAACGACAAGCGCGCGACATCCTGTTAACCCCGTTGGGGCGGGATGTTCTGGACTATGCGCAGCAGGTTTTGGGGGCCGCTAGTCGTCTCGACCAGTTTGCTCGAGATCATTCGGGCGGTCACCGTTCGTTGTCGATCGGGATCATCCCGACGATTGCACCCTATATTCTGCCCGGTGTCTTAGCAGGATTGCGGACGATGGACGTTTCGTTGCGCGTGCAGATTCGCGAGGCGCGAACCGATCGACTGTTGGACATGCTACGGGCTGGTGACATTGATGCGGGGGTCATGGCTCTGCCCTCGGGCGGCTCTGAGTTGTTCGAGCAGCCTTTGTTCGAAGACAGGTTTTTACTGGCGGGCAGTGCTGGCCGGTTGGAAACCATGCAGCGCGACACCGAGGCTTTGCGACCGGTGGACCTTCAAACCACTCAGTTGATGCTTTTGGACGACGGGCATTGCCTGACAGATCAAGCGCTTGAGGTCTGCGGTCAGGACCGCAGCAGCGGCTTGATTAATATGGGAGCTTCTTCGCTGGCGACATTGTCGCGTCTTGTTGCCGAGGGATTTGGTTTGACCTTGATGCCGGAACTGGCCGCGCAGGCCGAGATTGGTGCTGTGCGAGGTCTAAGCTTAAAGCGTTTCGGCGCACCACAACCCTTCCGGACTGTAGGGTTGGTGCGTCGGATTTCTACCCGGGGTGAAGACTGGTTTGACAGTCTGGCCGGGGTCATCCGAGCCGTCGGAACGGATATCGTTTCAGCCACGCGGACATGAAAAGACCCGCCAACAGGGCGGGTCTTGCAGAGGTACTCAAAGTCGCGATCAGGCCAGAGTTAGCTCTTTCTCTGCTTCCAGATGCGTCATCAGATTTTCCGGAGATGATACGCCATAGGGGTCTTCGGGGCAGTTATCCATCAGTCCGGGCTCTTCGAACCACGCTTCGACAACGCCGTCGGTGATGATGGCCGCATAGCGCCACGAACGCATTCCGAATCCCAGATTGTCTTTGTCGACCAGCATCCCCATCTTTCGTGTGAACTCACCCGATCCATCGGGAATGACCTTGACGTTCTTCAAGCCCTGATCTTGCGCCCATTTGTTCATGACAAAGCTGTCATTGACCGACATGCAGTAGATCTCATCAATGCCGTTTTCCTTGAAGTCGGCAAAGCCGTTTTCAAAACCGGGCAGTTGGTAGGTCGAGCAGGTGGGCGTGAATGCACCTGGCAACGAGAACAGGATCACGCGCTTGCCGGCGAAGTAATCTGCGGTGGTCTTGTCTTCCCAGCGATAGGGGTTGGGGCCTTCGACGGCCTCGTCACGCACTCGGGTGCGGAAGGTCACTTTCGGCAGCTCGGTCCCGGTCTTCATGTTCAAATTCCTGTGATTCCTGTGTGAATTGAGGCGGATTTAAAACAGTTCTAAATGTGCTTCAATGGGCTTGTTTTCGCAGATGCGAATTTTCTGATATTTATTGGAAGACGCGGAAATATCGCGATAATCGACGAAATCAGTACAGTCAGTATTCTGCAGATGCATGGTGCGCGGTCATGGCAGCTATGCACGGGTGGGCTAGCTTGTTACACAGGAATGTACTAAATCCCACCCAAGTGACCCTAAGTCAGGAAAGCCGCCGTGCGTGATCTGAAGATCCCCGAACAACGTCATCCCGAAAAAGCGCATCGTCAGGACAATGCGCAGCCGAAAAAACCGAAATGGATTCGGGTGCGGGCACCGGGGGGCAAGGGCTATGCAGAAACGCACAAGATTATGCGTGAAAACAATTTGGTCACCGTCTGCGAAGAAGCCGGGTGCCCCAATGTCGGTGAATGCTGGAGCCAGGGCCACGCCACCATGATGATCATGGGCGAAATCTGTACCCGTGGCTGCACCTTCTGCAACATCGCCACTGGCCGCCCTGATGAACTGGACGCGTTCGAGCCGGGCCGCGTGGCCCATGCGGTGCAAAAGCTGGGGCTAAACCACGTGGTTATCACTTCGGTGGACCGTGATGATCTTGCCGATGGTGGGGCCGAGCATTTTGCGCAGACCATCCGCGCCGTGCGTCATCGCTCGCCCAAGACCACGATCGAGATTCTGACCCCCGATTTTCTGAAGTGTGATCCTGCGGTTCTGGAAACCGTGGTCGAGGCCAAGCCGGATGTGTTCAACCACAATCTGGAAACCGTTCCCGGCCTCTATCCGCAAGTTCGCCCCGGTGCGCGCTATTTCCACAGCCTGCGCCTGTTGCAGCGTGTTAAAGAGATGGACCCCTCGATCTTCACCAAATCCGGCATCATGGTTGGTCTGGGTGAGGGCGAGCAAGAGGTTCGGCAGGTTATGGATGACATGCGCGCTGCCGATATCGATTTCCTGACCATTGGCCAATACCTACAGCCGACGCCAAAACATCACGGTGTTGACCGCTTTGTAACGCCCGAGGAGTTCGCTTCATACGAGAAGGCTGCTTTTGGTAAAGGTTTCCTGATGGTATCGGCGACTCCGCTAACACGTTCGTCATATCACGCAGGTGACGACTTTGCGCGCCTGCGTGACGCTCGTCAGGCAAAGCTCGAACAAGGGTGAGCCCCGAGGCGTTGGCCCGGCTGACCCGGCTGCGGCACGAATTGCATCAATATCCTGAATTGTCCGGGCAGGAGGCCGAAACGGCCGCCCGGATCGCTGATGAATTGCGCGCGCGCGATGCCGATCAGGTATTGACCGGGATCGGCGGGCATGGCGTGGCTGGAATATTCGACAGCGGCCAGCCCGGGCCCACAGTGGCGATAAGGTGCGAGTTGGACGGGCTGCCGATTCAGGAAATATCGGATGCAGGCTATGCCTCGCGCGTGGTGGGCAAGGGGCATCTGTGTGGACATGATGGCCATATGGTCATGGTTCTGGGCGTAGCTGATCATCTGGCGGAGACCCGCCCGAAAAGGGGCCGGGTGGTTCTGATCTTTCAACCCGCCGAGGAGACCGGGCAGGGGGCTGCAGGCTTTCGCGCTCATCCCCAGTTCGCGTCCATCGCGCCGGACCATGTATTTTCGTTGCACAATCTGCCCGGCCTCGCGCTGGGTGAGGTGTCGTTGTGTGCAGGCCCTGCCAACTGTGCGTCACGTGGGATGAGAGTGGTGCTTAAGGGTAAGACCTCGCACGCAGCGGAACCGCAGGATGGAGTCTCTCCGGCAAAAGCGCTTGCGTCTTTGATTCCGCAACTGGCAGGTTTGGGATCGGGCGGCGCACTGAATGCCGATTTCGCCCTTACCACTGTGACTCATGCCCGGCTGGGCGAACCCACGTTTGGCGTGGCCCCGGGCGAGGCCGAGCTGTGGGTGACGCTGCGCACCGTATCCGACGCTCGGATGCAGAACCTGATTGCTGAAGCCGAAGGGCTTGTCACTCAAACCGCAGAAACCCAGGGTCTTGCGGTTGAAATCACCTATGAGGATGTGTTCGAGGCCTGCACAAACAACGCGCAGGCGGTAGCCACTGTAGCTGAGGCCTGCGCCGCGCTCGGCGTTCCTTGTACTTTTACGACAGAACCCCAGAAATTTTCCGAGGACTTCGGCCAGTTTGGCAAAAGCGCCGCGGCGGCGATGTTTTGGCTGGGTGCCGGACAAACGCACCCGCAATTGCACAACCCGGACTATGATTTTCCGGATGCGCTGATCCCTGTAGGGGTAGATGTATTCAGTGCGGTAATTCGATCTCTTGTAGGCTGAGCCCTCAGTTTACAAGATCACCGACGATTCCAACGGCATCAATAACTGTCTTTGTGTCATCGGATATCGACAGGATTTCGTCGTCTACGCGGATATACCTCTGACCGGCGGGCAGGGGTTTCAACTTCCAACCATCCAGATCGTCAAGATAGTCAAAATCCAAGTCATTAGGGATTTTCTGACCTCGCGTATAGCGCTTGATTTGTCCGGGCGGTACACCGACGCCTTTATTTGTTTTTAGCGACTTTTCAATTTTCGACTTGTCGGGGCCTTTACCTTTGCCTTTGTTGTCTTTTGCATCCGCAATTCCAACTGTTGCGCCTAGCGCGAAAGCCGCCAGAATCCCAATAGACAGTGTTTTCATATGTATAAAACCTCCCAAAGTACTCGAATGGTAGTCTCTTGCTGGGAGAAATGTCCAATAATATTCCAATAGATGAATTTTTAGGAAGCTTAACCACTGCTACTTGCACAAGATGGATAGGTCAGAAGGCCGCTCAGTCTTCGACAAATCGAACCTTACCGATAAACGGCAGGTTGCGATTGCGCTGCGCGTAGTCGATGCCGTAGCCCACGACAAACTCATCAGGTATTTCAAACCCGATCCAGTCTGAGCGGAAATCGACCTCGCGCCTGCTGGGCTTGTCGAGCAAGGCGATGGATTTCAGCCGCGCGGGTTTACGGCTGCGCAACAGTTTGGTCACGTGGTTCAGGGTATGGCCAGTATCGACGATATCTTCGACGACCAGCACATCGCGTCCTTCAATTGCGCCGCGCAAGTCCTTGAGAATGCGTACTTCACGGCTGCTCTCCATCGAGTCGCCGTACGAGGACGCCTCAAGGAAATCCACCTCGATTGGCAGATCCAGTTCGCGCACCAGATCTGCGATGAACACAAAACTGCCGCGCAACAGACCCACAACAACCAACTTGTCGGTGTTGCCGAATTCCTGCGTGATCTCGCGGCAAAGTTCTTCGATCCGGGCGGCGATGGCCTTGGCCGAGATCATCTCATCTATCACATATGCGCGGTCTGTCATCACTGCCCCCTTGATCTTTGGCGCGCAACATACGACATGACGCGCCATTGTCACCTGCAAATAGCGGACCGCCATGCCGACCCATTCCGAGACACGTCACCTGCCGTATACCGCTCAGCAGATGTATGACCTTGTCGCAGATGTGGCGAAATATCCGCAGTTTTTGCCGTGGTGCGCGGCGGCCCGGATCAGGCGCACTTATGCGGCGGGCGAGGCCCAGGTGCTGGAGGCCGATCTTGTGATTTCCTTCAAAGTGTTCCGCGAACGGTTCGGCAGCCGTGTGACGCTACACGCCGAGGATCGCCGGATCGACACCGAGTATCTGGACGGGCCGTTCAAATACATGAAATCCGACTGGCGGTTCGAAGACGCGGCTGATGGGGGCTGCAACATCTCGTTCCATGTGGATTTCGAGTTCAAGAATGCCATCCTGCAGGGCATCATCGGCGTCGTGTTCAACGAGGCCATGCAGCGGGTGGTCAAAGCCTTCGAGGCCCGCGCCGCAGATTTGTACAGCTGAGGCTTTACCCATTCCCGGCGCACGCTAGACTGCGCCGCATGAGTGATTTTACCAACGCCTTGGCCGGGTTCGCGGCCAGTCCCGTATCTACGTCGCAGCAGGCTCGGATTGTAACGTCTTTGTCCGTTCTGGATTGGCTGGCCGTAGGGCGGGCTGGAGAAGACGAGCCCGTTTCGAAATCCGTACGCGCGCTGGTTCTTGACGAGGGCGGCGAAGCACAGGCGCATCTGTTCGGCGGTGGGGCCGCGCCCTTGCGAGGTGCGGCACTGGTTAACGGGACGGTGTCCCATGCGCTGGATTATGACGACACGCATTTCGCCTATATCGGGCATCCGTCCGTGGCTATTCTGCCTGTGGCCCTTGCGGTCGGCGAGTGGGATGACCGCATTCTGGTAGATGTCCTCGAGGCGGCTTTGGTGGGGATGGAGATCTCGATCCGCGTGGGCCTGTGGTTGGGGCGCGACCATTATCAGGCCGGGTTTCATCAGACCGCGACCGCCGGGGCATTTGGGGCAGCTGTCGCAGCGGGCCGAATCCTTCGGTTCGATGAGGGTCAGATGCGCAAGGTTCTGGGTCTGACGGCCACACGTGCGGCGGGGCTCAAGGCGCAGTTCGGGACGATGGGCAAACCCTATAACGCCGGGCTTGCCGCCTCTGCCGGGGTCGAGGCGGCGCTACTGATCGCCAAAGGGTTCGACCCTAACGCGGATGCGCTAGAGGGCCCCCGTGGGTTCGGGGCTACGCATCAGGGGCAAGGTGACGCACAACCTGCGCTGGACGGATTGGGTGATGACTGGCTGTTTGAATCCGTCAGCCACAAGTTCCACGCCTGCTGCCACGGTTTGCACGCGGCACTTGAGGCCGCGCGCGCGTTGGACATTGCAGAACCCGAAGTGGCCGAGATCGCGGTTAAGACCCATCCGCGCTGGATGAGCGTGTGCAACCAGATGTCTCCGACCACCGGGCTGGGCGCAAAGTTCTCATATCGGACAGTGATTGCGATGCAGGCGCTGGGATATGACACCGCCTTGCCCGCCAGCTATTCCGAGAAAACCTGCGCCGATCCGCGCCTGACATCGCTGCGCGACCGCGTCACGGTTGAGGAGGATGAAACGCTGTCCGAGACGCAAGCCCACCTGACCCTGTTGCGCCGTGACGGCGCGCGCAAAGAGGCCAGTCATGATCTTCTGACCCCGTTGCCCTTGTCCGAGCGTGAGGATCGGGTGCGTGGCAAGGCTGCCAAGCTGATCGGAGGTGACGAGGCGGACGCGATCTGGTCGATGCTGCGCACCGGAGGCCGCGCCCGCGATCTGGCGGCATTGCTAGCGGATTAGACCACGCGCCAATGCAGCGGGAATCCTGGGTCGAACACCGTGACAGGCCCGTCACCAGAGTCGATTTTTTCGGGATACACGACCGGTTCGCCCTTGGTTAGTGTGATCGTGTCCTCATTCACCGGCAGGCCATAGAAACCGGGGCCATTGAGCGAGGTGAACCCTTCCAGCTTGTCCAACGCCCCTTCACGGTCGAACATCTCGGCCACTAGTGACATCGTGTTCGTCGCGGTGAAGCACCCGGCACAGCCACAGGCCATTTCCTTGTTCGCATCCGTATGCGGCGCGCTGTCGGTGCCCAAAAAGAACCTTGCATCACCCGAGGTCGCAGCAGCCAAAAGCGCCAGCCGGTGTTCTTCGCGCTTGGCGACGGGCAGGCAGTAGTAATGCGGTTTGATCCCGCCAACCAGAATATGGTTACGGTTGATGATCAGGTGATGGGCCGTGATCGTTGCGCCCAGATCGGTGTCATTGGCCTTGACGTAGTCCACACCGTTTGCGGTGGTGATATGCTCCATCACCACGCGCAAGCCGGGGGTCGACTTACGGATCGGGTCCAGAACACGGTCGATAAACACGGCCTCGCGGTCGAAAATGTCGATATCCGCATCCGTGACCTCGCCATGCACACACATGGGCAGGCCAATCTCGGCCATCTTTTCCAGCACCGGGCGTATCTTGCCGAAATCCCTCACGCCCGAGGCCGAATTGGTCGTGGCCCCAGCCGGATACAGCTTGCACGCTTTGATCAGCCCGCTGGCTTGGGCTGCGGCGACGTCTTCGGCATCCGTGTCCTCGGTCAGATAGAGGGTCATCAGCGGCTCAAACGTCATGCCTTCGGGCAAGGCGGCCAGAATGCGGTCGCGATAGGCGGCGGCCTGATCGCCGCGCACCACGGGCGGCACGAGGTTCGGCATGATGATCGCGCGGGCGAAATGACGCGCGGTTTCGGGCAGGACGGCCTCAAGCATCGCGCCATCGCGCAGATGCAGGTGCCAGTCGTCGGGGCGGCGGATCGTCAGGGTATCGGTCATGGCCCCCGGCTAGCACAGTGCGCGCAGCCGTGAAAGGCCCCGAATGCACGGCTGCCCCTTGTCAATATGCCCGAACGTCGTAACTCCTTGCAAAGCCCTGGTCTTGACGCGCGCCCGCCGTCGTGACCTCTTGTGCCCCGAGGGAGATCGCCATGACGCAGCCAAATTCCATCGACGCCGTTCAGACTATGCTGGGCGATCAGGGCTATGTCTGCGGGCGGGCCTTGGCCACGGTCGTCTTCCTGTCGCTGAAACTGGGCCGCCCGTTGTTTCTGGAGGGTGAGGCCGGGGTCGGCAAGACCGAGATCGCCAAGGCGCTGGCCGCCGGGCTGAACCGCCGCCTGATCCGACTGCAGTGTTACGAGGGGCTGGATGCGTCCTCGGCTGTCTACGAATGGAACTTCCCGGCGCAAATGGTGGCAATCCGCACCGCCGAAGCCTCGGGCGGCGCCGACAGGGGTGCCCTGCAATCCGAGCTGTTCTCGGACGACTACCTGATCGAACGCCCGCTGTTGCAGGCTATGCGCCCAGATGAACACGGCGCGCCGGTCCTGCTAATCGACGAACTTGACCGCACGGATGAACCGTTCGAGGCGTTCCTGCTGGAGGCGCTCAGCGATTTTCAGGTTACAATCCCCGAACTGGGCACTGTTAAAGCGCCCGAACCGCCCATTGTCATCGTCACCTCGAACCGCACGCGCGAGGTGCATGACGCCCTGAAACGCCGTTGCCTCTATCATTGGGTCGACTACCCCGATTTCGAGCGCGAGATCGAAATCCTCCACGCCCGCGCACCCGAAGCGGCACAGGAACTCAGCCGCGAAGTGGTGGCCTTCGTCCAGCATTTGCGCACCGAAGACCTGTTCAAGAAACCCGGCGTTGCAGAGACGATCGATTGGGCCAAATGCCTCCTGGCGCTTGATGTGATCAACCTCAGCCCCGAAGTGATCGGCGATACGCTGGGCGCGATCCTGAAGTACCAGGACGACATCCAGAAACTCCAAGGGTCTGAGGCAAAACGTATTCTGGACGAAGCCAAAGCCACGCTCGAACCGGTGTGATGGCGGAGCAGCTTCCCCTAGATATCCCAGATGACCCCAAACTGGCGCAGAACATCACCCATTTCGCGCGGGCCCTGCGCAAGGCGGGATTGCCCATAGGTACGGGCCGTGTTGTCGATGCCATCCGCGCGGTGCAGGCTGCCGGGTTCTCGGAAAAGCAGGATTTCTACTGGACCCTGCACGCCTGTTTCGTGAACCGTCCCGAACATCGCACAGTGTTCGCGCAGGTCTTTCGCATGTATTGGCGCGACCCGCGGTATATGGAGCATATGATGGCCATGATGCTGCCTGCGATCCGTGGTGTTCAGGAAGACCGCAAGGCCGACGCGGGCGAAAAGCGCGCGGCCGAGGCGCTGCTGGATGGTGTCGAACGCGATCAGCCAGAGACGCAAGACACGGGCGAAGAAACTGAGCTTGAGATCGACGCTTCTCAAACCGCCTCGTCCGAGGAACGCCTGCGCAGTCTGGACTTTGAACAGATGAGCACCGCCGAGATCGCTCAGGCCAAGCGCATATTGGCCCGTATGACGCTACCCGTAAAACCAATCGAATCCCGGCGCGGTCAAGCCAGCCATGTTGGGCAAAGGATAGACCGCGCCCGCACCTTGCGCGCCGCCATGCGCCAGGGCGGAGAGTTGCACGAAATCGCCCGTCAGAAACCCCGAACCCGCTGGCCAAATCTGGTGGTGCTGTGTGATATCTCGGGCTCGATGAGCCAATACAGCCGCATTATCCTTCATTTTCTGCACTCGGTCTCGAACGCGAAGGGCGCGGGATGGGCCAAGGTTCACGCGTTCACTTTCGGGACGCGGCTGACCAATATCACCCGCCACCTGCATCAGCGCGATGTGGACGCCGCTTTGGCCGCCGCTGGGGCGGAAGCGCAGGATTGGGAGGGCGGCACCCGCATCGGCGAATGCCTGCACGCGTTCAACCGCGACTGGTCGCGGCGCGTCATGGGGCAGGGTGCGGTGGTTCTGCTGATCTCGGACGGATTGGACCGGGGCGAACCGCAATCGCTGGGAAAAGAGATGGAGCGTCTGCACCTTTCCGCCCGCCGTCTGATCTGGCTGAACCCACTGCTGCGCTGGGACGGGTTTGCACCTAAGGCGCAGGGCGTGGCCGCGATGCTGCCGCATGTGGACAGCTTTCGGGCCGGGCATTCTATTGCCTCGCTCGAAGATCTGGCCGAGGTCATCTCGAAACCCGATGACATGGGTGAGAAAGCGCGGCTGATGACCGCGCTTTCGAGTTAGGGTTAACTCAGCTGTTCTTCATTGCACTTGCGGGCCATTTCCATGGCCTTGTAGGTGCCAGTCAGATCCACGGTGAAGGCAAATTCCTTCTCGGGGAAGACAAGCATCACCTTTTGCTTGGCAATGTCTTCAGCGAATTGGGGATCATTGGACAGAACGTAACCGCCCGAATACCCCTTGGTGATGTTACCCTTCATGCCGGTGGCTTCACCGATATAGAGGTTGTCGCCCAGCAGAATTGCCACAGCCTCGGTATCGCCGCGCTTGATGTCGGTTTTTTCTTTGGTGAAGACGCCCACATAGCCAACGCCGCGATCTTCGGTTAGCCCCATCTGAACCACGTTTTCGGAGTCATCTATAGCCTCAATCAGGCAGGATTTTTTGTCCTGATCAATGAATACCTTCCAGCCCTCGACCTCGCCATAGCGCAGGAATGTATCTGCACTGACTGCCGTGGATGCCAAAAGTCCGATTGCTGTTCCGAGTGCAAAAATGCGTTTCAACTCTTTGTCTCCCTTGTGAAAATTAAATATGCGCATACTGGAATGCAGTAGATGTATGTGTAGGCTAGAATCTGCTCTGTAGACAATCAATGCTTTGCAGAAAATGGTAAAAACTCAGCCAATTCGCGCCGAAGCCTGACTGCGGCGTCTGACCTTAAAGTCGGGGTTCCTTTTCATCTGGCCAAACCTGCCTATGTTGGGTCAAAGCACTATGGGAGGGCGCAATGGACAGATTCGACAACAGCCCAGAAACTGCGCTGCGCTGGTTCAGCAATGGCAAAAAGGCCGCGCTCGCCACCGTGGTTGAGACTTGGGGAAGCGCCCCGCGCCGTGTGGGCGCGCAGTTGGTCATTGGCGGCGATGGTCGTATCGAAGGCTCGGTTTCGGGCGGTTGTGTCGAAGGCGCTGTGATCGTCGAAGCGCTTGAGGCCATAGATGAAGGCGAAGCACGTCTGTTGGAATTTGGTGTCAGCGACGAAGATGCGTTCGCTGTTGGTCTGGCCTGTGGAGGGACGATTCGGGTGCTGGTCGAGCCCATCGGAAGCGTTCTGCTCGAACCCATGCTTCGTGATCTGGTCGAGGCGCGGGCCGCGCGAGAACCACTCGCCTATGAGGTCAATGTCGAGACCGGCCACCGCGCGCTGCGTCGCAACGCGTATGCCGACCGGCTGCGCATGGATCGCTCGGGGTTCGAAGAGGACGGCAAGACCTTTGTGGCTGTTCACAACCCACCTTTGCGCCTGATTGTCGTGGGTGCGGTTCATATTGCGCAGGCGCTGGTGCCGATGGCACGGATTGCAGGGTATGACCCCGCGATTATCGACCCACGGGATGCTTTTGCGTCCAGCGCCCGTTTTCCGGGTGAAAACATACTGACTGATTGGCCGGATGAGGCTGTTGCCAAGCTGGGTCTGGATTCGCGCACCGCTGTGGTGTTGTTGACCCACGACCCCAAGCTGGACGACCCGGCACTGGAATCAGCGTTGGCCGCCGGGGTGTTTTACATCGGTGCTCTGGGCTCGACCCGGACCCATGCCAAACGCGTGGCTCGTATGACCGAGGCCGGGTTCACCGAAGATCAGATTGCCCGCATTCATGGTCCGGTTGGTCTGGATATCGGGGCTGCCGATCCGTCCGAAATTGCAGTCGCCATATTGGCACAGATGACCGCCGTGTTACGAGGCAAAGCGTGAAGTTCGGTCCTGTCCCCGTTGCCGAGGCCGTCGGCACGATCCTAGCCCATTCGATCAAGGTCGGTGACCGTAAGCTGCGCAAAGGCATCGCGCTGACGGCAGACCACATCGAAGACCTGACCGAGGCTGGCTTTGGCTCCGTCACTGTCGCGCGACTTGAACCGGGTGACTGTCACGAGGATGAGGCCGCCCAGATGCTGGCTGCCGCTCTGGTTCCGAACCCAACCGAGGCGGGTTTACGCGTGACCCAACCTTTTACCGGTCGCGTGAATCTGCTGGCGGATGGACCGGGCGTCGCCGTGCTGGATGTTGAGGCGTTGGAGGCCTTCAATCGCGTCAACCCGATGATCACCGTGGCGACTGTTCCGCAATACCAGCAGATGGGCGAAGGCGGCATGGTGGCGACGATCAAGGTTATCTCTTATGCCGTGCCCGGAGGCGATGTGATGCACGCGGCACGTCTGGCGCAGGCATCGATCCGTATGGTCTCGCCGATCCACAAAACTGCGGGTCTAGTGGTGACTGATATTCCCGGCGGCCCGTCGAATGACAAAGGGATTGCCGCGATCAGGGGGCGTGTCGAAGCCTTGGGGATGGAACTGTCAGACGTTCGGATCGTCCCGCATCAGGCGGAACCTTTGTCCTTGGCTGTGTCCGACTCTGAAGGGGATATCGTCATGATCCTGACCGGCTCGGCCACGTCTGACGTGTACGACGTGGCACCCGAGGCGGTACGCGCCGCCGGAGGGCAAGTGGACCGGTTCGGAATGCCGGTCGACCCGGGCAACCTTCTGTTTCTCGGCGCGCTTGGCGACCGACCGGTGATTGGTCTGCCGGGCTGTGCACGTTCACCCGCGTTGAACGGCGCAGATTGGGTTTTGTCCCGCGTGGCCTGTGGGGTCGAAACAACAGGGCTTGATATCGCTGGAATGGGGGTCGGCGGCTTGCTGAAAGAGATCCCGACACGCCCGCAGCCCCGGTCTTCGCGAAAGCCCTGATGTGGTGGGCTCGCCCGACAATCCTCTGAACCGTCTCAGATTTTTGTTCTCAAATGAAAACCCGCGTGTTTAACTCGACCCGAGGAACAACACGAAACGGGAGGATTTCATGGCACAGGTTTCGATGACTGTGAACGGCGTAGCTGTGAGCGGTGATGTTGAGGGTCGGACGTTATTGTCTGGATTTTTGCGT